>NZ_JBJHAM010000021.1:0-70180 GCF_054051035.1 Blastococcus sp. SYSU DS0619 | reverse complement strand
CCCCCCCCCCCCCCCCCCCCCCCCCCCCCCCCCCCCCCCCCCCCCCCCCCCCCCCCCCCCCCCCCCCCCCCCCCCCCCCCCCCCCCCCCCCCCCCCCGTTCAGGTGAGCCAGGACGGCCGGGACGTCTCGGAACGGGCGGGCGTCAGCAGCAGGAGGCGGCGAGGCGGGCGTCGGTCTCGGAGCCCTCGGGCGTGCAGCAGGTGCCGTCGCCGGCGACCTCGGAGAGCTCGACGTCGGTCTTGCCCTCCAGGTCGGGGCGGGCGTCGGCCTTCACGGTGTAGACCTCCCACGGCTCTCCGCCCGGACCGGTCACCCAGACCTTGTCCTGCACCGCGTAGCAGCAGGTGGTGCCTTCCTCCGGCCGGGTGGCCAGGCCCGCTTCCGCCAGCCGGCCGGTCGCGGCGGTGACCTCGTCGGTGGAGGGCACCTCGACGCCGAGGTGGTCCATGCGGGTCGGCTCCCCCGGCTCCCCCTCGAGCAGCACGAGCTTCAGCGGCGGCTCGGCGATGGCGAAGTTCGCGTAGCCGGGACGGCGCTTGGCGGGGACGGCGTCGAAGAGGCGCGAGTAGAAGTCGACGGCGGCGTCGAGGTCGGCGACGCGGAGGGCGAGCTGCACACGGGACATGGGAACCTCCTGGAGACAGACATCGACGGACGTCGATGCATGAGCCGACAATGAACACGTGACATCGATGCTTGTCAATACGACGTCTGTCGTTACGATGGCGGTCGACGTCCACGCGAGGAGCACCCATGAGCGAGCCCGACCTGACCTGCTGCACACCCCTGTCCGGTACGGCGATGTCCGCCGAGCAGGCCGAGCAGGTGGCCCCCCTCCTCAAGGCGCTGGCCGACCCGGTGCGCCTGCGGCTGATCAGCCTGATCGCCTCCAGCGGGAGCGGCGAGGCCTGCGTCTGCGACCTCAACGACGCCTTCGAGCTCACCCAGGCCACGATCAGCCACCACCTGAAGGTGCTCCACTCGGCCGGGCTGCTCGACCGGGAGAAGCGAGGGGTGTGGGTCTACTACGCCGTCCGCCCAGCCGCGCTCAGTGCCGTCGCCGGCCTCTTCGCCACGGCGGTGCCGGCATGAGCGACGCCGTCCGCGAGACCGCGCGCACCGACGTCCCCGCCGACGCGCCCGTCCTGCAGAAGCTGTCGACGCTGGACCGGTTCCTGCCGGTCTGGATCATCGTCGCGATGGCCCTCGGCCTCGCGCTGGGCCGCTGGGTCCCGGGCCTGGACGACGCCCTCTCGGCGGTCGAGGTCGGCGACGTCAGCCTGCCCATCGCCATCGGGCTGCTGCTGATGATGTACCCGGTGCTGGCCAAGGTCCGGTACTCCGAGCTCGACCGGGTCACCGGCGACCGGAAGCTGCTCGTCGCCAGCCTGGTGCTCAACTGGGTGCTCGGCCCGGCGCTGATGTTCGCGCTGGCCTGGCTGCTGCTGCCCGACCTGCCCGAGTACCGGACCGGCCTGATCATCGTGGGCCTGGCCCGCTGCATCGCGATGGTGCTGATCTGGAACGACCTGTCCTGCGGCGACCGCGAGGCCGGCGCCGTCCTGGTCGCGATCAACTCGGTCTTCCAGATCCTCGCCTTCGCCGCGCTCGGCTGGTTCTACCTGCAGGTGCTGCCGGGCTGGCTGGGCCTGTCCACGACGTCGGCGGAGTTCAGCTTCTGGGCGATCGTCGTCTCGGTGCTGGTCTTCCTGGGCATCCCGCTGCTGGCCGGCTTCCTGACCCGCACGATCGGTGAGCGGCAGAAGGGCCGCACCTGGTACGAGGAGCGGTTCCTGCCGCGCATCGGCCCGGTCGCGCTCTACGGGCTGCTGTTCACCATCGTCATGCTCTTCGCGCTGCAGGGCGACGCGATCACCTCGAACCCCTGGGACGTCGCCCGCATCGCGCTGCCGCTGCTGGCGTACTTCTTCCTGATGTTCGGCGGCTCGTTCCTGCTCGGCATGCGGCTGGGTCTGGGGTACGCGAAGACGGCGACACTGGCGTTCACCGCGGCCGGCAACAACTTCGAGCTGGCCATCGCCGTCGCGATCGGCACGTTCGGCGTCACCAGCGGTCAGGCGCTCGCCGGCGTCGTCGGTCCGCTGATCGAGGTGCCGGTCCTGGTCGCCCTGGTCTACGTCTCGCTGTGGGCCGCCCGCCGCTGGTTCCCCGGCGACCCGACCGTTCCGGCGGGCGTCGCCGCGGGAGCTCCGCGATGACGCGGCCGGTCGCGGCCGTCGGCTCGCCGGTGCGACTGGTCGAACTCGGCGCATGAGCCGCCGCCTGCTCGTGATCGGCGGGAGCGACGCCGGCATCTCCGCCGGCCTGCGCGCCCGCGAGCTGGACCCGTCCACCGAGGTCACCGTCGTGGTCGCCGACGCCTACCCGAACTTCTCCATCTGCGGGATCCCGTACTACGTCTCGGGCGAGGTACGGCCCTGGCAGTCGCTGGCACATCGCACCTACGCCGACCTTGAGGCGGCCGGGCTCACGTTGCGGGTCGGCACCCGGGCCACCCGTATCGACGTGGCCGGGCAGCGCATCACGGTGACCGGCCCGGACGGGACGGAGGAGCTGCTGGCCTACGACGAGCTGGTCGTGGGCACCGGCGCGCGTCCGGTCGTCCCCGACATCGACGGCGTCGGTCCGGACGCGCTGGGACCGGCTGACGGCGTGCACCTCCTCCACACGATCGACGACACCCACGCCCTGATGGCGAGCCTCACCGGCCGCCCGGTGCGCTCGGCGCTGGTCGTCGGGGCCGGCTACATCGGCGTGGAGATGTCGGAGGCGTTGGTCGCGCGGGGCATCACCACCACCGTGGCGCAGCGCCCGGCGGAGGTCCTGACCACCGTCGACGCCGAACTCGGTGCCCTGGTCCGCGCGGAGATGGCGGCCCACGGCGTCGAGGTGCTCACCGGCACCGGCGTCACCGGGCTGGCCCGGACCGGCGACGGCCGGATCGCCGTCACCGCCACGGGGACCCGGCTGGACCGCTCCTTCGACCTGGTGCTCCTCGTCGCCGGCGTCCGGCCGGACGTGCAGCTCCTGGTGGACGCCGGCGCGACCACCGGCGCCGGTGGAGCCGTGGTCGTGGACGAGACGATGGCCACCGGCCTGCCGCACGTGTGGGCGGCCGGCGACTGCGTGACCACCCACCACCGCCTGATGGGCACCATCTACCTGCCCCTGGGGACCACCGCGCACAAGCAGGGACGAGTGGCCGGCGCCAACGCCGTCGGTGGCCACGCCCGCTTCGCCGGCAGCGTCGGCACCCAGGTGGTCAAGGTCTTCGACCTGGTCGCCGCCCGCACCGGCCTGCTCGAGCACGAGGCGGCCGCCGCCGGTTTCCGGCCGGTCACCACGCAGACCACCCCGGACGACCACAAGGCCTACTACCCCGGCGCCCGGCCGATCACGATCCGGGTGACCGGCGACGCCGACACCGGCCGGCTGCTCGGCGCCCAGCTGGTCGGCCGGCTGGGCAGCGAGGTCGCCAAGCGCGCCGACGTCTTCGCGACGGCACTGTTCCACGCCATGACGGTGGAGAGCATGGCCGATCTCGACCTGGCCTACACACCGCCGCTCGGGTCGCCGTGGGACGCCGTCCAGATGGCCGCCCAGGCGTGGGGCCGGGAACACCGGCCCCCAGGGGTCACCGCCCCGTCCCCAGCACTGGCTCGATGAGACCCTCGATCAAGGAGATGCCGTGAGTGACCGCCCCAGCGTCCTGTTCGTCTGCGTGCACAACGCCGGCCGTTCCCAGATGGCCGCCGGCTGGCTGCGGCACCTGGCGGGCGACGCTGTCGAGGTCCGCTCGGCCGGCTCGGTGCCGGGCGACCAGGTGAACCCGTCCGCGGTCGAGGCGATGGCCGAGGTCGGCATCGACATCTCCGACCAGCGGCCCAAGGTGCTCACGACCGATGCGGTGGAGGCCTCCGACGTCGTCATCACCATGGGCTGCGGCGACGCCTGCCCGATCTTCCCGGGCAAGCGCTACCTGGACTGGGCACTGGAGGACCCGGCCGGCAAGGGCGTGGACTCGGTGCGCCCGATCCGCGACGAGATCGAGCGCCGCATCCGTGGGCTGCTCGCCGAGCTCGGGGTCAGCTCTCCCGCCTGAGCACGAAGAAGAACGGGTCGGGCAGGCCGCGCAGGTCCATCAGCCCGAGGACGGTCTGCGTGCTCACCCGCCGGAAGACGTCGATGATCGGCAGCCGGTCGTAGACCATCGCCGCGGTCACGACGCCGCGGTGCTCGATCATCCGCAGCCGCGCCTTCGGCCGGGTCGTCGTCAGCAGCGGCCGGACGGCGCGGAACACCGCCCGCGCCGCCCGGGAGTGCGCGAGCCCCGGCAGGTCGCGCAGCACGCCGACCGGGACCAGCGCCGGGTCGACCGGGCGCGGGCCCGATCCGGTGCCGAACAGCAGCGGGTGCACCGTCTCGGCGTCCACGAACTCCTTGCCCCACCAGCCGTAGGACTCGAGCAGCCCGTCCAGCGGCGACCCGGTGGGCACGCCGCTCCCCCGCCACCGGCCAGTCATCTCCGCGACGTCCACCGGGTCCGCGAAGTCGAACATCGCCAGCGCACCGGCACGGTCGACGAGGCCGCCGGTGGCGCGCGCCAGCCACTGGTCGGTGCTCAGAAACTCCAGCGTCATGCCACCGGGCGCTCGAAGGTGACCAGCACGCCGTCGACGCCGCCCGGGCCGATGCGGCCCTTCACCTCGACCGAGGTGATCGCCTTGAGCTGCCAGCCCTGGCGGGCGTGCTCGTTGAGCACCTTCTCCAGCTTCCCGCCGGACATCTTGCCGCCGATCATGCCCTCGCGGATCTCCTCGACCTTGTACTCGTAACGCGCGCCGGCCATGTGCCGCCCGTCCTCTCCATCCGGTTCGGTCCGTCGCCGCAACCCTGCCGCGCCACCTCCCCGGCGTCGAGGCGGACCGCTCGCACCGCGACCTAGTGATACGGATCACGGATGTGTAACGTCCGCCGCGGGGCGCCGCCGGCGCCGGGAGGAGCACGCGTGAGGACCACATCGAGAAGCCCGCGGCGCAGCCGCTGGGCCGCCGTCCTGCTGGGCGCACTGATGGTGACCGCCGTTCCCGGGACGGCCGCCGCCGACCCCGGCACGAGCTCCGGCGAGGGCCCGGCGGACCCGTTGCCGGTCGTGTTCGTGCACGGCAACAGCGGCTCGGCCGCCCAGTGGCAGTCGCAGTTCCAGCGGTTCACCAGCAACGGCTATCCCCAGTACCTGCTGTTCGCCTACGAGTACGACACCAGCGGGAGCGACAACACCCAGGCGATCGCGGAGCTCGATCCGTTCCTGGACGCCGTGCTGGCGAGCACCGGCGCGGAGCAGGTGCTGCTCGCGGCGCACTCGCGCGGCACCACGGTCAGCCACGCCTACCTGACCGAGCCGGACCAGGCGGCGAAGGTCGCCAAGTACGTGAACCTCGACGGGCGCAGCGCCGAGACGCCGCCGGGCGGGGTCCCGACGCTGGCGATCTGGGGCGAGTGGAACTCCCCGCCCGACCCCCGCCGCGGCAGCGTCGGCGTGATCGACGGCGCGGTGGCCAACCTCTACAACCCCGACCAGGGCCACACCGAGGCCGCGTCGTCGGCCCGCACCTTCGCCGCCGTGTACGAGTTCTTCACCGGGGCCGCGCCGGCGACCACCGACATCCTGCCGGAGCCGCCGGCCGAGGTGACCGTGGCCGGGCGCGCCGTTCTCTTCCCGCAGAACGTCGGTTTCGAGGGCGCCACCCTGGACGTCTGGCGGGTCAGCACGCGGACCGGGCGGCACACCAGCGCCTCCCCGGTGGCGACGATCCCCATCACCGGGGACGGCTCCTTCGGCCCGCTGAACCTGTACGGCCGGCACAGCTACGAGTTCGCCCTCACGCGGCCCGACGGCTCGGTCCACCACTTCTACCAGTCGCCGTTCGCCCGGTCCGACCACTTCGTCCGGCTCAACAGCGGCATCGCCGGTGAGGGGCTCGAGGCGTTCGTGCCCAAGTCCGAGCAGCACACCAACCTGGCGCTGATCCGGGCGCGGGAGGTCTGGGGCGACCAGGGGGCCGCCTCCGACGTCATCACCGTCGACGTCATCGGGGACCGCGCCGGCCCCCTCGACGTGACGACCCCGGCCACCACGCCGCGCACGAGCACCGAGGGCACGTTCGGGCGGGTCGGCGAGGTCAACGCCCTGTTCCTCACCGACGTCGGCGCCCGCACGCCGACCGGGTACGCCGCCCCCGACCAGGCCACCGACCTGGCCAAGGGCGACCTGTTCCCGTTCAACACGCTGACGTTCCTCAACGCGGTCGACGCCTACCTGCCGGCCACGCCGCGCGGGACGCACCCGATCCGCATCGAGGTCCAGCCGCGCGACGGCGGGGTGCCCGAGACCATCACCGTCCCGAACTACCCGTCGACGGACCACCGCATCTCGGTGATCCTCCGCGACTCGACGCAGGAGGACTACGCGTTCGGGGCTCGTCGCTGATCGGCGGGTGCGGCCCGGTGGCGCTCAGCCGCCGGGCCGCACCCACCCGGCCTCGAGCAGCGCCGTCTGCACCCGGTCGGCCGCCTCGACGGCGACCGGCCGGCCGGCGACGAGGTCGGCGTACAGGAACGCCTCCGCCAGCTTGACCAGGGCGTAGGCCAGGCTCTCCCGGTCGATGATCGGTCGCAGCCGGCCGGCCCGTTCGTCGCTCTCGATCAGCCCCACGGCCACCTGCACCGCACGCGGCTCCACCGGTCCGGCGGGATCGGTGAGCACCCGGAGCGCCAGCTCGGGCTCGCCGTCGATGAAGGCCCGGATCCCGGTGCTGCCGACGACCCCGGCGTTGAAGGCCCGGAGCACCCGCGCGCTGCGGAGCTCCGGATCGCCCGGGGCTCGCCGGGCGTCCTCCGCCTCGGTGCAGGCGCGCCAGCCCCGCTCGGCCAGGTACCAGACCGCCTCGCCGACCAGCCGCTCGCGGCCGCCGACGTGCCGGTGCAGCGTCATCCGGGAGACCCCGAGCTCGTCGGCCAGCGCACCCATGTCGATGCGCCGGCCCTCGTGGACCCACCTGGCCGCGCGGGCGATCACCGTTCCGGCGTCGACCCGCCCGCGAGCGGGGCGGTTTCCGGCGGGGTCCACGGACCGCATCGTCGCAGAACCGGGCGGTTGCTCCCCAGGACCGGTGGGCACGGCTACCGGCCGTCGGCGGCGGACAGCGCCCGCTCCAGCTCCGGCGTCAGCCGCGGGATGGGCTGGGTGTCGCCGCTTCCGGGACGACCACCGGAGGAGACGACGAGGCTGCGCATCGCCGCCGCGACCGCGTCCGGGTGGACACGGGCGGCCGGGATCCGCGCCCCGGTCGTCGCCGGCTCCGGCAGGGCGAGCGGGGTGACCACCGTGGCCGCCCAGCGGGCCGCACCCGCCCCGAAGGCGGTCGCCGACAGCGCGGCCAGCTGGACCCACTGCCGTCCCACGAACTGCACGCGGTGGACGTCGTCGGCCCGGGAACGCACGGTCGCGCGGAAGACGACGTGCGCGGCCCGGTCGGGCACCCTGATGGCGAGCTCGACCTCGCTCCCGACCGACGCCCCGACCCCTCGGACGCGCACCTGCGCGCCACCCAGGGAGACGTCGACGAGCCGGGCCGGGGCGCCGTCGACCACCGCGGGCAGCGCGGCCGGGAACCGATGGCCGTCGCGCCGCTCGGCGGAGAAACGGGGGTCCCGGATCCGCCGGATGCCGGCCAGCACGAAGCAGAGGGTGGTCGCCACCCAGAACACCGGGACCAGGGTGGTGCCGTCGATCCGGTGGTCGGTCGGCGTCCACCCCGCGACGCTGGCCAGCGTGTAGAGCAGGCTGCCGGCGAGCACGCCGGCCAGCACCAGGAGCAGCGCCGGCACCCGGGCGCGGGTCCGGTCCGCGCCGGTCCGCCCCTTGGCGGTCACCGCGAACCGCCCGGTGCCCCGCAGCACCAGCGACAGCGTGGCGGCGAGGTTGGAGGGCAGCCGGACCACCTCGAACAGCAGCGCGAACCGCGCCGGGGCGAAGCCGCGGGCCAGCAGCGTGAGCGCCACCTGCTGGAGGAGGAACGGGACGCCGGCCATGACGGCGAACTGCGCCGGCGGCGCCTCGACCGGGAACAGCCCGGTCACCAGCACCGTCACCGGGACCAGCGCCAGCCCCAGCGTGCGCCACGAGTCGAACCACGCCGAGAGCGAGTAGACGTAGCCCAGCCGCTGGCGCAGGGTCAGCCCGGTCGCGGTGAGCGGGTTGTCGTGCCGGAGCACCTGCATCGCGCCCCTGCCCCACCGGCGGCGCTGGGCGTAGAAGGCGTCCGGGCTGCCGGCCGCGAGACCGCGGGCCAGCACCTCGTTGTGGTAGACGCTCCGCCAGCCGGCGCGGTGCAGCTTCGTCGTGGTGTGGAAGTCCTCGGTGAGCGATTCCGTCGCCACCCCGCCTATCTCCCGCAGCGCGTCGGCGCGCAGCACGGCGTTGGTGCCGCACCAGAAGGCGGCGCCGGCGTGCTGCTTGCCCGCCTGGATCACCCGGTAGAACAGCGACTCCTCGTGCAGGTCGACGCCCGGACGCAGGTGCTCGAAGGAGCTGGTGTTGTAGAAGTGCTGCGGCGTCTGGACCAGCGCCAGCCGCGCGTCGGCGAAGTAGGGCACCGTCCGGGTGAGGAACTCCGGCTCCGGCACGTGGTCGGCGTCGAACACGGCCACCAGCTCGGTGCGCACCAGCGCCAGCGCGTGGTTGAGGTTCCCGGCCTTGGCGTGGTCGTGCTCGGGGCGGCTGACGTAGCGAGCGCCGAGGGCGGTGACCATCTCCTCCACCTCGAGCCGGTCGCCGTCGTCGAGCACCCAGGTCTCGTGATCGCCCTCCATCGCCAGGCAGGCGGCGACGGTGGGCAGCAGCACGTCGAGGTGCTCGTCGTAGGTGGCGACCAGGACGGTCACCGACGGCGGCGGGCCGGGGCGCGGCGGGGGCACCCTCGCCGGGGCGACGTCCCACGTGGTCATCACGAACAGCACGAGGGCGACGCCGCCGTAGATCTCCAGCGCCAGGAACGGCACGCCGATCCACAGCGCCGGCCCCTCGGGCAGGGTCGCCAGCAGCCGCCAGGTCAGGTAGCCGGCCGTGGTCAGGACGGCGGCGACGGCGACGGTCCGCACCACGACCAGCCGCAGCGCGCTCTCCGGCGCGGGCACGGCGTCGCGCGCTCCCGTGGGGCGGCCCAGCCCCGCCCGCTCGATGCTCACCCGGCCTCATCGACATCTCCGGGCGCCCCGCACATCCCCCCGAGGGGGGAGACACCCCTCGGAGGGCGGGTCCAGCTCCGCCGCGGACCGGTCCGCGCGGGTCAGGCGCCGGTGCGGGGGGCCTCCCACAGGTCGATGCCGCTGTCGACGGCGTGCTGGTCGATCGCCGCCAGCTCGTCGTCGGAGAAGTCGAGCCGCGCCAGCGCCCCGACGTTCTGCTCCAGCTGCCCGACGCTGCTGGCGCCCACGAGCACCGTGGTCACCCGCTCGTCCCGCAGCGCCCACGCGAGCGCCATCTGCGCCAGGCTCTGCCCGCGCCCCTGCGCGATGTCGTTCAGCGCGCGGACGTGACCCAGCGCCTCGTCGGTGAGGAAGTCTGGTGACAGCGACTTGCCCTGGCTGGCGCGTGAGCCCTCCGGGACGCCGCCGAGGTACTTGTCCGTGAGCATCCCCTGCGCGAGCGGGGAGAACGCGATGCAGCCGGCGCCCACGTCGGCGAGGGTGTCGAGCAGCCCGTCGCGCTCGATCCAGCGGTTGAGCATGGAGTACGAGGGCTGGTGGATCAGCAGCGGCGTGCCCAGGTCGGCCAGGATCGCCGCCGCCCGCGCGGTGTCCTCCGGCGAGTAGGAGGAGATGCCGGCGTAGAGCGCCCTGCCCGAGCGGACCGCGGTGTCCAGCGCGCCCATCGTCTCCTCGAGCGGCGTGCTGGGGTCGGGCCGGTGCGAGTAGAAGATGTCGACGTGCTCCAGGCCCATCCGGGTCAGCGACTGGTCCAGGCTCGACAGCAGGTACTTGCGCGAGCCACCGCCCTGGCCGTACGGGCCGGGCCACATGTCGTAGCCGGCCTTGGTGCTGATCACCAGCTCGTCGCGGTAGGGCCGGAAGTCGTCGGCCAGGTGCCGGCCGAAGTTGGTCTCCGCGCTGCCGTAGGGCGGTCCGTAGTTGTTGGCCAGGTCGATGTGCGTGATGCCCAGGTCGAAGGCCCGGCGGAGGATGGCGCGCTGCCGGTCGAACGGCACGTCGTCGCCGAAGTTGTGCCACAGGCCCAGGCTGATCACCGGGAGGTCCAGGCCGCTGCGGCCGGTGCGCCGGTAGGTCATGGAGTCGTAGCGGTCGTCGGCTGCGGAGTAGGGCATCCCTGCATCCTTTCCCCGACGACGGCGGCGCGCGCGACGAGGGCCGGGACCGATCGGGGCCTGGCCGCCCGGCCGGGGCTCTAGGCTGGGCGACGACCTCGCCGACCGACCCCGGGAGCCCCCGTGCTGCTGCGCCTGATCGGACTCCTGCTGGTGGTGTGGCTGGTGGTCTCGATCATCGGCGCGCTGGTCGAGGGGCTGTTCTGGCTCCTGCTCGTCGGCGCGGTCCTCTTCCTGGCCACTGCCGCCTTCGGCTGGCTGAAGCGCGACGACCGGGTCTGACCCGCCCGTCGCCGGCGGGCTCACTCGCCGTCGACGTCGCCGCCTGCTCCGTCGGCGAAGGGCTGCGGATCGGTGCTCCAGCCGGCGGCCGGCGGCGGACCGGGCGCAGGTTGCTCGGTGACCTGGTCGGCGGGTCGGACCCGGACGCCGGCCTCCAGGGCGTCCAGGTCGACGGCGAAGCGGTTCTCGGTCATGGGCCGACCCTCCCGCCCCGGCGCCGCGCCGTCCAGCCCTGCCGCCGCCCTCAGTCGCCCATCCGCTCGCCGGTGCGGCGTCGAACAGGTGGACACGGCCGGGCTGCGGCCGGACGTGGACGATCGACCCGCTGCAGTGGCCGTCCGCGCGGTCGTGGGTCTCGCACGGCGAGAATGAGGTGCCATGTCAGCAACCGACCGTCTCGGAACTGCCTGCCTGATGCCCGGGTTCGCCGGTCCGGTGGTCCCCGACGCGCTCGGGGGCGCGCTGCCCGGGTTCTGCCCGTACGGGCAGGACCTCCCGGCCGACCGCTCGGGCGACGGGCCCGTCCGGGTCGCGCCCCCGAGCGCGGGAGCGAGGACGGCGGTCGGCGAGACCTTGGCGGGCCGGTGACCACGGCACGGGGTTGGCGCACGCTGCTGCGCGGGGGCCGCAAGCTCGACGCCGACGGACGCCGGGACGGCTTCTGGGTGCTCTTCGACGGCGGCACGATCGCCGCCTGCGGCACGGCGGAGCCACCGCTCGCGGACCGGGTCGTGGACCTGGCCGGGGCCTGGCTGGCCCCGGGCTTCGTCGACCTGCACGTGCACGGTGGGGGCGGGCACGCCGCCGAGAACGGCACCGACGGCATGCGGGGCGCGCTGGCGGCGCACCGGGCGCACGGCACCACCCGGTCGCTGATCAGCCTGGTGGCGGCGCCGGTCGAGCAGCTGGCGGCCTCCCTCGCCGCGATCGCCGACCTCGCCGAGGCCGACGACCGGGTGCTGGGGGCGCACCTCGAGGGCCCCTTCCTCGCGTCGTCCCGCTGCGGGGCGCACGACCCCGCCCACCTGCGGGCCCCGACGCCGGAGGTCGTCGAGCGCCTGCTGCGGGCGTCCCGCGGCACGCTGCGCCAGGTGACGATCGCCCCCGAGCTGCCGGGCGCGCTGGACGCCGTCGGCCGGTTCGCCGCGGCGGGGGTGACGGTGGCCGTCGGCCACACCGAGGCCGAGATGGCGCTCACCGCCCGGGCGTTCGACGCCGGTGCGCGGCTGCTCACCCACGCCTTCAACGCGATGCCGGGGCTGGGCCACCGCTCCCCCGGTCCGGTCGGCGCCGCGCTCGCCGACCGGCGGGTGACGCTGGAGCTGGTGCTCGACGGGCACCACGTGCACCCGACGGTGGCGGGGCTGCTGCTCGCGGCCGCACCGGGGCGGGTCGCGCTGGTCTCCGACGCGATGGCGGCCGCGGGCGGGGGCGACGGCACGTACCGCCTGGGCCGCTCCGACGTCGTCGTGCGCGACGGCCGGGCCCTGCTGGCCGGCACCGGCACCCTCGCCGGGTCCACGCTGACGCTGGACGCCGCGCTGCGGCGCGCGGTCCAGGTGGTCGGGCTGGACCCGGTCGCCGCCGTGACGGCGCTGACCACCACGCCCGCGCGGGTGCTCGGGCTGGACGACCGCATCGGCCGGCTGGCACCGGGACAGCCGGCCGACGCCGTGGTGCTCGACGACGACTGGTCGGTCCGTGCGGTATGGGTCAGGGGGCGGCCCGTCCCGTGACCCGGCCGGGGATCCGGGCGGACCGGCGGTCGTGCTGCAGTGCGCGAGCACGGCCGCCCCCCTACAGGTGGAGGGCTCCCTGCCGATGGACAAGGGGTGCGACGACCACTACTGGCCCTGACCGTCAGCGCCCTGCTCGCCACCGCCGCGTGCGGCACCACCGACGGCAGCACCGGGGACGCGGCCGACCGGGAGTGCCCGCCGGCGCAGCTCGGCCGCCCGGGCGCCGGGAGCGGGATCTACGTCGGCGTCAACCTGGACTGGGGATCGCAGACACTGGCCGAGTACGCGACCGCCCTCGGCTCGCCCCCCGCGGTCGCCGTCTCGTTCACCGGCTTCCCCTTCTCCCCCGCCGACGGGACCAACCTCGACGCCGCCGTCGAGCAGGTGCGGGCCGACGGCGGCCTGCTGCTGCTCACGCTCGAGCCGCACAACGGCCTGGCCGCCGTCACCGACGAGGTGACTGCTGACCTGGCCGAGCGGCTGGCCGGGTACAACGGCCGCGGGGTGCCCGTCGTCGTCCGGTTCGCGCACGAGATGAACGGCTCCTGGTACCCGTGGGGCCAGCAGCCCGCCGCGTACGTCGAGGCGTTCCGGCGGGTGGCCGGGGCCGTCCACGCCGGGGCGCCCGGCTCGGCGGTCATGTGGGCCCCGAACTACGGCGGCGGGTACCCGTTCACCGGCGGCGCCCACACCGCCTCCGCCGTCGACGTCCCGGCCCTCGACACCGACGGCGACGGCGCGCTGTCCGCCGCCGACGACCCCTACGCCCCGTACTGGCCGGGCGAGGACGCCGTCGACTGGGTGGGGATGTCGCTGTACCACTGGGGGGACGCGTACCCGTGGGGAGAGAACGAGGTCCCGGAGCCGGGCAAGTTCGTCGCCCAGCTCACCGGCACCTACGTCGGCCGGGGCGGCGACGACCGCGGGCTGCCGGACTTCCACGCCGCCTACGGCGAGCGCTACGGCAAGCCGGTGGCCGTGCCCGAGACGGCGGCGTTCTTCGCGCCCGGCGCCGGCGGCGCCGACGAGCTGGCCGTCAAGCAGGCCTGGTGGCAGCAGCTGTTCGACCCGCAGCTGGCCGAGCGCCTGCCGCGGCTGGCGATGGTCAACTGGTTCGAGTGGGCCAAGGACGAGCCTGAGGTCGGCGGCCTCGTGGACTGGCGGGCGGCCGGCTCCCCAGGGGTGCGCGAGGCGTTCCGCGCCGACCTCCCGGGCTGGGCCCTCGACGCCGGCGACGTCCCCCGCTGCGGCACCTGACGTACGCGGCGGCGCGGCACGCCCCGGGTCCCTAGGCTCGGCGCCCGTGAACCCCCGCACCGAGACCGTCCGCGGCGCCGCCGGCTACCTGCGGTCGTGGCTGGAGGCACAGGTGCGGCACCGGCGGGTGCCCGGCGTGCAGGTGGCCGTCCGCCACGGCGGGGAACAGCTGCTGTCCGCCGCGATCGGGAGCGCCGACGTGTCCACCGGCGCGCCGCTGACCCCGGGGCACCTGTTCCGGATCGCCTCCCACTCCAAGACGTTCACCGCCACCGCCGTCCTGCAGCTGGTCGAGGCCGGGCGCATGCGGCTGGACGACCCGATCGGCCGGTACGTGCCCGAGCTGGACCGGGCCGGCTCGCCGGTGGCCCGGGTGACCGTCCGCGAGCTGCTCGGCCACCAGGCCGGGGTCACCCGCGACGGCGCGGACGCCGACTTCTGGCAGCTGGAGCGCCCCTTCCCGGACCGCGCGGGGGTGGTCGAGGAGGCGCTGCGCGCGGGGCCGGTGCACCGGCGCAACGAGCACTTCAAGTACTCCAACGTCGGCTACGCCCTGGTGGGCCTGGCGATCGAGGCCGTCACCGGCGCCTCCTACGCCGACGTGGTGCGCACCCGGATCATCGAGCCGCTCGGCCTGACCCGGACCGGCGCCGACCACGACGCCGCGCGCGCCGGCGAGTTCGTCAGTGGCCACACCGGCCTGCTGCTCGGCGAGGACGCCCGCGAGCCGATCGGGCCCGTCGACACCCGCGCCATGGCCGCGGCGACGGGCTTCTACTCGACCGCCGAGGAGCTCTCGCTGTACGGGGCGGCGCACGTGCTCGGCGACGAGCGGCTCCTCACCGACGACTCGAAGCGGCTGATGCAGCGCCTGGAGTCGGTGGTCACCGCCTACGGCACCGAGGTGGGCCGGTACGGCGTCGGCCTGGTGCTGACCACCGTGGGCGAGCGACACCTCGTCGGGCACAGCGGTGGCTTCCCTGGGCAGATCACGGTGACGTTCGTCGACCCCTGCGACGGACTGGTCGTCAGCGTCCTCACCAACGCGATCGACGGACCGGCCGAGGAGCTGGCCACCGGCCTCGTCACGCTGATCGACGTGGCGCTGCACCCCCGCGCCGAGGTGCCCACCGCACCGCCCGGCACCCCGCCTCTGGAGACGTTCACCGGCCGGTTCGCCAACCTCTGGGGGGTCCTGGACGTCGCCGAGCTCGGCGGGCGGTTGGTCCTCGTCCGCCCCACGCTCGCCGCTCCGCTGCCGGGCGTCGAGGAGCTGGAGGTCGTGGACGCGAACACCCTGCGGGTCGCCGCGCAGCCCAGCTTCGGGCCGGCCGGCGAGCTGGTCCCGCTGGAGCGGGACGCGAACGGACGGGTCGTGTCGCTGCGGCTGGGCGGGGTGACCAGCCGGCCGGTCGAGGAGTTCCGCCGCCGGCGCGCCGCGATGACCGGCGCGGCTCCGTCCGCCGACGTCCGCTAGCGCCCCGGCGTCCTCGGCCGGTGCTGTGCGGGCGTCACCGCGGCGCGGCCCCGGCAGCCGGGGCCGGCCCGGCGGCCGCGTCACGCGACGGGACCGGCGGGTGGGGCACGGCCGGGGCCTCGTAGGCGCGGAGGACCGTGCGGTCGCCGGGCCGGCCGTACAGCTGCCCCTCGCGCGCCTTGACCGCCGTGACCAGCACGATGCTGACCACGACGAGCAGCGACCACGACCCCAGCTTCGCCGCGTGCACCAGCGTCCAGACCGACTCCTGCGACGGGTACTGCCAGGCGCGCAGCAGCGTGGCGGCGTTCTCGGCGATCCAGAGGAAGAAGCCGATGAGGACGAAGGAGAGCGCGAGCGGCATCGCGTAGCGGCGGCGGCCGACCGTGAAGTGCACCCCCGTGCGCCAGGTGACGGCCAGCAGCAGCAGGGCCAGCGGCAGCCGCACGTCCCGGATGACGTGCGAGGTGAAGAAGTTGAGGTAGATCAGCGCGGCCACGCCGGCGGTCGACCAGGTCCGGTAGTTGGTGATCCGCAGGTCGAGCCGGCGCCAGGCCTGGCAGACGTAGCTGCCGACCGCGGCGTACATGAAGCCGCTGTACAGCGGCACGCCGCCGATCGTCGCGAGACCGGTGTCGGGATAGCTCCACGACCCCTGCGCCACCTTGTACAGCTCCAGCACCAGGCCGACGAGGTGGAACCCGAAGATGACCGCGACCTCGCGGCCGGTCTCCCAGCGGAGGAGCCACAGCACCAGCGTGACGCCGAGGGACCACAGCAGCAGCGCGTCGGCGGGGTTGATCGGGAGCGGGACGACCCGGACGAGGGCCAGGCCGAGGAAGAACAGCACCGCGAACAGGCAGCACTGCGCCTCGAGCCAGGCGAACCGCAGCAACTGCCTCACCCGGCGAAGGCTAGGTCGTGCCGGCAGCTCCCGGGGCCTCCGCCGCGCGCGTGCCTCCGTGGCTAACCCGCTCGAGCCTGGCCGCATCGACCGCCGGGGCCTCGTTCAGCGTGGCGTGGCGGGGCCCGGGCGGAACGGCGCGCCGTGGGCGCAGACCACGAGGGTGGCGAGGTCCAGCACCCGCTCGCGCTGCTGTCGCAGTTCGTCCCGGTCGTGGCTGTAGGGGTCGTCGGCCGGCCCGTCCTCGGTCCACCACAGGTGGGTGAGGGCGACGACGTCGTCGGGGGTGCCGACGAGCGTGGTGATGTCCTGCGGGGTGTGCCCGGGCGTCGCGAGCAGCCGGATGCTGGGGGTGAGCTGGGTGCCCTCGGCGGCCCGGCGGGTGAACGTGTCCCCCTCGATGACCGACTGGAAGTCGTGCACCGGCACCACCGGGAAGAGGGCGACGTTGACGGTGTGGTCGAGGTGGTGGTGGCTGACCACGACGTCGGTCACGTCCTCGGGACGGACCCCGAGCTCGCGCAGCGGCGCGAGGATCAGGTCCCGGTCGGCCACCATGCCCGGATCGACGATGACGACCCGCTCCGCGTCCCGGACGAGGCTGACCGTGCCGGCCACGTGCGGCATCCGCACGTACCCCTCGACGAGGACGTCCAGACGGGCGGTGCGCGACAGCTCGGGCATGCGGCGGACGGTAACAACCCGCACACCGGAACGGCGCCGCGCTGACGCCGCGGTCCCGGGCGCAGCGCTCGGACGGCTCGACGGCCGACCTGCCGGTCGGCCGCACCGTTCGCACCCGTCCGGCACGGAGACCGCCCGACGGCACAGGGGTGCGAGGACCAGCCCCGTGGTCCCCGCACCCCTGTGGTTCGTCCGCCGGTCTCCGGCCTTACCGGAGACCCGTCATCAGCTGCAGCCGCTGGTGGAGCCGCAGCCCTCGCAGACGTAGCAGCTGCCGGCCGGGCGCATCTTCGTGCCGCAGGTCATGCACAGCGGCGCGTCGGTGGCGGTCCCGGTGACCAGCTCGAGCAGCTCGGCCGAGGAGTGGGCCTCCTTGACCGACTTCGGGCCCTCCGGGGTGACCTTCTCCTCCACCTTCGAGGTCTCGATCGGCGCGGAGCCGCGCAGCTGCTCCAGGTCGACCTCCTCCTCCTGCACGGTGGACGTCGACGCGGAGGTCCCGTAGCCGGAGACCTGCGCGGCGCGCTCCTCGGCGGTGAAGATGCCCAGGCTGGCGCGCTTCTCCACCGGCAGGTGGTCCAGCGCCAGGCGACGGAAGATGTAGTCCATCACCGACTGGGCGATCCGGATGTCCGGGTCGTCGGTCATGCCGGCCGGCTCGAAGCGCATGTTGGTGAACTTGGAGATGTAGGTCTCCAGCGGGACACCGTGCTGCAGCGCCAGCGAGATGCCGATCGAGAAGGCGTCCATCACACCGGCGAGGGTCGAGCCCTGCTTGCCGAGCTTCAGGAAGACCTCACCGAGGCTGCCGTCCTCGTACATGCCGGCGGTCATGTAGCCCTCGGCGCCGGCGACGCTGAACGAGGTGGTGACGCTCGTCCGCTTCTTCGGCAGCCGCTTGCGCACCGGGTGCGAGAGCGCGGTCGAGGCGGTGGCCTCCACCGCGACCTCGTCCTTGGTGCCGTCGTTCTTGCCCTTGCCGCCGGACAGCGGCTGGCCGACCTTGCAGTTGTCGCGGTAGATCGCCAGCGCCTTGAGGCCCATCTTCCAGCCCTGGAAGTAGATGGTCTCGACGTCCTCGACGGTCGCCGTCTCCGGCATGTTGACCGTCTTGCTGATGGCGCCCGAGATGAACGGCTGGACGGCGGCCATCATGCGGACGTGGCCCATCGGGGAGATGGCCCGCTCGCCCATGGCGCAGTCGAACACCTCGTAGTGCTCCGGGCGCAGGCTCGGGGCGTCGACGACGTGGCCGTGCTCGGCGATGTACTCGACGATCGCCTCGATCTGCTCCTCCTGGTAGCCCAGGCTGCGCAGCGCCCGCGGCACCGTCTGGTTGACGATCTGCATGGAGCCGCCGCCGACCAGCTTCTTGAACTTGACCAGCGAGAAGTCCGGCTCGATGCCGGTCGTGTCGCAGTCCATCATGAAGCCGATGGTGCCGGTGGGGGCCAGCACCGAGGCCTGGGCGTTGCGCCAGCCGTTCTCGGCGCCGATCTCCAGGCACTCCTGCCACTGCTGGGTGGCGATCTTCAGCACGTCGGCGTCGTCGGCGCCGACCGGGCGGATGGCGTCGTTGGCAGCGGCGTGCTTCCTCATGACCCGGGCGTGGGCGTCGGCGTTGCGGGCGAAGCCCTCGTAGGCGCCGACGATGCCGGCGAGCTCGGCGGAGCGCCGGTAAGCGGTGCCGGTCATCAGCGAGGTGATCGCCGCGGCCAGCGTCTGGCCGCCGCGCGAGTCGTAGGCGTGGCCGGTCGCCATGAGCAGCGCGCCCAGGTTGGCGTAGCCGATGCCCAGCTGGCGGTAGGCGCGGGTGGTCTCGCCGATCGGCTCGGTCGGGAAGTCGGCGAAGCAGATCGAGATGTCCATCGCGGTGATGACCAGCTCGACGGCCTTCACGAAGTTCTTGGCGTCGAACGTGCCGTCGGCCTTGAGGAACTTCATGAGGTTCAGCGACGCCAGGTTGCACGAGCTGTTGTCCAGGCTCATGTACTCCGAGCACGGGTTGGACGCGTTGATCCGGCCGGTCTCGGGGTTGGTGTGCCAGTCGTTGATCGTGTCGTCGTACTGGATGCCCGGGTCGGCGCACTCCCACGCGGCCTGGGTGACCTTGCGGAACAGCGACTTCGCGTCAACGGTCTCGATCACCGAGCCGTCCATGCGGGCGCGCAGGCCGAACTCGGAGCCCTCGTCGACCGCGCGCATGAACTCGTCGGAGACGCGGACGGAGTTGTTGGCGTTCTGGTACTGGACGCTGGTGATGTCCTTGCCGCCGAGGTCCATGTCGTACCCGGCGTCGCGCAGCGCGCGGATCTTGTTCTCCTCGCGCGCCTTGGTCTCGATGAACTCCTCGATGTCGGGGTGGTCGATGTCGAGGACGACCATCTTCGCCGCGCGCCGGGTGGCGCCGCCGGACTTGATGGTCCCGGCCGAGGCGTCGGCGCCGCGCATGAAGCTGACCGGGCCCGAGGCGGTGCCACCGGAGGACAGCAGCTCCTTGGAGGAGCGGATGCGGGAGAGGTTCAGGCCGGCACCGGAGCCGCCCTTGAAGATCAGGCCCTCCTCGCGGTACCAGTTGAGGATCGAGTCCATCTCGTCGTCGACAGCGAGGATGAAGCAGGCGCTGACCTGCTGCGGGGCGCTCGTGCCGACGTTGAACCAGACGGGGCTGTTGAAGCTGAAGTACTGGTGCAGCAGCATCCAGGTGAGCTCGTGCTCGAAGATCTCGGCGTCGCCCTCGGTGGCGAAGTAGCCGTGCTCGCGACCGGCCTCGGTGTAGGTGAGCACCACGCGGTCGATGAGCTGGCGCAGGCTGGTCTCCCGCTGCGAGGTGCCCACCGCGCCCCGGAAGTACTTCGTGGTGACGATGTTGGTGGCGTTGATGCTCCACTCTGCCGGGAACTCGACACCGCGCTGCTCGAAGTTGATCGAGCCGTCCCGCCAGTTGGTCATGACGACGTCGCGGCGCTCCCACGTCACGTCGTCGTACGGGTGCACACCGGCGGTGGTGAAGACACGCTTGATCTTGAGGCCCTTGCCCCGGCTGGGCGCCTTCGCGCCGCGGCGGGTGCGGGGGCCGGCCACGCGGTCGTCGGTATCGGTCATGGTGTGGAGCTCTCCCTGGTCGTGTGTCGCGTGGTGCTTCGCGGGGCTGCGCGGTGGTGCTGCGCGGTGGTGGATCGGGGGCTGGGGAAGAGCCGCGATCGGTAACTGCTCGAACTGCTGTCTATCGGGTGGCACTGACGGTTTCTCAGGTGCTGGAGGGGCTGGCGGAGGGGACCGGCTGCCCCCGGCCGCCACCCCGTCGGCGTAGCGGCGGATCCCCCTGCATGCCCGGCAGCGGCGGGGCGCCCGCCGTGACGTGCCGGGCGCGGAGCTCGGTGATCTCCTTCTCGAAGTCCTCGAGCGAGGTGAAGGCCCGGTACACGCTGGCGAAGCGCAGGTACGCGACCTCGTCGAGCTCGCGCAACGGACGCAGGATCGCCAGCCCGACCTCGTGGCTGGGCACCTCCGCCGCGCCGCTGGCGCGGATGGCGTCCTCCACCTGCTGGGCGAGGAGCTTGAGCTGGTCCTCGTCGACCGGCCGGCCCTGGCAGGCGCGCCGCACGCCGGCGACCACCTTGCTGCGGTTGAAGGGCTCGCTGACGCCGTTGCGCTTGACGACGGCGAGCACCGCCTCCTCGACGGTGGTGAACCGCCGTCCGCACGCGGGGCAGGACCGGCGACGCCGGGTGGTGGCGCCCTCGTCGGCCTCGCGCGAGTCGATCACCCGGCTGTCGGCGTTGTGGCAGAACGGGCAGCGCACGGTGGTTCACCCCCTCTCCTCGCTGGTCCGCCACGGGCCGGCTGTGGACCCTCCTGGGGACATCCGGTGGATGCACCGGGGAGAACCTGAGGATCAGCCTGTGGACGGGCTTACAGCTCTGTAACTACTAGATGTAGGGGAACCCTAGGACGGCCCACACAAGATGTGCAAGTGATCGTTTCGTCGGCGTGTTCCGCCCCGCCACTGCCGTGCCCAGGCGGAACACCCACACCCAGCAGTCACACGACATGCCGGACCGACACGCGGATCCACGCCCGTCGAGGGGCGCGCGCCGTGCACCGCACACCTCGTCGGGGCGCGGACACCACCGGCCGAGCCCCACGGCGCAGCGGCCGGATCGACGCACGGACGGCGCCGGGTACCGGGCGGCCGGCGCCGTCGAGGGGGTGCGTTGCGGTCAGGCGCCGCCGAGACCGCCGTGCACCCGCGGGCGGCGGCGGGACTGCGGGACCTGGTCGCTCAGGCGCATCGGCCGGGTGAGCAGGTCGGCCTCGAGGCCGGCGGGCGGCGGCCAGCCGCGCCCGCCTGGGTTCGTCTCCACCGGGAGGGCACCGCGAGCGGCCGGGACCGACCACGCCGCGGTGTCGGGGTGGTCGTCCCGCGAGGCGGCCGGCACCTCGGCGGCGGCGGCGGCGACGTCCCCGGCCACAGTCGCGAGGAAGGCCGTGTCAGCCGCGCGGTGACGACCGGCCACGGCGTCCGGCGCGGGGGCCCGGTGCCGCCCCGACGGGGGCACCGGGACGGACGCCGCGGCAGCCACCTGCACGCCGGCGTCCTCGGGAGCCCTGCGGCGCCCGCCGGGGCCGACTGCCGGGGCCGACTGCCCCACGTGGTCGCGGACCAGCGGCAGGCTGGCGGTGGTCTCGGCACCACCGGGACGCGCACTCCGCAGCGCGGACACCGCCTGGGCGGCGGCCATGTCCTGCGTCACGCGGGGCGCCGCCACGACGGCGACCTCTGGGCTCGCGGGCGGCTCCGGCAGCCGCAGGGTGGAGAGCTCGGTCCAGGCCGTCTCTTCCACACCGCCCACGGCCACCCGCACCCACACCTGGCACGCGCCGGAGTCGTCGTGCCGCCAACCCAGCAGCTCACCCGCCCACCACGCGCCCGCCTGGTAGACCTCGACGGCCTGGGGCTGGCTGGTGAACACCGCGGCGCGGTTCTCCATGACGCTCGACACACGCAGACCGTAGGTCGCTGACCAGCACAGACCGTGAACGTCCACGTACTGAGGGTTGACGAAGTCGCGGGGCCAGCTTGTGCACCTTGTGCAGCGCCCGGCCGGTGCGCCCGACCACGACGAGTAGATCAGGGCAGCCGGAGCACCTGCCCCGGCACGATGGCCGATCCCGGCACGTCGTTGAGCCGCTGGATGCCGTCGACGACCTCCCGCACGTCGCGCTCCCCGGCGACCGTGCTCGCGATGGACCAGAGCGTGTCACCCGGCTCTACGACGACGCTCGTCGTCCCCATCAGCTCCAGCCCGCCCCTGCCGTCACCCAGGACCGCACTGACGAGTGCGACGACGGCCAGCGCGAGCAGCAGTGCCACGACCACCAGCAGCCGCCGGCCCCGTGCGGTGAGCCGCAGCGGTGGCAGCGCCGGCTCACCCCGCCGCTCCCCCGCAGTCCGCCGCACCCCGGCAGACCCGGGCGACGGCGCCGCCGGGGTGCCGGGCGGCGCGGGTGCGACCGCGTAGGCCCGCGGGACCGGCGGCAGCACGCGCAGGTGCCGCGCCGGCCGCGTCCCCGCCCGCCCCCCCGCCGCACCCGTCGTCTCCTCGCGCACCGACACCGTCGCACTGCTGGTCATCGCTTCCTGCCTCTCACCTGGCCGGATGCCCCCGGCCCGAACGTGTGTTCGATTCGAACGTCTGTCCGATGTCTACCGCACGGGTCCGACAGGAGCGACGCGACACGGGCGACTTTCGAACACCTGTTTGAACTGGCCGGCGATCGGCGCTACGGTCGCTGCGACGACCAGGGTCGATCAGCTGCGCAGGCAGCCGGCGAGGAGGAGACGTGGCGGACTCGAGCGGGACGTCCGGCGGCCGACGAGGGACCCGGGGCGCCGCCCCGGACACGGCCGACGCCTCGGCGTCCGTCCGCACCTTCCCGGACCGGACGGCCGACGGCGACGGCCTGACCCAGCGGCAGCGCCGGGTGCTGGAGGTCATCCGCGACTCGATCGACCGTCGCGGCTACCCGCCGTCGGTCCGGGAGATCGGCGAGGCCGTGGGCCTGTCGTCCGCCTCCTCGGTCGCGCACCAGCTGTCGGTCCTCCAGAAGAAGGGCTGGCTCCGCCGCGACCCGAACCGGCCCCGCGCCCTCGACGTGCGACTACCCGGCGACGCCGGCCGCGGCGTCGCGGCGGTCGAGCCCCCGGCGGTCGGGGACGGCGAGCGGGCCTCCGCACCGACGTACGTCCCCCTCGTCGGCCGGATCGCCGCCGGTGGTCCGGTGCTCGCCGAGCAGGCGGTGGAGGACGTCTTCCCGCTCCCCCGCGAGCTCGTCGGCGAGGGCACGGTGTTCATGCTCAAGGTGGCCGGGGACTCGATGGTCGAGGCGGCCATCTGCGACGGGGACTGGGTCGTCGTCCGCCAGCAGCCGACCGCCGAGAACGGCGAGATCGTGGCCGCCATGATCGACGGCGAGGCGACGGTCAAGACCTACAAGCGGCGCGACGGGCACGTGTGGCTGCTGCCGCACAACCCGGCCTACGAGCCCATCCCCGGCGACGAAGCGACGATCCTCGGCCGGGTCGTCTCGGTGCTGCGCCGGGTCTGACCGGTCAGGAACGGCGGCGCAGCCGACCGCCGAGCCAGACGACGACGGTGGCTACGGCGGCGGCGATCAGGGCGGCGGCGATCGGCGATCGGTCCGAACGCACCAGCTCGTCGAAGCCGGACAGCGGGTCCGCTGCCGGTGCCGCCGTCGGGACCGGGGCGCCGGCCGGCAGGGGCACCACGGTCACCGCACTCGGCAGCCCCTCGCTGGCGACCACGAGCGCACGCGAGTCGGTGGTGAAGCTGATCGCCTCCCCCTGGGGAGACTCCGGCAGCGCCACGCGGGTCGGCTCGCCGCCCAGTGCGCCGGCGATGTCCGATCCGGTCAGCGGCCACACGTAGGCATCGGTGTAGGTGCGCAGCGCCACGGCGTTGCCGTCCGACGCGACCGCCCCGCCGGTGATCATCAGCTGGCCGGCGCGGCCGACCGGGCCCCCCGGTGTGCCGGTGAGCGTCACGTTCACGGTGGCGACCTGCTCCATGGCCACCGTCCCGCCGTCGACGAGCGGCCCGCTGGGCCGGTACACCCCGCTGGACCCCAGGACCTCCTTGGTCACCACGTACGGCGTGCCGTCCGGCGCCATCAGCAGGCCCTCGGCGTCGTGTGCGCCGTCGGGGTAGGTCAGCCGGTGCAGCGCAGTCGTGCCGTCGGGGCGCAGGACGTGCAGTGCGACGGTTGCCCGGTCGGTGTTGTTGTCGCCGGTGTCGGCGATCCAGACGGCGCCGTCCGGGCCGACCGCCAGGTCTTCCGGGTCGTACGGGTCCACCGGGCCGGTCTGGACGTCGACGACCGCGCAGCCGCCGTCGAGCCCGTACACCGCGACCTGGTCGCCGCCGTCGTTGAGCGCCAGCATCTGCTCGCCCACGACCACCAGCCCGGACAGCTCGGCGAGCCGCGGGTCGGTGATCGAGCACCGCACCGTCGGGGCACCGTCCTCGGCGAGAGCCGCGCCCGGGCCCACGGTCACCAACCCGCCCGTGAGGGCGGTCGCCAGCAGGAGCCGCCGCCTCAGGGCGCGGCTATCCGGTCGGTCGGCCTGCTCGGGCACGTACCCAGCGTGACAGAACCAATGCGTCGAGTGCATGAACCACGCCCAACAGGACGATCCCCACGGCCGCTCCCACGACGGCGTCGGTGACCCAGTGGAAGTCCAGCGACACCATCGCCACCCCGGTGGCGACCGGCCCCGCCACGCTCAGCCACCAGAACGTGCGCTGGACCGCCGGTGGCAGCCCGTACTCGACGGCCTGCCACCGGGCGACGCCCCACATGAGCACGGCGTTGGCCACGTGCCCGGAGGGGAACGATGCGCCGTCGGGGTGGAAGTAGTACGAACCCGGGAAGGCCGGCGCGGTGCGGCCGATGCCGTGCTTGATCGCGTACACGCCGGCGGTGAGCACGGCGACGGCGAGAACCACCCGGGCGATCGGCAGCCAGGCGCCCCGCCGCCAGAACAGGTAGCCGATCAGGCTGGCCAGCACCACGAGGATCGTGACCCGCCCACCGAGCTGGGTGATCAGCCAGACGGCCGGATAGGACGGCGACTCCTTCAACCCCCAGTCGCTGACGATCTCGGAGACCCGCAGGTCCATCCGCTCCAGCGACCCGTGCGCCAGCAGGTCGGCGGTCACCAGACCGCCGACCAGCAGCGCCACGAGGACCAGCCACCACGGCGGCCGGCCGGTGGAGACGACGGGCGCGGAGGCGGGCAGACCGGTCTCCCGCACCGCGCTGCTCGTCACGCCGACACGGTACCGGGCCGTGACCGGATCGTGATCCAGCCGCACGGGTGCGTCCCGGTCAGGCCACCGGTACCGCGAACTCCTCCAGCGCGGCCGCCAGCGCGCCGTCCACCCGAGCGGTCAGCCGGGTGCCGCCGCCCTCGTGCTGCTCGCTGAGGACCTCGCCGTCCTGGTGCACCCGGGACACCAGGTCACCCCGCTCGTAGGGCACCAGCACGTCGACGTCGACGTCCGGGTGCGGCAGCCGCTCGGCGACGAGCCGGCGCAGCGCGTCCATGCCGACCCCGGTCCGGGCCGAGACCCACACCGCGCCGGGCAGGGCCTGGCGGAGCGCGAGGATGTCCTCCTCGCTCATCGCGTCGACCTTGTTGACGACGATGACCTCCGGGACGGCCGACGCGTCGATCTCGTTCAGCACCACGTGGACGGCGTCGATCTGGCCGAGCGGGTCGGGGTCCGAGCCGTCGACGACGTGCAGCAGCAGGTCCGCCGCGGCGACCTCCTCCAGGGTGGAGCGGAAGGCGTCCACCAGCTGGTGCGGCAGGTGGCGCACGAAGCCGACGGTGTCGGTCAGCGTGTACTCCCGGCCGTCCGGGGACTGTGCCCGGCGGACCGTCGGGTCCAGCGTGGCGAACAGCGCGTTCTCCACGAGCACGCCGGCGCCGGTGAGCTGGTTGAGCAGGCTGGACTTGCCCGCGTTGGTGTAGCCGGCGATCGCCACGCTCGGCACCGCGTTGCGGCCACGGCTGGACCGCTGGGTGGCCCGCGCGGTGGCCATGCCGGCGATCTCGCGCCGCAGCTTGCTGACCCGGGCGCGGATCCGCCGGCGGTCGGTCTCGATCTTCGTCTCACCCGGGCCACGGGTACCGATGCCGCCACCGCCGGCGACCCGGCCACCGGCCTGGCGGGACAGCGACTCACCCCAGCCGCGCAGGCGCGGCAGCATGTACTGCATCTGCGCCAGCTCGACCTGGGCCTTGCCCTCCCGGCTGGTGGCGTGCTGGGCGAAGATGTCGAGGATCAGCGCCGTCCGGTCGACGACCTTGACCTTGAGCACCTTCTCCAGCTGGTTGAGCTGGCCGGGGGTGAGCTCACCGTCGCAGATGACCGTGTCGGCGCCGGTCGCGGCGACGATGTCGCGGATCTCGTTGGCCTTGCCCGAACCGACGTAGGTCGCGGCGTCGGGCTTGTCGCGCCGCTGGCTGACCGCCTCCAGCACCTCGGAGCCGGCGGTCTCGGCGAGCGCGGCCAGCTCGGTCAGCGAGCGGTCGGCGTCGGCCTGCGTGCCCTCGGTCCAGACGCCGACCAGCACGACCCGCTCCAGGCGCAGCTGCCGGTACTCGACCTCGGTGACGTCGGCGAGCTCGGTGGAGAGCCCGGCGACGCGCCGCAGGGCGCCGCGCGCCTCCAGTGCGTAGGAGCCGGTGCTGTCGTCGGGCTCGTCGCGCTGCCCGGCCGGCACGGGGCGGGAGGTGGGCTCGGGCTGCTCGTCGAAGCGCGAGGCGTCGGGGGCGGTCGTCATCGGGTCCAGCGTGGCACGGTCCTGCGTGTGGGGCACGTGAGTTGTCATCGCCGGGTACAACGCATCGACCGCCCCGGAGCATCCCGGCCCCTCGAAGGGGGTCAGCCGGCCAGCCACTCCGGGCACAGCTCGCCGGCCGACACCAGGACCGCCGGGCCGCTGAGCACCGTCGTCGCGGAGGTCACCTGGACCGACAGGCGTCCCCCGGGCACGTCGACGACGACGGTGCCCTCGGTCGCACCCTCGGCCCGCAGGGCGGTGTACGCCGCCGCGCACGCCCCGGTGCCGCAGGACCGGGTCTCCCCCACGCCGCGCTCGGACACCCGCAGCCGGACGTGCGCGCCCGGCTCGAGGACGTTGACCAGCTCCACGTTCACGCCCTCGGGGAACAGCTCCGCGTCCACGACCGGGGTGCCGGTGAGGTCGAGGGTGTCCACGGGGACGTCGGTGAGGCAGGCGAGGTGCGGATTGCCCATGGAGACCGCCGTGCCGCGGAAGACCGAACCGTCCAGCCGCGCCTCGCCCTCGCCGAACGGGCGCGCGGGGCCCATGTCCACCCAGTAGCCGCCGTCGGCGGCCGCGCCGACCCGCCGGGGGCCGCCGCGGGTGCCGACCAGCAGGCCGTCGGCGCAGGCCGTCCGGTCGACGAGGCCCTCGCCGACCAGCGCGTGCAGGAACAGCCGGATGCCGTTCCCGCACATCTCCGCGTACGAGCCGTCGGCGTTGCGGTGGTCCATGAACCACTCGCAGCGGTCGAGGTCGTCGCCCAGCACCGCCGCCGCGTCGGGGACGTGCGCGCTGCGGACCAGCCGCAGGACGCCGTCGCCACCCAGTCCGGCCCGGCGCTCGCAGAGGCGGCGCACCATGGCGGCGTCCAGCCGGTCCTCCGGCCACACCGCGCCGTCGGGGTCGGGCAGCAGCACGAAGTCGTTCTCGGTGCCGTGCCCGATCAGCACGCGGGGCGAGGGAGTCACGAGCCGATCGTAGGCGCGGTGATCACCGCGGTGGCGGCGTCGGCCAGGTCCGGGCGGGCAGCGTCGAACCAGGTGGTCGTGGCGTCCCGGCGGAACCACGAGCGCTGCCGGCGGACGAACCGGCGGGTGGTGCTGACGGTCCGCTCGCGCGCCTCGTCGGCCGAGAGCCCGCCGTCGAACTGCGCCAGCACCTGGGCGTACCCCAGGGCGCGGGAGGCGGTCGGCCCCTCGCGGAGCCCGTCCGCGGCCAGCGCCGCCACCTCGTCGACGAAGCCGGCGGCCCACATCCGGTCGACGCGGACGGCGATCCGCTCGTCCAGCTCGGCCGGGGCGCGGTCCAGCCCGAGCACGACCGCCGGGTAGTGCGGCCGGGGCTCGGGCAGCGCGGCCCGGAAGGGGCCACCGGTCAGCTCGATCACCTCCAGCGCCCGGACGATGCGGCGTCCGTTGCTGGGCAGCACGGCCGCCCCGGCCGCCGGGTCGAGACCGGCCAGCCGGGCGTGCAGCGTCGCCGGGCCGACGGCGGCGAGCTCGGCCTCCAGCCGGGCCCGGATCGCCGGGTCCGTGCCGGGGAAGTCCAGCTCGTCGAGGACGGCGCGCACGTACAGGCCCGAGCCACCGACGAGGAACGGCACGGTGCCGGCCGCCCGCAGCCGGTCCACCTCGGCGCGGGCGCGCTGCCGGTACTCGGCCACCGACGCCGGCTCGCGCACGTGCCACAGGTCCAGGAGGTGGTGCGGCACTCCACCGCGTTCGGCGACGTCGGGCTTGGCCGTGCCGATGTCCATGCCGCGGTAGAGCTGCATGGAGTCGGCGTTGACCACCTCGCCGCCCAGCCGCCGGGCCAGCGCCACGGCCAGCGCGGTCTTGCCGGTGGCCGTGGGGCCGACGATCGCGACGACCGGCGGCGCGTCCCCGGCCGGTGGCTCGCTCACGCCACCACCCAGTCGGCGACGGCGTAGCCCACCCCGAACGGAGCCGCGTCGTGGTGCAGCCGCGCCGTGACGTGCCGGCCGGCGACCGCGGCGCCGACGGCCCGCCAGGTCGCCACGCCTGCGGCGAGCAGCCGCTCGCCGTCCGCGGGGTCCAGCGCGGCGAGGGCCCCGGCGTCGCCGGTGGCCAGGGCGGCGGCGACGGCGGCGTCGAACGGCCCGGCCGCCGGGTCCAGGTAGCCCGGGGCCTTGACGGTGCGGCGCGCGGAGCCGTCACCCAGCGCCAGCACACCCACCGGGGCCGGCAGGTCGCGCAGCAGCTGGCCGAGGTCGGCCGGCCCCACCCCCACCCGGGTGCCGCCGAACGACACCTCGTCGAGCAGCCAGGCGCCCACGGTGTGCGCCAGGGGCAGCCGGCGGCCGCCGGGCCGCAGCCGGCCGTCGAACGGCAGCTCGACGTCCACCCCGTACCCCCGCAGATCGCCGCCGTCGCCGGCGCCGAACCGCTCTCCCGGCGCCGCCCCCGCGCCGACGACGACCACCACGTCGGGGGCGGCGGTGACGAGCGCGGTCACCGCATCGACGCAGGCCGAGCGCAGGGCGCGGGTCTCCGCCGCCGGACGGCCCTCCACCGCCGGGAGCAGCAACGGGGGGCACGGGCAGAACGCGACGGCGGCCCACGCGCGGGACGTCCGGGCGGTCGGGCCGCCGGGAGGGATGGTCACGGCAGCAGTGTCGCCGATGGGACGTGGAACACTGCCGGACGTGTCGAGCACGGACAACCCCGGCAACGGGGTGCAGCAGGACGCTCCGCCGATTGCGGAGACCCCCGAGACCACCGCCCCGGCGGCGGCGCAGGAGACCGGCAGCCCCGACGCGGTGACCCCCGCGGCGGGCACGCCGGCTGCGCCCACCCCCGCGGAGGCGGCGCTCCCCGACCCCACCGGCGAACCGGAACCGGCGGCGCTCCCCGACGCCTCCGGCGCCCCGGAGACAGCGGCGCTCCCCGATGCCTCCGGTGAGCCGGGGACGGGCGCGCTGCCCGAGCCCGCCGGCGAGCCGGAACCGGCGGCCGTCCCGCCGCCGGCCCCTGCGCCCGCACGGCCGGCCGCACCGGTGGAGATCGTGGTGAGCGACCCGGCGCAGTGGGGCCGGGTGGACGAGCAGGGCACCGTCTTCGTGCGCACCGCCGACGGCGAGCGCGAGGTCGGGTCGTGGCAGGCCGGCGAGGCCGAGGCCGGGCTGGCCCACTATGGCCGCCGGTACGACGACCTCGCCACCGAGGTCGCCCTGCTGGAGGCGCGGCTCAAGGCGCACACCGGCAACCCGGCCGAGATCAAGACCAAGGCGCAGGGGCTGGCCGAGTCCATCCCGACCGCCGCCGCCGTCGGCGACCTCGAGGGCCTGGCCGCCCGCGCCCGCGCGATGGTGGAGATCGCCGAGGCCGCGGCCGCCGGGTACCGCGCCGAGAAGGCCGCCGCCCGCGCCGCCCAGGTGGCGCGCAAGGAGGCGCTGGCCGCCGAGGCGGAGCAGATCGCCGCCGAGTCCACCGCCTGGAAGGCCTCCGGCGACCGCCTCAAGGCGATCGTCGAGGAGTGGAAGACCATCCGCGGGATCGACCGGAAGACCGACGAGGCGCTGTGGTCGCGCTTCGCGGCCGCCCGCGACGCGTTCGGCCGCCGGCGCGGCGCCCACTTCGCCCAGCTGGACGCCCAGCGCGGCGAGGCACGGGCCGCCAAGCAGGAGCTGATCGCCGAGGCGCAGCGGCTGTCGACGTCGACCGAGTGGGGACCCACCAGCGCGGCCATGCGCTCGCTCATGGACCGCTGGAAGGCGGTGCCCCGCACCGGCCGCGACGGCGACGACGACCTGTGGAAGCAGTTCCGCGCCGCGCAGGACGTCTTCTTCGACGCGCGCGCCGAGCAGGACAAGGCGCGCGACGCCGAGCAGGTCGCCAACCAGCAGGCCAAGGAGGAGCTGCTGGCCGAGGCGGAGCAGCTCGACCCGTCGAAGGACCTCCGCGGCGCCCAGAACGCGCTGCGGAAGATCCAGGAGCGCTACGACGCCATCGGGCACGTGCCACGCACCGTGATGCGCTCGCTCGAGGACCGGATGCAGGCGGTCGAGCAGAAGGTCCGGGGCGCCGCCGACGCCGGCCGGGTGCGCACCGCGCCGGAGAACCCGATGGTCACCTCCATGCGCGCGGCGGTCACCAAGGCCGAGGAGCAGCTGGCCAAGGCCGAGGCCGCGGGCGACAAGCGCCGGATCGACGAGGCGCAGGCCAACCTCGTCACCCGGCGCGAGTGGCTGGCCGAGGCGGAGAAGTCCGCCCGCCGCTAGTCCCCAGGCATAGGAGGCTCTGCCTACGGTTCGCCGCGCGATTCCGTAGGCAGAGCCTCCTATGCCTGCCCTCAGCAGCCGGTGGTCAGCACCGGCAGCGGGTCGGGGACGCCGATCCGCGGCATGCCGAGCACGACCCCCGGCGTCGTCGGCCGAGTGCCCGCCTCACCGGCGTCGCCCGCGCGGGTGCGCCGGTGCGAGAGCAGCGGCCCGTCGGCGACCAGGAAGTGCGGCTTCGCCTCGGTCACGACCGTCTCGACGACGTCGCCCGGGCGCACGCCGCCGGCCGCCGTGAAGTGCACCAGCCGGCCGTCGCGGGCCCGGCCGGAGAGCCGGCCCGTGGCGGCGTCCTTGCTGCCCTCCCCCGCGGCGACCAGCAGCTCGACCCGCCGGCCGATCTGGGCGCGGTTCTCGTCCCAGCTGATCTGGTCCTGCAGCGCGGTCAGCCGCAGGTAGCGCTCCTGGACGACCTCCTTGGGCAGCTGCCCGTCCATCTCCGCCGCCGGCGTCCCCGGCCGCTTGGAGTACTGGAAGGTGAAGGCGCTGGCGAAGCGGGCCTCCCGGACGACGTGGAGGGTTTGCTCGAAGTCGGCCTCGGTCTCGCCGGGGAAGCCGACGATGATGTCGGTGGTGATCGCGGCGTCCGGCATGGCGGCGCGGACCCGCTGGATGATCCCCAGGTAGCGGTCCTGCCGGTAGCCGCGGCGCATCCGGCGCAGCACGTCGTCCGAGCCGCTCTGCAGCGGCATGTGCAGCTGGTGGCAGACCGCGGGCGTCTCCGCCATCGCCTCGATGACGTCGTCGGTGAACTCGCGCGGGTGCGGGCTGGTGAAGCGCACCCGCTCGAGGCCGTCGATCGCCCCCGTGACGCGGAGCAGGTCGGCGAAGGCGCCGCGGTCGCGGAACTCCACCCCGTAGGCGTTGACGTTCTGCCCGAGCAGGGTCACCTCGAGCACGCCCTGGTCGACCAGCGCCTGCACCTCGGCGAGGATCTCGCCGGGCCGGCGGTCCTTCTCCTTGCCGCGCAGCGCCGGGACGATGCAGAACGTGCAGGTGTTGTTGCACCCGACGCTGATCGACACCCAGCCGGAGTAGGCGGAGTCCCGCTTCGCCGGCAGCGTCGACGGGAAGACCTCGAGGGACTCGACAATCTCCACCTGCGCCTCGGCGTTGTGCCGGGCCCGGTCCAGCAGCGCCGGCAGCGAGCCGACGTTGTGCGTGCCGAAGACGACGTCCACCCACGGCGCCCGCCGGACGATCTCGCCGCGGTCCTTCTGCGCCAGGCAGCCGCCGACGGCGATCTGCATGCCCGGGTGCGCGTCCTTCACCGGCCGCAGGTGGCCGAGGTTGCCGTAGAGGCGGTTGTCGGCGTTCTCGCGCACGGCGCAGGTGTTGAGGACGACGACGTCGGCGTCGTCCCCCTCGGCCGCGGCGGTGTAGCCGGCCTCCTCGAGCAGGCCGGACAGGCGCTCGGAGTCGTGCACGTTCATCTGGCACCCGTACGTGCGCACGCGGTAGGTGCGCGCGGCGGGGCTCTCCACAAGGCTGCTCATGACAGCAGCGAGGGTACGGCTCCGATGGGCATATCGATTGTCATTGGTATCGACTTTCGTTATGGTGCCCCCCATGACGACGAGCCGCCCGTTCCTCGGCCGCACCGGCACCAGCCTGGTGGCCGCCACCCTGTTCGTCGTCGCCGGCGTGGCTCTCCTCTTCGCCGTCGCGCTGCCGGTCAACCAGCTCACCCAGCCGGGCGGCAGCGTCGTGGTGAGCACGGCCGATCCGAGTGGGGACCGACAGCTCGACCTGCCGGGGCTGCCGGACGGCGTCTGGGTCGTCGACTCCTCGCCCGAGTCGACGCTGTTCGCCGCCGAGCTCCCGGCCGGCCTGCGGGCGCTCACCGAGCTGCCGGCCTCGCTGGGCGCCGTCGCCTTCGCCGCCGGCGCCTGGCTGCTCGCACGGGTGCTCTCCACCATCCACGACGGACGCCCCTTCGACCGGCGCAACCCCCGACGCCTGGCCGGCCTCGCCGCCGCCGTCGTCCTCGGCGGCCTGGTCGTCCCCATGAGCGAGGGCCTGGTCACCACGGCGGTGCTGGAGCACCTGGAGCTGACCGGCCCCGGCTCCCCGCTCGTCGTGTTCGGCATCACCCTGTCGCTGACGCCGGTCGGGATCGCCGTCGCCCTCCTGGCCGCCGCCGAGGCCTTCCGCCGCGGGCGGGCGCTGGAGGACGAGGTCGAGGGGACGGTGTGAGCCCCCGCCGGGGCGGGCCGGCGCCCGACGAGGACGCCACCCACCGGGTGGTGTGCCACCTCGACCGGCTCCTGGACGAGCGGGGCATGACCCTCGTCGAGCTCGCCGAACGGGTCGGTGTCTCGGTGGTCAACCTGTCGGTGCTGAAGAACGACCGGGCGCGCGCGGTCCGGTTCTCCACCCTCACCGCGGTCTGCGACGCCCTGGGCTGCCAGCCGGGTGACCTGTTCTCCGTCACTCCGCGGCCATCACCCGAACGGGCGGACGACCGGCGCTGAACCGCGAAACGGCCGCGTTCGTTACGCCTTCGTGATCCCACGGTGCGGGATCCGCGACCTTCCGCCCTTAGGGTCCCCAAGATGACCAGCCGTTCGAACGGAGAGCCTCTCGTCCGCCTGTCCGGCGTCAACAAGTGGTTCGGCGAGCTGCACGTCCTGCAGGACATCGACCTGGACATCGCCGCCGGCGAGGTCCTCGTCGTCATCGGGCCGTCGGGCTCGGGCAAGTCGACGCTGTGCCGCGCGATCAACCGGCTGGAGCCGATCGAGAAGGGCGAGATCACCATCGACGGCGAGCGCCTCCCCGAGGAGGGCAAGGAGCTCGCCCGGCTGCGCGCCGACGTCGGCATGGTGTTCCAGAGCTTCAACCTCTTCGCCCACAAGACGATCCTCGAGAACGTCACCCTGGGGCCGGTCAAGGTGCGCAAGCGGTCGAAGGCCGACGCCGACAAGCGCGCCCGCGAGCTCCTCGACCGGGTCGGGGTCAGCGCCCAGGCGGACAAGTACCCCGCCCAGCTCTCCGGGGGTCAGCAGCAGCGCGTGGCGATCGCGCGGGCACTGGCCATGGAGCCCAAGGTGATGCTCTTCGACGAGCCGACCTCGGCGCTCGACCCGGAGATGATCAACGAGGTCCTCGACGTCATGGTCGGCCTGGCGAAGGACGGCATGACGATGGTCGTCGTCACCCACGAGATGGGCTTCGCCCGCCGGGCGGCCAACCGCGTCGTCTTCATGGACGGCGGCCGGATCGTCGAGACCGCCGAGCCCGAGACCTTCTTCACCAACCCGCAGTCGGAGCGGGCCCAGGACTTCCTGTCCAAGATCCTCACCCACTGATCGCACGAGACCGTCCAGCGAGAGGACCCCAGCCATGACTTTCCGTCGCAGCGCCCTGGTAGCCACCCTGTCCGTCGTCGCCCTCACCGCCGCCGCGTGCGGCGGCGACTCCGAGGAGACGGCCGCCCCCGAGCCGGACGTCGCCGAGGCCCCCGAGTTCGAGGAGGGGACGACGATGGCCGAGCTCGCCGAGGCGGGCAGCATCACGATCGGCACCAAGTACGACCAGCCCTTCTTCGGCCTGGAGACCCTCGATGGCGAGCTCGAGGGCTTCGACGTCGAGATCGCCAAGATCATCGCCGCCGAGCTCGGCATCGCCCCCGAGGACATCCAGTGGGAGCAGACCCCCTCCGCGGTGCGGGAGGAGGTCATCGAGGGCGGCGAGGTCGACATGGTCGTCGCGACCTACACGATCAACGACGAGCGGGCCGAGCGGATCACCTTCGCCGGGCCGTACTACGAGGCCGGCCAGCAGATCATGGTGCTCTCGGAGAACGACGAGATCACCGGTCCGGAGTCCTTCACCGAGAACCCGGAGCTCACCGTCTGCTCGGTCACCGGTTCGACCCCGGCGGACCAGATCAGGCCGTACCTGGTCGACGAGCCGGCCCAGCTGACGCTCTTCGACGAGTACTCGCAGTGCGCCGACTCGCTGGCCAACGGCCAGGTGGACGCCGTGACGACCGACAACGTGATCCTGCTGGGCTTCGTGTCCGAGTCCGACGGCGAGTTCAAGCTCGTCGGCGAGCAGTTCACCGAGGAGCCCTACGGCATCGGCATCGAGAAGGGCGACGTCGCCTTCTGCGAGTTCATCAACGAGACCCTCGCCGCCAACGAGGAGGCCTACGTGGCCGCCTGGGAGGCCACCGCGGGCCAGATCGAGGGCACCCAGACGCCGGAGCTCCCCGAGCCCAACGAGTGCGTCTGACCATCCCGTCGGTCAGCGACCGGCCGGCCACGACGGCCGGCCGGTCGCTGACGGCCGCGATGCGGCACCGCAGGCACCACCACCACTGGCACTGAGGGGGGGCACGTGAGCCCGGTCATCGAGAACATCGACCTGTACGTCGACGGCTTCCTGACGTCGCTGAGCATCATCCTGGTGGCCATGGTCGGCTCGCTGCTGCTGGGCACGCTGATCGCGGCGTTCCGGGTCTCCCCCGTCCCGCCGCTGCGCGCCTTCGGCACCTTCTGGGTGTCGACCTTCCGCAACACCCCGCTGTCGGTGGTGCTGTTCTTCTGCGCCTTCGGCCTGCCGGAGCTGGGCATCAACCGGACCTTCTACTTCTTCGGTGTCCTGGGCCTGATCCTCTACACGTCCGCGTTCGTCTGCGAGGCCATCCGGTCGGGCATCAACTCGGTGTCCGCCGGCCAGGCGGAAGCGGCCCGCTCGATCGGCCTGAACTTCTCGCAGAGCCTGCGCTTCGTCGTCCTGCCCCAGGCGCTGCGCACGGTGGTGCCGCCGCTGGGCAGCGTGATCATCGCGATGTTCAAGAACTCCGCGGTGGTGGGCGCCTTCGGCGTCGGCGGTGACCTGTGGAGCACCGGCCAGACGCTGACGAGCGCGCGGGGCTTCGAGACGCTGCCCATCTTCATCGGTGTCGCGATCGGGTTCCTGCTCATCACCCTCCCGGCCGGCGCGATCCTCCAGGTCATCGAGCGGAAGGTGGCGATCGCCCGATGAGCCAGCAGGAGACCGTGCTGTTCGACGCGCAGGGCCCGAAGGCCCGCCGCCGGACGGCGATCGGCACGGCCGTCGGCGCGATCTTCCTGATCGCCCTCGCCGTCGTGGTGGTGCTGCGCCTGGCGGCGCAGGACCAGTTCTCGATGGAGCTCTGGGGGCCGCTGATCAACCCCGGCAACGAGAACTTCGAGCTGGTCTGGGGGGTCATCGGCGAGGGCATCGTCAACACCATCAAGGCCGCGCTCGTCGCGATGACGCTGTCGGTGGTGATCGGCACGCTGATCGCCGTCGCGCGGCTGTCCCTGGGCCGGTACGCCAGGATCCCGCTCATCGGGTTCGTCGAGGTCTTCCGCGGTCTGCCGGTCATCGTCCTCGTGTACCTGAGTGTCCGGGCGCTGCCCGACGTGGGCGTCGACCTGAGCGGATGGCCGGGTGGCCAGGTCTTCTGGGGCCTGATCATCGGGCTGACCGCCTACAACATGGTGATCTTCGCCGAGGTGGTCCGCGCGGGGGTGGCCTCCCTCCCCCGCGGCCAGCGGGAGGCCGCCCTGGCCACCGGCCTCACCAACGGGCAGGCCATGCGGCTCATCCTGCTCCCGCAGGCGTTCCGGGTCATGCTGCCGGCGATCATCAGCCAGCTGGTGGTCGTGCTGAAGGACACCTCGCTGGTGGTCTTCGTGGCCAACTTCGACGAACTGCTCAGCCAGGGCGAGAGCATCATCCGGAACCTGGACAACCCGATCCAGACCTTCACCGTCATCGCGCTGCTCTACATCGCGATCAACTACGCGCTCGGCCGGCTCGCTCAGTACCTGGAGCGCCGCCAGTCCCGCGCACGTACCACCGGCGGCGAGGCGGAGGCCGAGGCCACCGACGGCATCGAGGGTGCGCCGGTGCGGACCGGCGCCTGAGCTCGACGCGATCGGTCCCGTCCGACCCACTCGCCCCAGCCTGGCGCGCCGACACGGTGCGGAGTGCGGCCGTGGCGAGACTTCTCCCCACGATGGAGACGATGCACGCGGCGGGGCGCCGCAATCTGCCCCCGGTCCCCCGGGCCACCCTCGAGACGCTGATCACCGCACCGGCGACGCCCGTCCCGGAGGCCGGACCGACCCCGCTGGACGACGGTCAGCAGTTCGTCGAGCGTCTGCGCTCCGCCGCTCCCGCTTTCGCCCGGGCCGCCGGGGCCCAGAGCGCCGTCGTCCGCGAGGTCGTGCCCCCGGCACGCCACCGGCGCTCGCGCTGCCGGGTGGTCCTCCGCTACGCCGACGGGACCGAGACCGACCTGACGTTCGTCGGGGAGCGCCGGCGCTCGGGGACCTCGCCCCAGGAAGCGCTCGACACCGGTATCACCGGCTGGCTGGCGGCTGGTCAGGTGCGCGACGACGCCTGGCTGCTGTCCGACCAGGAGGCGCCCGACGGCGTCGCCGTGGACGTCACCGCCTGGCTCGCCGAGGGCTGAGCCGGGGAACGGCAGGAGGCGGTCCGGATCTCCGGACCGCCTCCTGCCGTTCTGGGGCCTGCCGTTCTGGGCCCTGCCGTTCTGGGCCCTGCCGTTCTGGGCCCTGCCGCGTGGGTGGAAGGCCGCGGTCAGGGCAGCGCGCTCTCCTTGTCGAACTCGGGGACGTCGTCGACGTCGCCGGCCAGATCCGCTTCGTCCAGCGCCTCCCGCACGACCGCCGCGGCGAGACCGCCGTTGTAGCCCTTGCGGGCGAGCATGCCGATGAGCCGGCGCGTGGCCGTCGGCCGGTCCAGCCGGCGCATCGCGCCCATCTTCCGGGCCACGAGCCGGCGGGCCGCCTCGCGTTCGTCGTCGTCGTCCACCGCCTCGACGGCCTCGGCGGCGGTCTCCGGGTCGACGCCCTTCGCCCGCAGCTCGGCGGAGAGCGCCCGGCGGGCCAGCCCACGCCCGGCCTGCCGGCTGCTCACCCACGCCCGGGCGAACGCCGCGTCGTCGATCAGACCGACCTCGGTGAACCGGTCGAGCACGGCCTCGGCCGCGTCGTCCGGCACCTCCCGCTTGGCCAGGAGATCGGCCAGCTGCTGCCGGGTCTTGGGCGCGCCGGTCAGGGCCCGGAGGCAGACGGCACGGGCGACCTGTTCGGGGTCGCCCGTGTAGTCCTCCGGCGAACCGGGGGCGACGTCCGGGGTCAGGGGATCGTCGCCGCCCGGCGTCCGTGACCGGCGGCCGGCCCGGGAGGTCCCGAAGCCGGAGCCGGAGTTGGAGCCGCGCCGACGGGTCGGCGGCCGGTCGTCCACCGGCGGGTCAGAAGTCGGGGGCGTCGATCGGCGCCGGGGCGTCCAGCGTCGGGCCGATGCCCAGCTTCTCCTTGACCTTCTTCTCGATCTCGTCGGCCAGGTCGGGGTTGTCCTTCAGGAAGTTGCGGACGTTCTCCTTGCCCTGGCCCAGCTGGTCGCCCTCGTACGTGTACCAGGCGCCGGACTTCTTCACGAAGCCCTGCTCGACGCCGGCGTCGACGATGCCGCCCTCGCGGCTGAAGCCCTGACCCCAGAGGATGTCGAGCTCGGCCTGCTTGAACGGTGCGGCGACCTTGTTCTTGACGACCTTGATGCGGGTGCGGCTGCCGATCGCGTCGGTGCCCTGCTTGAGGGTCTCGATGCGACGGACGTCGAGCCGGACCGACGAGTAGAACTTCAGCGCCCGGCCACCGGTGGTGACCTCGGGCGAGCCGTAGACCACGCCGACCTTCTCGCGCAGCTGGTTGATGAAGATCGCCGTCGTGCCCGAGTTGCTCAGCGCACCGGTGATCTTCCGCAGCGCCTGGCTCATCAGGCGAGCCTGCAGACCCACGTGGCTGTCGCCCATCTCGCCCTCGATCTCGGCGCGGGGCACCAGCGCCGCCACCGAGTCGATGACGATGATGTCGAGCGCGCCGGAGCGGATCAGCATGTCGGCGATCTCGAGCGCCTGCTCACCGGTGTCGGGCTGGCTGACCAGGAGCGCGTCGGTGTCCACGCCGATGGCGCGGGCGTACTCCGGGTCGAGCGCGTGCTCGGCGTCGATGAAGGCGGCGATGCCGCCGTTGGCCTGGGCGTTGGCCACCGCGTGCAGGGCGACCGTGGTCTTACCGGAGGACTCCGGCCCGTAGACCTCGACGACGCGGCCACGGGGCAGGCCACCGATGCCCAGGGCGATGTCCAGCGCGATCGAGCCGGTCGGGATGACCTTGATGGCCACCTCGGGGCTGTCGCCCAGCCGCATGACCGAGCCCTTGCCGAACTGCTTGTCGATCTGGGCGAGGGCCATGTCGAGGGCCTTGTCGCGGTCGAGCGTTGCTGCCATGGTGCGTCACCTTCGGTTCGCGAGTTGCGGGTCGGGACCGACGCTAGGGCGAGGCACCGACAGTTTTCGGATTCCGGGGCGGGCTGTGCAGGACCGGCCGCCCTGTGGACGACGACACAGTAGACCGAACACCTGTTCGATAGCCAGGCCGACACGCCGGGGCGCGGCTCCGGTCCTGGTCAGCGCTCCTTGACCGGCACGTCGAAGGCCTCGCAGACCGCGAGCCACACCTTGCGCACCGGCACACCGGCCTCGATGGCGTCGACCGCCGTCCGCCCGCCCAGGTCGGAGAAGACGTGGTCGCGCGCGACGCTCTGCGCGCGCATGGCCCCGAACTGACGGTCGAGGCGGGACCAGAACTCCTGCAGGCGCACGTCCCGACGCTAACCCGCCGGCTCCCGGCGGCGCCGCACCCGCCCTAGGCTCGACGGCATGATTCCGGGCACGGGCTCGCAGACCCTCGACCTCCTCCTCGAGATCGGCATCGTGCTGGCGCTGATCGTGACGATCGTGCTGCTGATCAGGAACTACCGCGGGCGCTGACCCGCGAGGTCGCCCACACCCAGGCCAGCGGGAGCACCAGGGCCGCCGACACCGCGGACACCAGGCCGAACCCGCCCCATGCGAGCAGCGGGCCGCCGACCACCCCGGCCAGGGCCGCGCCCAGGCCCATGAGCAGGTCGGTGCCGCCCTGCGCGGTCGGCCGCAGCTCGGCGTCCACCGACGCCGTCACCAGCGCCGAGCCCGCGATCAGCCCGCACGACCAACCCAGGCCGAGCAGGACCAGGCCCACGCCCAGCTGCACCGAGTCGGCCGGGGCCGCCGTCCCCGCCACCGCGGCGGCGGCCAGGAGCAGCACGCTCCCCAGGGCCACCACGGCCGGAGCGCCGGCCTTGTCGGCGAGCACGCCGACCAGCGGGGAGAACAGGTACATGCCGGCCACGTGCACGCTGATCACCAGCCCTACGAGCCGGAGCACGGTGTCCTCGGCGCCGCCGGCGTGACCCATGTGCACCGGCGTCATCACCATGACGCCGACCATCACCGCGTGCGCCACCACGACCGAGGTGAGCCCGAGCCGGCCCGCGGGGGTGGCCCACACCGCGCGCAGCGCGGCGCCGGTGGCCCGCCGCGGCGGCGCACCGGCGCCGCCCCCGCCGAGCCGCCGGGCCAGCAGCAGGGGGTCGGGGCGGAGCAGCAGGAGGAACCCCACGGCGACGACGGCGAACACCACGGCCGACAAGGCGAAGACCCCACCGAGCGCGGGCAGGCCGAGGGCCTCGCCCAGCCGCGCCCCCGGACGCGCCAGGTTGGGCCCGATCACCGAGCCGATCGTGGTGGCCCAGACGACGAGGGACAGCGCCCGTCCCCGGCGCTCGGGCGTCGCCAGGTCGGCGGCGGCGTACCGGGACTGCAGACCGCAGGCGGTGGCCGCGCCGAACAGGAACAGGCCCACCAGCAGCAGCGGCAGCGAGGACGCCGCCGCGGCCAGGACGGTGAGCACCGCGCCGACGACGCTGATCGCGTACCCGACGGCCAGCCCGGTGCGCCGGCCGACGGTGGCGCTGATCCGGGCCAGCGGCACCGCGAGGGCGGCCGCGCCGAGGACGCCCGCGGTCTGCCCGAGACCGGAGGCGCTGTCGGTCCCGGCGACGTCGCGGGCGAGCAGCCCACCGGCGGTGATGCCGACGGTGACGCCGAGGCCGGCCAGCGCGACGCCGCCGCTCAGGACGCCCAGCGTGCGGCGCTGCACGCGGGCGACGTCGATCCCGGCGTCGGACTGCTGCAGCGGTGCCACGTGCGCTCCTGTCTCCCGGGCGGGTGGTTCCCGCGGCCGCCGCCCCCGCCGGCCCAGCGAAGTGTCGTACATGCCGGGGACACTGAGCGCGTGCCCGCCCGCCCGCCCGCCGACCGTCCCGAGACGTCCGGCGCCCTGCGCCGGTTCTCCGAGCCGACCAGGTCCTGGTTCACCGGCGCCTTCGAGCAGCCCACCGCCGCCCAGGACGGGGCCTGGCAGGCGATCAGCAGCGGCGAACACGCGCTGGTGGTGGCCCCCACGGGCTCGGGTAAGACGCTCGCGGCGTTCCTCTGGTCGCTCGACCGGCTCGCCGCCACCCCGCCCGCCGACGAGCGGACGCGGTGCCGCGTCCTCTACGTGTCGCCGCTCAAGGCCCTCGCCGTCGACGTCGAGCGCAACCTGCGGGCGCCGCTGGCCGGCATCGGGCAGGCCGCGGCGCGCCTCGGGCTGCCGCGGCCGGAGATCAAGGTCGGCATCCGCTCCGGCGACACCCCGGCCGACGAGCGGCGCACGTTCGCCCGCCGCCCGCCGGACATCCTCATCACCACCCCCGAGTCGCTGTTCCTGCTGCTCACCAGCCAGGCGCGGGAGGCGCTGCGCGGGGTGGAGACGGTGATCGTCGACGAGGTGCACGCGGTCACCGACTCCAAGCGAGGCGCCCACCTGGCGGTCACCCTCGACCGGCTCGACGAGCTGCTCGAGCGGCCGGCGCAGCGGATCGGTCTGTCGGCCACGGTGCGCCCGATCGAGGAGGTCGCCACCTTCCTGGCCGGCGGCCGCCCCGTGCAGGTGGTCTCCCCCGGTTCGACCAAGCAGTGGGACCTCTCGGTCGTCGTGCCGATCGAGGACATGAGCGAGCTTGGGCAGCCGACCGGCGAGCTGGAGGGCTCGGCGGCCGGGAACCAGCCGCGGAACTCCATCTGGCCGGCGGTTGAGGAGCGCGTACTCGACCTGGTGCAGGCCCACCGCAGCACGATCGTCTTCGCCAACTCCCGGCGGCTGGCCGAGCGGCTGACCAGCCGGCTCAACGAGCTGGCCTACGAGCGCGCCACCGGCGAGACCGTGCCGCCCGGCACCAACGCGGCCGCGCTCATGGCGCAGGCCGGCTCCGGGGGTGGCGTGCCCGAGGGCGTGCAGCCGGTGGCGGCCGCCCACCACGGGTCGGTGTCCCGCGAGCAGCGGGCGATCGTCGAGGAGGCGCTGAAGTCCGGCCGGCTGCCCGCCGTCGTCGCCACGTCGAGCCTGGAGCTGGGCATCGACATGGGCGCGGTCGACCTCGTCGTCCAGGTGGAGGCACCGCCCACCGTCGCCAGCGGTCTGCAGCGCGTCGGCCGGGCCGGGCACCAGGTGGGCGCGGTCAGCCGCGGCGTGCTCTTCCCCAAGTACCGCGGCGACCTCGTCCAGTGCGCGCTCGTCGCCGAGCGGATGAAGGCCGGCGCCATCGAGTCGATCCGCTACCTGCGCAACCCGCTCGACGTGCTCGCCCAGCAGATCGTCGCGGTCGTCTCCGAGCGGCCGCGCACCGTCGACGAGGTGGGGGCGCTGGTCCGCCGCTCGGCGGCGTTCTCCTCGCTGCCGGAGTCCGCGCTGCACGCGGTGCTGGACATGCTGGCCGGCCGCTACCCCTCCGACGCGTTCGCCGAGCTGCGGCCACGGCTCACCTGGGACCGCGTCACCGACACCCTCACCGCCCGGGCCGGTGCCCAGCGGCTGGCGGTCACCAGCGGCGGCACGATCCCCGACCGCGGCCTGTTCGGCGTCTTCCTCGTCGGCGGCGAGGGGACCGGCGGGCGCCGGGTCGGCGAGCTGGACGAGGAGATGGTCTACGAGTCGCGGGTGGGCGACGTCTTCCTGCTGGGCTCGTCGTCGTGGCGGATCGAGGACATCACCCACGACCGGGTGCTGGTCACCCCGGCCCCCGGGCAGGCCGGGAAGATGCCGTTCTGGCACGGCGACGCCCCCGGCCGCCCGCTGGAGCTCGGCCGGGCGCTGGGCGCGTTCCTGCGCGAGGTCGGCGCCGCGACGCCGGAGGCGGGCCTGGAGCGGGCCCGCGCCGCCGGGCTCGACGAGTGGGGCGCCGCCAACCTCGCGGCCTACCTGGCCGAGCAGAAGGCCGCGACCGGCCACCTGCCCGACGACCGCACGTTGCTGGTCGAGCGGTTCCGCGACGAGCTGGGCGACTGGCGGCTGGTCGTGCACTCCCCCTTCGGCGCGCAGGTGAATGCGCCGTGGGCCCTCGTCCTCGCCGCCCGGCTGCGCGAGCGCTACGGCGTCGACGTCTCGGCCATGCACTCCGACGACGGCATCGTGCTGCGGCTCCCGGAGACCACCGGCGAGCCGCCCGAGGCCGACCTCGCCGTCCTCGACCCCGACGACGTGGAGCGGGAGGTGACCGCCGAGGTCGGCAGCTCCGCGCTGTTCGCCAGCCGTTTCCGCGAGTGCGCGGCGCGGGCGCTGCTGCTCCCCCGGCGTGACCCGCGCCGCCGCACCCCCCTCTGGCAGCAGCGGCAGCGCGCGGCCCAGCTGCTCTCGGTCGCCAGCGAGTTCTCCTCCTTCCCGATCACCCTCGAGGCCGCCCGCGAGGTGCTCCAGGACGTCTACGACGTGCCGGGGCTGGTCGAGCTGATGACCGACGTCCGGGCCCGGCGGGTGCGGGTCGTCGACGTGCAGACCGAGACGGCGTCGCCGTTCGCCCAGTCGCTGCTGTTCGGCTACGTGGGCCAGTTCCTCTACGAGGGCGACGCCCCGCTGGCCGAGCGCCGGGCGCAGGCGCTCGCCCTCGACACCGGTCTGCTCGCCGAGCTGCTCGGCCGCTCCGAGCTGCGCGAGCTGCTCGACGCCGAGGCCATGGCCGAGATCGAGGAGGAGCTGCAGCGGCTCCCCCAGCAGCGGCACCCGCGGGACGTCGACGGCGGCGGCGACCTGCTGCGCGTCGTCGGCGACCTCACCGCCGCCGAGGCCGCCCGGCGGGGCGTGCCGCAGGAGTGGCTGGACGAGCTCGTCGCGGCCCGCCGCGCGCTGCTGGTGCGCATCGCCGGCGAGGAGCGGTACGTCGCCATCGAGGACGCCGGCCGGCTGCGCGACGCCCTGGGCACCGCGCTGCCGGTCGGGGTCCCGGAGGTCTTCACCGAGCCCGTCGCCGACCCCCTGGGCGACCTCATCGGCCGCTACGCCCGCACCCACGGCCCCTTCCAGCCCCCGGAGGTGGCCGCCCGGCTCGGGCTGGGCGTCGCCGTGGTGACGGCGACGGTCCAGCGGCTCACCGGCACGGGCCGCCTGGTCTCCGGGGAGTTCCGCCCGGGCGGCTCCGGGCAGGAGTGGTGCGACGCCGACGTGCTGCGCTCCATCCGGCGGCGGAGCCTGGCCCGGCTGCGCCAGGAGGTCGAGCCGGTACCGATCGGCACGCTGGCCCGGTTCACGCCGTCCTGGCAGTCGGTGGGCAGCCGGCTGCGCGCCGCCGACGGCGTCCTCGCCGTCGTGGAGCAGCTCGCCGGCGCCCTGGTGCCGGCCAGCGCCCTGGAGTCCCTGGTGCTGCCGGGACGGGTGCGCGACTACTCCCCCGCCATGCTCGACGAGCTGACCAGCGCCGGGGAGGTGCTGTGGGCCGGCGCCGGCGGGCTTCCTGGCAGCGACGGGTGGATCAGCCTGGTCCCCGCCGACCTGGCACCTCTGCTGCTGCCCGAGCAGCTGGAGACCCCCGACGCGGGGCAGCCGCTGCTCGACCTGCTCGCCGGCGGCCAGGCGATGTTCTTCCGCGGGCTCTCCGACGCCGTCGGCGCCACCGACGACACCGCGCTGGCCGAGCTGGTGTGGGACCTCGTCTGGGCCGGCGCGCTGACCAACGACACGCTGGCGCCGCTGCGCACGCGGCTGGCCGGGGGCGGCACGCACCGCAAGCCCGCGGCGCCACCGCGGGTGCGCCTCGACCGGGCCCGCGCCGGCCGCACCCGGCTGGGCCGCCCGGCCATGCCCACCCGCACCGGACCGCCGACCGTCGCCGGCCGGTGGTCCCGGCTGCCCGCCCGGGAGCCCAACGCCACCCGGCGGGGCACCGCGCGGGCCGAGGCGCTCCTGGAGCGGCACGGGGTGCTCACCCGCGGAGCCGTGATGGCCGAGCAGGTGACCGGGGGCTTCTCCGCCGTCTACCCGGTGCTGCGGGCGTTCGAGGACAACGGTCGGGCGCGCCGCGGCTACTTCGTGGAGACCCTCGGTGCCGCGCAGTTCGGCACCCCCGGCTCGGTCGACCGGCTGCGCAGCTTCGCCTCCCCCGACCGCGTGCCGGCCGGCGCCGTCGTGCTCGCCGCCACCGACCCGGCCAACGTCTACGGCGCCGCGCTGCCGTGGCCCGAGCGCACCCTGACCAGCGACGGCGACGCGGTCGATCTCGGCGAGGGCACCGGTACCAAGAAGGCCGCCGGGCATCGCGCGGGTCGCAAGGCCGGTGCGCTGGTCGTCCTGGTCGACGGCGAGCTGGTGCTCTACGTCGAGCGCGGCGGGAAGACGCTGCTGTCCTGGACCGAGGACGAGCAGGTGCTCAAGGAGGCGGCGACGGCGCTGTCGGGCGCGGTCTCCGCCGGGGCGCTGGGCCGGATGGTGGTGCAGAAGGCCGACGGCGCCTCGGTGCACGAGGCGACACCGCTCTCCCAGGCCCTCCAGGCCGCCGGGTTCGCCGCGACCCCGCGCGGGCTGCGGCTGCGCGCCTGAGCCCGGCCACGGGGGTCAGCGGCGGGAGCCCTCCAGCCAGCGACCGAGCCACCGGCTCAGCCGCGGCATGAGCAGCCGCAGCGCCGTCACGACGTAGACCGCCGACAGCAGCAGCCGCAGCGGCCAGGGCCAGCCGCCCACCAGCGGCAGGGCGAGCAGCTGGAAGCTCGAGGTGAACAGCAGGACGACGGCGACGGTCAGCAGCCAGCTCCGCCACACCGGCCCCGGGTTCGCGGGAACGGCGAAGAAGCTCTGCAGGCCGACGGCCCGGGAGATCCGCTCCTCCTCGACCAACTGCTGCACCCGGTCCAGGGCCGCATGCCGCTCGGGCGAGCGCTCCCAGGCGGCCAGCGACTCGTCGTCGCGGAACCGGTAGACCAGGTGGTACTCGTCGCTGGCCGGACCGGGACGCAGCAGCGTGGAGCCGAGGTGGCCGGGGAACGTGGCGGCGAGCTGCTGCACGTCGGCGGCCCACCGCTCGAAGGCGTCCTGCTGGTCCGGCCGGACCACCCGCGCGACCGTGACCGTCACCGGCTCGGCAGCGGGGGTCTCGGGGGCGGCGCCACCCACGAGTCGGGTCCGGATCAGTTCGCTCACCTGCACGGCGGGTGCAGCACGCCCCGGCGACCGCGCCTTCCCACCTGTCGGGGGTCTCACACCGGAGGGGCAGGCCGCACCGCAGCCGGGGATCATGGCGGGCGTGCCCGAAGGAGACACCGTCTGGCTGGCGGCCGAACGCATGCGGACGGCGCTTGCCGGGGCGACGCTGCGCCGAGGCGAGTTCCGGCTGCCCCAGCTCGCCGCGCTGGACCTGACCGGCGCCACGGTCACCGAGGTGGTCCCGCGCGGGAAGCACCTGCTGGTCCGCCTCGCCGACGGGCACACGCTGCGCACCCACTTCCGGATGGACGGCAGCTGGCACATCTACCGGCCCGGCACCCGTTGGCGCGGTGGGCCCGCGTACGACGTCCGGATCGTCCTGGCCACCGACGAGTGGGAGTGCGTCGGCTACCGGCTGCACGACGTCGAGTACGTGCCGACGTCGGAGGAGGACCGGCTCGTCGGTCACCTGGGCCCGGACGTCCTCGGGCTGGACTGGGACCTCGACGAGGCGCTGCGGCGGCTGCGCGCGCAGCCGGACGAGCAGGTGGGGGTGGCGATCCTCGACCAGCGGAACCTCGCGGGGATCGGCAACCTCTACAAGGTCGAGTCCCTCTTCCTGGCCGGGGTGCACCCCTGGGCGCGGGTGGCCGACGTCGACGATCGGCTGCAGCCGCTGGTGGAGCGGGCACGCACCCTGATGCTGGCCAACCGCCACCACCCCGAGCAGAGCACCACCGGGGACCTGCGCCGCGGCCAGGACCACTGGGTGTACGGCCGGAAGAACAAGCCGTGCCGGCGGTGCCGGACGCCGATCCTGATGGGCGACCAGGGGCCGCACCTCCAGGAACGGGTGACCTACTGGTGCCCGCGCTGCCAGGCGGCGCGCTCCCCCATCGCCGCGACGGCGCGGACCGGCGAACCGGGCCGGCCGCGGCCCCTCGCGACACCCGGCTGAGGACGGACCGGCCCCCACCGCGCGCGGTGGGGGCCGGTCGTTCCTACTGCTGCTGCGTCTCGGGGCGGTCGGCCGGCTGCGCCTCGCGCTGCTCGGCGGCCGGCACCGACGGCGCACCCTGCTCGATGGCCTCGGGGGCGGAGGTGCCCTCGACGGCCGGCGCCCCGCCGCCCATGGAGGCGCGGATCTGGTCCAGGCGCGAGGCGCCGGCGACGTCGAGGGTCGCCTTCTGCACCTCGAGCATCCGGCCCTCCACCGAGGTCTGCGCCAGCTCGGCCTGGCCGAGCGCGTTGGCGTAGCGGGCCTCGATCTTGTCGCGGACCTCGGTCAGCGACGGCGTGTTGCCCGGCGCGGAGAGCTCGTTGACCTGGCGCAGCGAGTCGGCGACGTGCTCCTGCATCTTCGCCTGCTCGAGCTGGCTCATCAGCTTGGTGCGCTCGGCCAGGGTCGTCTGCAGCCGCATGCGGGACTGCTCCACGGCGCCGCGGGCCTGCTGGGCTGCCTGCAGGGCCTCGTCGTGGCTGCGCTTGAGGTCCTCCATCGACTGCTCGGCGGCCACCAGCTGGGTGGCGAACGCCTGCGCCGCCTGCTCGTACTCGGCGGCCTTGGCGGCGTCGCCCTTGGCCCGCGTCTGGTCGGCCAGGCTCAGGGCCTGCCGCGCGGAGGCCTGGAGCTTCTCCACCTCGCCGAGCTGCCGGTTCAGCCGCATCTCCAGCTGGCGCTGGTTGCCCAGCACCGCGGCGGCCTGGTTGGCCAGCGACTGGTGCCGGGTCTGCTCGGCCTCGATCGCCTGCGCGATCTGGATCTTCGGATCCGCCCGCTGGTCGATCTGGGCGTTGGCCGACGCGGTGAGGTACTTCCACAGCTTCACGAACGGATTGGGCATGGGGTCCTCCTGCTCCGGCGTGATTGCCGGCCCGGCGATGCTCGTCACCCAGCATCGTCCCAGGTGATCAGACCCCGCAGCCAACGCGGGCGCCGAGAGAGGTGCCGCGGCTAGGGTTTCCGGCGTGCAACCCGGTGGTCCGACCCTCTGCGTCCTCGGTGAGCTGGTCGTCGACCTGCTGCCCGTCCCCGAGGCCGGTGCCGGCCCCGAGGGGACGGCGCCGCACTACGTCGCGCGACCCGGCGGCAACGCACTCAACGTCGCCGTCGCCGCCGGCCGGCTCGGTGCTCCGGTGCGGCTGCTGGCCCGGCTCGGCACCGGTCCGCTGGCCGGGCACCTGCGGCGGCACGCCGAGCTCGCCGGGGTCGACACCGGCGGCTTCGTCGACGCCGGGGAGCCGGTGAGCCTGGCCGTCGTCGGACTCGGCGCCGACGGCTCCCCCGACTACGGCTTCCACGTGCTGGGCGCCGCCGACTGGCAGTGGACCGACGACGAGCTGACCCGGGCACTGCCCGGCGAGGTGGGCGCCCTGCACGTCGGTTCCATCTCCAGCTGGACCGAGCCCGGCAGCGCCGCCATCGCCCGGCTGGTCGGGCGGCTGTCGGGCGAGGCGCTGATCAGCGTCGACCCCAACATCCGGCCGATGCTGGCCGAGGGCCCGGTCGGCGGCAGCCTCGGCAACGACCGGGCCTCGGTCACCCGGCGGCTGGACGCGCTGGTGGGCCGCGCCGACCTGGTCAAGGTCAGCGCGGAGGACCTCGCCTGGCTGGAGCCGGGCACCACCGACCTCGACGAGGCGGTCCGCCGCTGGGCCGAGCGGGGTCCGGCGCTGGTGGTCCTCACCGACGGTGGCGCGCCGCTGCGGATCGCCCGCCCCGGCCGGCCGGTGCTGCACCGGGAGAGCCCGCGCGTCGACGTCGTCGACACCGTCGGGGCGGGCGACTCGCTCGCCGCCGGGCTGCTCACCGGGCTGCTGGCCACCGGCACCACCAGCCGCAGCTCGCTGGCGGAGCTGACCGACGACGAGCTGCTGGCCCTGGTCGACGACGCCGCCCTGGTCGCGGCGCTGAACTGCACCCGGGTCGGCGCCGATCCCCCGACCCGCGACGAGCTCACCGCCGCCCGGGACCGCCGGTGACCGACGGGATCCGCCTGGTCGGCTTCGAGGAGCTCTCCGCCGGGGCGCTGCGCGGCAGGCTGCTCGCCCGGCGGGCCGAGTTCTGGGCCGGTTCCCCGCTGTCCGACGACGCCGTGCTCGCCCTGCACGACCCGGTCTTCTTCCACCAGCTCGGGGGCTTCGGCGCCGTCGCCCTGACGCCCGACGAGGATGACGCCGGCTACCTGCTGGGGGTGGTCAGCGCCGACCGGCTCGCCGTCGTGCACGCCGTCGCCGTGCACCCCGGACGGCGGGGCACCGGCGTGGCGGACCGGCTGCTGCAGCGGTTCGCGGACCTGGCCGCCGGCGTCGGCGCGCGCGCCGTGCAGGCCGTCGCGCTCCCCGGTGACACGGCCGCCGCCGCGCTCGCCGGGCGCTGCGGGGCCGCCGCGGCGCCCTCCCCCGGGCACGGTGGGCCCGGTGACGACCGGGTGGTGTTCACCCGCGGACTGCCCCGGCGCTGAGCCGCTCAGCCCGCCGACTGCACGAACTCCGCGACGCCGCTCGGGCGCCCGTCGGGGATCAGGCGGCCAGCGAGACGGCGCCGCGACGCTGCGCCGTACGACCCTGCTGCCCGGCACCGACGAGCGCCAGCGCGGGCTCGGCCGCGGCGTCGGCCAGCGCGGGGACGGCAGCGGCCTCGCTCGTGGCGGCCTCGCCGGAGGCAGCCAGCGGGCGGACCTCGCCGCCGGCGGCCGCGCCGCGCAGCTCGAGGCTCACCTCGGCGAGCAGGTCGGCCAGCTCCACCTCGAGCGCGTCGCAGATGGAGGCGAGCAGCTCGGAGGAGGCCTCCTTCTGCCCCCGCTCCACCTCGGAGAGGTAGCCCAGGCTGACCCGGGCCGCTCCGGAGACGTCGCGCAACGTGCGGTGCTGACGCAGCCGGTGGCCGCGTAGGGTGTTCCCGAGCTGGGTGCGCAGCAGCATCATGGCCGTCTCCTGTCCTGCGAGCGGGGAAGCGGCGGTGCCATCGAGCACCGTGCGCTCACGGTACGCGGCGCGTGCGCCGTCAGCCCACCGACGGGGCCGAGTCCGCTCATGGCGTAACGCCCGTGGTCGGGGTGTCGTTCCCGGCGGCCGGTGCCCCCAGCCGGTCCAGGAGCGCGGCGAAGGCGCTCCCCACCGCGGCGGTGCGCACGGCGGCGCGGTTCCCGGGGATGTCGAGCTCGGCGACGTCTGTCCGCTCGCCGTCGCTCACACCCAGGTAGACCCGGCCCGGGCCGTGACCGTCGACCGGGTCGGGCCCGGCCACACCGGTCAGGCCGACGCCCCAGGTCGCCCCGCAGCGCTCGCGGATCCCCACGGCCAGCGCGGCGGCCGCCTGCGGGCTGACCGGCCCGTGCGCGGCCAGCAGCTCGGCCGGCACCCCGGCCAGGGCGGTCTTGAGCTCGGTGGCGTAGACGACGGCGCCCCCGCGCAGCGTGGCGCTGGCGCCGGGGACCGACGCGAGGGTGGCGCAGAACAGGCCGGCGGTGAGCGACTCCGCCGCGGCGACGGTCGCCCCGCGGGCCAGCAGCGCCAGGTGCAGCTCGGCTGCGAGCGCCTCCGGCGTGGGCCGGTCGACCGGGGTGCTCACCGGCGTCAGGCGGCGGTGTCGGTGCGGGTGCCGGTGCCGGTTCCGGTGCCGGGTCCCGCCGCCCGCCGGGCGGTGGCGTCGCGCATCGCGCGGGCGCTCGTCTGGCGGAGCGTGACGGCCCGGTAGACGTAGTCCAGCCCGGAGAGCACGGTCAGCAGGACGGCGACGGCCATGACCCACCAGCGCGCGGTGGCCAGGGCACCGGTCAGCGGCAGGATGTACAGGGCGATCGCCAGCGACTGGACGACGGTCTTGAGCTTGCCCCCGCGGCTCGCCGCGATCACCCCGTGCCGGATGACCCAGAACCGCAGCAGGGTGACCCCGACCTCGCGGACGAGGATCACGGCCGTCACCCACCAGGGCAGCAGGGCCAGCACCGACAGGCAGATGAGCGCCGTCCCGGTGAGCGCCTTGTCGGCGATCGGATCGGCGAGCTTGCCGAACTCGGTCACCTGCCCGGTGCGGCGGGCGATCAGCCCGTCGTAGCGGTCGGTGAGGATCGCCAGACCGAACACCAGCGTCGCCCAGTAGCGGCCGGCGTCGCCGAGCCCGTCGTCCTGGAGCAGCAGGACGGCGAACACGGGGACGACGGCCAGCCGCAGCACCGTGAGCGCGTTGGGCAGGTTGACCAGCCGCACCGACTGCGGGGGCGTGGCTGCCGGGTCCGGGGCGACGTCGGTCACCTGTGTCACCGCCCGGCCGCGGGAACGGGGACGAGGGCGGCGGCGACCAGGTCGATGCCCTCGGTGCCGACCACCTCGGCGGTCACCAGCTGCCCGGCGACCGCGCCGGCCGGCACGCCGGTCACGGTGGTGGTGCCGTCGGCGTCCGGGTCCTGGTGGGCGGCGTGCCCGAGCCACGTCCCCGGGGTTGCCGCGCCGGGCCCCTCCTCGGCGGAGAGGTCCTCGGCGAGCAGCACCTCGACCGACTCGCCGACCCGGTCCTCGGCGCGCTGCGCCGTCAGCTCCTCGACCAGGTCGGTGATCCGCCGGACGCGCGCGTCGATCTCGGCCTGGTCCAGCTTCCCGTCCAGCCGCATCGCCTCCGTGCCCTCCTCGTCGGAGTAGCCGAACACACCGACCGCGTCCAGGCGGCCCTCGGTGAGGAAGCGCTCCAGCTCCGCGACGTCGTCCTCGGTCTCCCCGGGGAAGCCGAGGATGACGTTGGTGCGGAAACCGGCGCCGGGCGCCAGGCTACGGGCCCGCTCGATCGTGCGCAGGAAGTCGTCGGTGCCCCCGAACCGCCGCATGCGGCGCAGCAGCGTCGGCGACGAGTGCTGGAACGACAGGTCGAAGTACGGGGCCACTCCGTCCGTGCCGGCGATGACCTCCAGCAGACCCGGCCGCAGCTCGGCCGGCTGCAGGTACGCCACCCGCACCCGGACGATGCCCTCGACGGCGGCCAGCTCGGGCAGCAGCTTCTCCAGCGACCGCAGGTCGCCGAGGTCCTTGCCGTAGGAGGTGGAGTTCTCGCTGACCAGGACCAGCTCGGTGACGCCCTGGGAGGCCAGCCACTGCGCCTCGGACAGCACCTCGGCCGGCGGACGGGAGACGAAGGCCCCGCGGAAGGTGGGGATCGCGCAGAAGGCACAGCGCCGGTCGCAGCCCGACGCCAGCTTCAGCGCCGCGGACGGCCCCGAGGCCAGCCGGCGACGGCGCAGCCAGTCGTGCCCGGGGATGGCCGGGGCGTCGTCCACCCGACCGCCGGCGCCGGCCAGCACCGCCGAGCGCTGGACGGGGCTGATCGGGAGCAGCGTGCGCCGGTCGCGCGGGGTGTGCGGCACGAGGGGACGGCCGGTGAGGACGTCGTCGAGACGGTCCCCGATCGTGGCGTAGTCGTCGAAGCCCAGGACGGTGGCCTCCGGGAGCGCCCCGGCGAGCTCGGACCCGTAGCGCTCCGCCATGCAGCCGACGGCGACCACGGAGGCGCCGGAGTCGGTCGCCGCGAGGATGGCGTCGACGGAGTCCTTCTTGGCGGTCTCGATGAACCCGCAGGTGTTGACCAGGACCGCGTCGGCGCCCTCGGCGTCCTCGACGAGCTGGTAGCCCTCCGCCGCCAGCCGGCCGGCCAGCTCCTCGGAGTCGACCTCGTTGCGAGCGCAGCCGAGCGTCACCACGGCCACGGTCCGGGCAGGGTTGGGCGCGGCTGTCACCCGGCCATCGTAGTCGCTGTCCCACGGGTCCCCGCTCGCGCGACCCGGACCACGTGCCGGACGGGTCAGGCTTCCCCGCCGCGCAGGGTGAACAGCGTCGCCTCGAGCTCGTCGGGCTTGACCAGGACGTCGCGCGCCTTGGACCCCTCGGAGGGCCCGACGATGCCGCGGCTCTCCATCAGGTCCATGAGCCGGCCGGCCTTCGCGAACCCGACGCGCAGCTTGCGCTGGAGCATCGAGGTCGACCCGAACTGGCTGGTGACGATCAGCTCGACCGCCTGCAGCAGCAGGTCGAGGTCGTTGCCGATGTCCTCGTCGATCTCCTTCTTCTCGCCGGCGCTGCCGGCGGAGAAGACCTCCTCGCGGTACTCCGGCTCGGCCTGGCGCTTGCTGAACTCGACGACCGCCTCGATCTCGGCGTCGGAGACGAACGCGCCCTGGACGCGCATCGGCTTGCCCGCGCCGATGGGCATGAACAGGGCGTCACCCATGCCGATGAGCTTCTCCGCGCCCGGCTGGTCGAGGATGACCCGGCTGTCGGTGAGGCTGGAGGTCGAGAAGGCCAGCCGCGAGGGCACGTTGGCCTTGATCAGGCCGGTGACGACGTCGACCGAGGGACGCTGCGTGGCCAGGATCAGGTGGATGCCTGCGGCACGGGCTTTCTGGGTGATCCGGACGATGTGCTCCTCGACGTCCCGCGGGGCGACCATCATCAGGTCGGCGAGCTCGTCGACGATGGCCAGGATGTACGGGTAGCGGCGGTAGACCCGCTCGCTGCCGGGCGGCACGGTGATCTCGCCCTTGTCGACCTTGCGGTTGAAGTCGTCGATGTGCCGGACGCCGGTGGACTTCATGTCCTGGTAGCGCTGCTCCATCTCCTCGACCAGCCAGGCCAGCGCGGTCGCGGCCTTCTTGGGGTCGGTGATGATCGGCGTGATGAGGTGCGGGATGCCGTCGTAGGGCGTCAGCTCGACCATCTTCGGGTCGACCAGGATCATCCGGAGCTGGTCCGGCGTCGCGCGCAGCAACAGCGAGGTCAGGATCGAGTTGACGCAGCTGGACTTACCGGCACCGGTGGCACCGGCCACCAGCAGGTGCGGCATCTTGGCCAGGTTCGCGCAGACGAACCCGCCCTCGATGTCCTTGCCGAGGCCCACCAGCATCGGGTGCGGGTCCTGCTTGGCGGCCTGGGAGCGCAGCACGTCGCCGAGGCTGACCTTCTCGCGGTCGGTGTTGGGCACCTCGATGCCGACGGCGGACTTGCCGGGGATCGGCGCCAGGATGCGGATGTTGTCGTTGGCCACCGCGTAGGCCATGTTGCGGGTCAGCGCGGTGATCTTCTCGACCTTCACGCCCTGCCCGAGCTCGACCTCGTAGCGGGTCACCGTCGGCCCGCGGGTGAACCCGGTGACGGCGGCGTCGATGTTGAACTGGTCCAGGACACCGCTGATCGCGGCGATGGCGACGTCGTTGGCCTTGGAGCGGGCGCGCGGCGGGTCGCCGGGCCGCAGCGTGGACAGCGACGGCAGCACGTAGTCGCCCTCGACCGGCTGGATGGACAGCTGCTCCGGCTCGGTGATGGGCGGGAGGTCCTCCGGCGGGGAGGTGCGGTCGACGACCGGGACCGACGGGCGGGCGGGCGGCACCGGCGGCGGGGAGGCCAGCTCGGTGTGCTCCGGCTCGGTGGTGCGGGTGGCCTCCGGCGCCTCGGCGTACGCGCCGTGGTCGATCGGTCCGGTGCTGAGCAGGTCCTCGGACAGGGCGCGACGGCGCGACCGCCGGCCCACCGGGGCCTCCTCCGGCTCCTCGTCGTCGTAGTCGTACTCGTCCTCGTCGTACTCCTCGCGGCCCAGCAGCCGGTCGGTGAGCTCGCGCAGCCGCTCGGGGATCTGGTGCACCGGCGTCGCGGTGATGACCAGCAGCCCGAAGAACGCCAGCAGGGCCAGCAGGACGACGGTGACGACCGCACCCAGCCCGGCGGTCAGCGGGGTGCCGACGGCCCATCCGACCAGCCCGCCCGATCCCGGCCGGCCGGCCTGCGGCTCGGCCGGGGTGCCGACGACGTGCGCGATGCCGAGCACGGAGGCGACCGCGCACAGCCAGCCGATGACCAACCGGCCCCGCGCCTCCGGCCGGGGCCCGCGCCGCAGCAGCCGCAGCGCCGCGAAGAACAGCACGACGGGCAGCACCATGACCAGGGAGCCGACGACCCAGCGGACCGCGTCGGTCAGCCCGGCGCCGACCGGGCCGATGCCGTTGCTCCAGGCGGCGGCCCCGAGCACGATCGCCAGCCCGAGCACCGCCAGCCCGACACCGTCGCGCCGGTGCTCGGGCGCCAGCGGCTCGGCCTCCTCGGGCCGGGCGACCGAGCGGGCGAGCCCACCGGCGCCGCGGGCGAGGAGGTTCCAGCCGCCGCTGGCGATCCGCCACAGCGACGGCCCCGACGACGGCTTCTTCTTGGCCGGCGGGCGGCGGTTGGGCGCCCGCTTGGCGGCGGGTCGTTTCTTGCTCGCCGCCGTCGAACCCGATCGGCTGCGGGTCGCGGCCGGCCGACTGTTCGACGTGGTGCGGGCAGGCATGCGTCAGACCGTAATCCCGAGGAGGGTTCCCGTCGGGCAGGTGAGGCGTCGTGTCCCGCACCGGCCCGCCATCTCCTAACGTCACACGCATGAGCTCCCCGCTCCCCCACGGCAGCTGGCCCACCCCCATCACCTCCGAGCTGGTGGTCCGCACCGCGGCCCGGCTCGGCGAGGTCGTGGTGGACGCGCAGGACCTCTGGTGGTCGGAGTCCCGGCCCGACGAGGGCGGCCGGTCGGTGCTCGTGCGGCGCTCGGCCGACGGCACCGCGACCGACGCGCTGCCCGCGCCCTGGAACGCCCGCACCCGCGTGCACGAGTACGGCGGCGGCGCCTGGACGGTGTCCGGGGGCACCCTGTGGTTCACCGAGTTCTCGGACCAGCGGCTGTACCGACTCGACGCGGGGTCCGACGTCCCGGTCCCGGTCACCCCCGAGCCGGCCGTTCCCGCCGGGGTGCGCCACGCCGACCTCGTCGCGACGACGGAGGGGCTGCTGGCCGTCCGGGAGACCCACACCGCGTCCGGTGCCGCGGCCGACGTCGTGAACGAGATCGTGCGGCTGAGTCCCGACGGGAGCGCCGAGGTGCTGGTCTCCGGGCCGGACTTCGTCTCCACCCCGCGCCCCTCCCCCGACGGCTCCGCCCTCGCGTGGCTGCAGTGGGACCACCCGCACATGCCCTGGGACGCCGCCCAGCTCGTGGTCCGGTCGGCCGACGGCACCGAGACCGTGGTGGCCGGCGGCCCCGGGGAGTCGGTCGTCCAGCCGACGTGGGCACCCGACGGCACGCTGTGGTTCCTGTGCGACCGCACCGACGTCTGGTCGCTGTACCGGAAGCGCCCGCACGGGGACGTCGAGCTCGTCCTGGACGTCGGCAGCGACATCGGCGGACCGCAGTGGCTCTTCGGGCAGAGCCGCTACGCGCTGCTGCCCGACGGGCGGGTCGTGCTCGCCTACGGCCGCGCGGGCGCGGACCGGCTCGCCGTCCTCGAGGACGGCGGGCTGCGCGAGCTCGACCTGACCTGGGGCACGTTCCGCTACGTCACCACCGAGGGCACGACCGTCGTCTGCGTGGCCGGCAGCCCGACGAGCGAGCCGGTGGTGCTGCTGGTGGACGTCGACAGCGGGGAGCCGGAGGTGCTGCGCCCGGCCCGCGACCTCGGGCTCGACCCGGCCTGGTTCTCCTCCCCCGAGCACGTCACCTTCCCGACCGAGGACGACGGCACGGGGATCGGCGAGGCGCACGCCCTGGTCTACCCGCCCACCAACCCGGAGGCCGCCGCACCCGAGGGCGAGCTGCCGCCGCTGCTCGTGGTGGTGCACGGCGGGCCGACGGCGGCCGCGGTGCCGGTGCTCAACCTCGAGGTCCAGTACTGGACGTCGCGGGGGTTCTGCGTCGCCGACGTCGACTACCGCGGCTCGGTCGGCTATGGCCGCCGGTACCGGGACGCGCTGCAGGGCCGCTGGGGCGTGGCCGACCTGGACGACGTCGTCGCCTGCGCGCGCTTCCTCGCCGGCAGCCGGCGGGTGGACGCCTCCCGGATGGCCATCCGCGGCGGCTCGGCCGGCGGCTTCACGACCCTGGCCGCGCTGACCATGCGACCGGGCGTCTTCACCGCCGGTGCGAGCCACTTCGGGGTCGCCGACCTTGGCGCGCTGGCCGCCGAGACGCACAAGTTCGAGTCCCGCTACCTGGACGGGCTGGTGGCGCCCTATGACCCGAATGCAGGGCCGTCGGGCAACCCCGTCCACGCCGCGCGCTCCCCCATCAACCACGTCGACGCCCTCGACACCCCGCTGGCGGTCTTCCAGGGCGAGGAGGACGCCGTCGTCCCGCCGTCGCAGGCCGAGGCGATCGTCGCGGCGCTCCGGGACAAGGGCGTGCCGCACGCCTACCTGCTCTTCCCGGGCGAGCAGCACGGCTTCCGCAAGGCCGAGAACATCCGCGCCGCGCTGGACGGCGAGCTGTCGTTCTACGCCCAGGTGTGGGGCTTCGCCCTCCCCGCCGCCGAGGGCATCGCACCGGTCGCGGTGCACCGGTGAGCCTCGCCGCGGCCGTCGCCCGGGAGTTCGACGTGGCGGGCAGCTACCTCGACACCGCCTCGCTGGGCCTGCCCCCGCACCGGTCGCTGACCGCGCTGCACGCCGCCCTCGACCAGTGGGCCGCGGGACGCAGCCGGGCGCCGGATTTCGACCGCGACGTGGACGCCGCCCGCGTCGCCTACGCGGCACTGGTGGGTGTACCGCCGGGGAGCGTCGCCGTGGGCAGCCAGGTGAGCGTCTTCGCCGGCCTGGTGGCGGCCTCCCTCCCGGCCGGCAGCGAGGTGCTCGTGGCCGAGAACGACTTCACCAGCGTCGTCTTCCCGTTCCTGGCGCAGGCCGATCGCGGGGTCCGCGTGCTCGCGGTCCCGCTCGAGCGCCTGACCGAGGCGGTCACGACCAGGACCACACTGGTCGCGGTCTCGGCCGTCCAGTCCGCCGATGGGCGGGTGCTCGACCTCGACCGGCTGGCCGCGGCCGCGGCCGCCGCCGGCGCCCGGGTGCTGCTGGACACGACGCAGGCGACCGGCTGGCTGCCGGTCGACGTCGGCCGGTTCGACTACACCGTGGGCGGTGGATACAAGTGGCTGCTCGCACCGCGTGGCACCTGCTTCTTCACCGTGCGGCCGGACCGGCTCGACACGCTGATCCCGCACACCGCCGGCTGGTACGCCGGGGCTGATCCGTGGACCAGCATCTACGGCGCCCCGCTCCGCCTGGCCGGCGACGCCCGCCGGTTCGACGTCTCCCCCGCGTGGCACTCCTGGGTGGGGCAGGCGCGGTCGCTCGAGCTGCTGGCCGAGATCGGCCGCGAGGCGCTGCAGGAGCACGCGACCGGCCTCGCCGGCCGGTTCCGCGCCGCCCTCGGTCTGCCGCCGGGCGACTCCGCCATCGTCAGCCTCGCCGTCGACGGGGCGGCCGCCGGGCTGCTCCAGGCAGCCGACGTCCGCGCGAGCGTGCGGGCGGGGCGGCTGCGGCTGGCGTTCCACCTCTACAACACCGACCGGGACGTCGACCGGGTGGCCGAGGCGCTGGCCGGGCACGTGGTGGTCTGACGCAGACCCACTGAACCCTCCGGCTCCGGCATCCGTATGCCTCCTGGTGGAACGGTCCGGGGAGGAGTGCCGATGAGGCGAGGCAGCGGGCTGGGGCGCGGCGAGCAGCTCGACGTGGGGGCGGCGTACTCCGCGCACGGGCCGGAGCTGTACCGCTTCGCCCTGCGCCAGCTGGGCGACGGCGGGGCGGCGCAGGACGTGGTCCAGGAGGTGTTCCTCCGGGCCTGGCGCGCGGCCGGCTCCTTCGACCCGCAGCTGGCCAGCCTCCGGACCTGGCTGTTCGCGATCGCCCGCAACGTCGTCGTCGACGAGGTCCGCCGGCTCGCCGTCCGGCCGTGGCAGGCGCAACTCTCCGAGCCGAGAGCCGACCAGCTCCCCGCCCGGGACGGCGTCGACGAGCAGCTGGTGGACGCCTGGGTGGTCGAGGAGGCGTTGCGCCGGATCGCGCCCGATCACCGGACGGCGATCGTCCAGACGCACCTGCGCGGACGTCCGCACGACGAGGTGGCGGCGGAGCTCGGCATCCCGGTCGGCACACTGCGCAGCCGGGTCTTCTACGGACTGAAGTCGATGCGCCTGGCGATGGAGGAGATGGGGGTGGAACCGTGAGCGAGCCGCCTCGGGAGCACCGCGACATCCGCGAGCAGCTGGGGGTGTACGCCCTCGGGCACGGGACGGCTGCCGAGCGGGCCGCCGTCCGGGCGCACCTGGACGGCTGCGCCGACTGCCGGGGGGAGCTGGCCGAGCTGAGCCCGCTCGCCCCCCGGCTGGCCGGCGTCGACCCCGACCGGCTGGACGAGGCGCCCGCTCCCCCGGCCGGGCTGCGCGAGGCGGTGCTGGCGCGGATCGCCGCCGAGGAGCGGGAGCGGCCGGTGCCGCTGCCGACCCGTCGCCGGACGGCGCTGGTCGCGGCCGCGGCCGCCACCGGGATCGCCGCCGCCGGTTTCGGGGTGGGTTGGCTGACCCGGCCGGTCCCCCCGCCGGTGCCCCAGGAGTCCGTCGCCGTCGAGATCACCGAGGCCGGCATCGACGCGTCCGCCGCGCTGGTGGCGCACACCTGGGGCGTCGAGGTGAAGCTCTCCGGCGAGGGGTTCACCGCGGGTGAGGTCTACCGGGTGGCGGTGACCGAGGAGGACGGCGACGTCGTCCAGGCCGGTTCGTTCCTGGGCGTCGGACCGGCCGAGCTGCACTGCAACCTGAACTCGTCGGTGCTCCGGGAGGACGCGAGCGGGTTCGCCGTGGTCGACGCCGAGGGCGCGGTGGTGCTCCGCTCGCGGTTCTGACCCGGGCGCACCGCGGCCGCGCCGGGAGCGGTTGCCCGCCCCGGCGCGGCCGTGGTCGCCGAGGTGCTGCGGTCAGGCGGTGGGGGCCACCGTGCTGCCGTCGATCGTGAAGCCGGTGCCGGCGCCGTCCTGGTAGACGTTCGGGCCGACGGGCGCGGCGTTGCGCCGGACGTCGGTCCGGGTGACGGTCATGGTCCCGGTCGCGGAGTTCCAGAGCCCGCCGCCCTCGGCAGCGGCCGTGTTGCCGGTGACCCGGCTGCGGTCGATCCGCACGTCGCCGGCGCCGGTGAGGTGCAGCCCGCCACCGTTGCCGGGCGCGGCTCCGGTGGTGTTGTCGTTGAGCTCGGTCCGCTCCAGCGACGTCGACCCGATGTTGGCCTCGATGCCACCGCCGGCCCGCATCGACGAGTTGCCGCTGACCACGCTGCGCTCGACGACCACGGTGCCCTGGTCGTTGAGGATGCCGCCGCCCGACCCGGACGCGCCGTCGGCCACGTTGTCGCGGACCTCGGAGCGCGTGACGGTCAGCGTGCCGGTGGCGCCTGCGTCCTGGAACAGGCCGCCGCCGCCCATGGTGGCCTCGCCGCCGCTGGCGGTGTTGCCGGAGACCTTGCTGCGGTCCACCGTCATGGTGCCGGCCCCGGAGTTCCAGAGCCCGCCGCCCTCGGCGGCCGCGGTGTTCCCGGTGACGACGCTGCGGGTGACGTGCACGGTGCCCGCGCCGGTCAGGTGCAGCCCGCCGCCGTTGCCGGGGCCCGCGCCGGTGCTGTTGTGCGAGAGCGTCGAGCGGCTGATGGTCGTGGTGGAGCCGGGGCTCGCCTCGATGCCGCCACCGGCCCGCACGGCCGTGTTGCCGGTGATGGTGCTGCGCTCGACGTCGAGCACGCCGGCGTTGCGCACACCGCCACCGGAGGCCGGCAGGCCCTCGCCCAGCGCGGCGCCGCCGGTCACCGTGACGTACCGCAGGCCGAGCGTGCCACCGGCGAGGACGTCGAACACCCGGTGCTCGCCGCGGCCGTCGACGGTCGCGCCGTTGCCCTCGATCGCCACCGTCGACGTCACGTCCAGGTCGCCGGTCGCCGCGTCGTCGTCCTCGCCGGAGAGCACGAGCGCGTACGCCACCTTCTTCGCCAGCACGACCGTGCCGCCGCCGGAGGCGTTGGCCTGCTGCACCGCCGCACGCAGCGAGCACTCGCCCCACGCGTCGGCGCACGTCCCGTCGTGCAGGTCGTGGTCGACGGTGTCCTTCGTCGTCGTGACCCGGATGTCCCGGTCCCCGTGCCCCGTGCGGGGCTCGTCGGTGGCCTGGGCCGGAGCAGCGGCCAGCAGGCCGAGTGCCAGCCCGGCCGCGCCGGCGCTCGCGAGCGTCTTGGTGCGCATCAGTGGTCTCCCTCGTCGGTGAGGTCCGGCTGACGAGCACCGGACGATGGTGGTTACGCACCACCGACGCGGGCGTTCGACGTTCGCGGGAGATTCTGCGGATCCGGGCCGGCCCGGAACCGGGTTCCGGCGCGTGGTCACCCGCACGACCGTGCTCGTGACCCACTGTCGCTCCGGGCCGGGGCGGCTACTCCGCGAGCACCTGCTCCCGCAGGATGTCCGCGTGCCCGCAGTGCTGGGCCAGCTCCCGCAGCACGTGGAGGTACACCCAGCGCAGCGGCAGCGGTCCCCGGCGGTTGCCGTGCACCAGGTCGTCCAGCCCGAGCGGGGCCGTCGCCCGCCGGGACGCCTCACAGGCCTCGCGGTGCGCCCGACGCACCGACTCGACGGTGTCCTCGTCGCTCAGCACGAAGGACTCGTCCGGTGTCGCGGGGATGCCGATCTCGCGGCGTGACCGGCCCGTGACGGCCTCGTCGAACCAGACCTTCTCGACGAAGGTCGCGTGCGCGACCAGCCCGAGCAGCGTGGTGCGCGACGGCACCAGCGAGCGCCGCGCCTGCTCCTCGGTGAGGCCGTCGAGGCAGCCGGCGAGCGCGGCGCGGTGCTCGTCGAGGAACGCCTCGAACTGCGCCCGGAGCGGTTCGGCGAGGACGCCCTGCGACCCCGTCACACCTCCAGCACCGTCGGGATGATCATCGGCCGGCGGCGGTGCTTGTCCGACACCCACTTGCCGACGGTGCGCCGGATGATCTGCGACATCCGGTGCGCGTCGACGCCGTCGTCCTGCAGCGCCCGCTTGAGGTTGTCCTCCACCAGGGCCAGCACCTCGTCGAAGGCCGACGGGTCGTCGGAGAAGCCCTTGGTGGACAGGTGCACCGGCCGCACGATGGTGCGGGTGGACGGCTCGACCACCACGGTCAGCGCCACGAAACCCTCGTCGCCGAGGATCCGCCGGGCCTGCAGCGACTCCTCGCCGACGTCGCCGACGTTCAGCCCGTCGACGTAGACGTCGCCGATGGGCACGCTGCCCACGATCGAGGCCTTGCCGTCGACGAGGTCGACGACGACGCCGTCCTCCGCCAGCAGGATCCGGTCCGTGGCCATCCCCGTCTCCTCGGCGAGCTTGGCGTGCGCCCGCAGGTGCCGCCACTCCCCGTGCACCGGCATGAGGTACTTCGGCTTGGCCACGTTGAGCAGCGTGCGCAGTTCGCCGGCCGGGGCGTGCCCGGAGACGTGCACCCGCGCGGTCTCCTTGTGCACGACCGTGGCGCCGAGCCGGGCCAGGCCGTTGATGACCTTGTAGACGGCGGTCTCGTTGCCGGGCACCAGGGACGAGGCGAGGACGACGGTGTCGCCGGGCTCGATGGTCACCTGGTGGTGGTCGCCACGGGCCATGCGGCCCAGCGCCGAGAGCGGTTCGCCCTGCGACCCGGTGCTGACCAGGACGACCTGCTCCGGCGGCATCTTCGCCGCGTCGTCCAGGGAGACCATCAGGCCCGGTGCCATGCGCAGCAGCTTCAGGTCACGGGCCACGCCCATGTTGCGGACCATCGAGCGGCCCACCAGCGCCACCTTGCGCCCGTGCTTGTCCGCGCAGTCGAGCACCTGCTGGATCCGGTGCACATGGCTGGCGAAGCTGGACACGATGAGCCGCTGCGAGGCGCGGGCGAAGACGTCGTCGAGCACCGGGCCGATGGACCGCTCGGGGGTGACGAAGCCGGGCACCTCGGCGTTGGTGGAGTCCGACAGCAGCAGGTCGATGCCCTCGACCCCGAGCCGGGCGAACGCGCCCAGGTCGGTGAGGACGCCGTCCAGGGGCAGCTGGTCCATCTTGAAGTCGCCGGTGTGCACCAGCACGCCCGCCGGCGTGTGGACCGCGACGGCCAGCGCGTCAGGGATCGAGTGGTTCACCGAGATGAACTCGCAGTGGAACGGCCCGGCCAGGTGGTCGTCACCGGCGGCCACCTCGACCAGCGTCGCGTCCAGCCGGTGCTCGCGGAGCTTGGCCGCGACCAGCGCGAGGGTGAACCGGGAGCCGACCAGCGGGATGTCCTCGCGCAGCCGCAGCAGGTACGGGATGGCCCCGATGTGGTCCTCGTGCCCGTGGGTGAGGACGACGGCGACGATGTCGTCGAGCCGGTGCTCGATGACGCCGAAGTCGGGCAGGATCAGGTCGACGCCCGGCTGCTCGGCCTCCGGGAAGAGGACGCCGCAGTCGATGACCAGCAGCTTGCCGTCGAACTCGAGCACGGCCATGTTGCGGCCGATCTCGCCGAGCCCGCCGAGGGCCATGACCCGCAGCCCTCCCTCGGGCAGCGGCGGGGGGGCCTTGAGATCGAGGTGCGGTTGGGTGACCTGACCACTCACAGGGTTACGCCTCCAGCGGCGAGGTCGTCGCGCAGTTGCGCGAACTGTTCGGGGGTGGCGTCGACCAGCGGCGGCCGGACCGGTCCGGCCGGCAGACCGAGCGCGTTGAGCGCGGCCTTCACCGTGATGACGCCCTGGGTGCGGAACATGCCGGTGTAGACCGGCAGCAGGCTGTCGTTGAGCTCGCGGGCCTGGGTGAGATCCCCGCCCTCGACGGCGGCGATCAGCTCGACCAGGCGGGGGCCGACGACGTGGCTGACGACGCTGACCATGCCGACCCCGCCCAGCGCGAGGATCGGCAGGTTCAGCATGTCCTCGCCGCTGTAGTAGGCGAGGTCGGTGCGGGCCATCGTCCACGCCATGGCACCGATGTCGCCCTTGGCGTCTTTCACCGCGACGATCCGCGGGTGCTCCGCGGCGCGCACCAGCGTCTCCACCTCGATCGGCGTGCCGGTGCGCACCGGGATGTCGTAGAGCATCACCGGCAGGTCGGTGCTGTCGGCGACCGAGGTGAAGTGGCGCAGCAGGCCGGCCTGCGGGGGACGGTTGTAGTACGGCGTCACGACGAGCAGGCCGTGGACACCCAGCCCGGCCGCCGCCCGGGCCTTGTCGATCGAGTGGGCGGTGTCGTAGGTGCCGACGCCGGCGACGACCGTGGCGCGGTCGCCGACGGCGTCCAGCACCACCTCGAGGACGGCGCGCTGCTCGGCGTCGCTGATGGTCGGCGACTCGCCCGTCGTCCCGAAGACGACCAGCCCGTCGTTCCCACCCCGGTCGACCAGGTGCGCGGCCAGCTCCTGGGCCCCGGCCAGGTCGATCGACCCGTCCTCGGCCAGCGGGGTGACCATCGCCGTGAGAAGGCGCCCGAACGGCCGGGCGGGGTCGGTGGTCATGAGGTGAATCTACCCAGCGGAGGGATCTGACTCCCTCACGTACTCCGACACCGCGAACCGCAGCCCGGACGACGACGTCGACCACCCCTCGTGCGGCGTCCGCGACGCCCGCCGCCACCCCGGGCCGGGCGCCGGCGCCCACGTGTCGCCCTCGACGTGGAGGTCGACGTCGGTGACCACCAGCCGGTCGGCGTGCGGCAGGAACGCGGCGTAGACCGCTCCCCCGCCGATGACCCAGCACGGCTCGTGCTCGGCGAGGACCTGCGCCACCGACGCCGCCCGGTGCGCACCGTCGGCCGACCACGCCGGGTCGGAGGTCAGGACGACGTTGCGCCGGCCCGGCAGCGGGCGGAAGCGCTCGGGCAGCGAGTCCCAGGTGCACCGGCCCATCACCACGGTCGAGCCCGTGGTGAGCCGCCGGAACAGCGCCAGGTCCTCCGGCAGGTGCCACGGCAGGCCGCCGTCGGCCCCGATCACCCCGTCGCGGGCCTGCGCCCAGATCAGCGCGATGCCGCCCCGCCCCGGCGTGCTCCCGGGCTCGGTCACACCGCCACGGCTGCCCGGATCGCGGGGTGGTGCCGGTAGTCGCGCACCGAGAAGTGTTCGTAGCCGTAGTCGAACAGCGACGGCGCCGGCGCCAGCTCCAGCGACGGGAATGGCAGCACCTCGCGGGAGAGCTGCTCGGTCACCTGCTCGACGTGGTTGCGGTAGATGTGGCAGTCGCCGCCCACCCAGACGAGGTCGCCCGGCTCGAGCCCGACCTGTGCGGCGATCATGCGCGTCAGCAGCGCGTAGCTGGCGATGTTGAACGGCACGCCCAGGAACATGTCGGCGCTGCGCTGGTAGAGCTGGCAGGAGAGCTTGCCGTCGGCGACGTAGAACTGGAAGAACGCGTGGCAGGGCGCCAGGGCCATGTCGGGCAGGGCGGCGACGTTCCAGGCCGAGACGATCATCCGGCGCGAGTCGGGGTCGGTGCGCAGCGTCTCGAGCAGGTTCGCGATCTGGTCGACGTGCCCGCCGTCCGGCGTCGGCCACGACCGCCACTGCACCCCGTAGACCGGGCCCAGCTCGCCCTCGGGCGAGGCCCACTCGTCCCAGATGGTGACGCCGTTCTCGCGCAGCCACCCGACGTTGCCGTCCCCGCGGAGGAACCACAGCAGCTCGACGGCGATCGACTTGAAGTGCACCTTCTTCGTCGTCACCAGCGGGAAGGTCTCGGAGAGGTCGTAGCGCAGCCGCTCGCCGAACAGGCTCACGGTGCCCGTGCCGGTCCGGTCCTCCTTGGGCGTCCCCTGCTCCAGGATCCGGCGCAGGAGGTCCTCGTACTGGGTGTCGATCGGTGCTGCCACGGGCCCGAGACTACGACGGCCCGGGGACGGCCCCGGAAGGCCCGCGGCTGCGGTGGCCCGTGGTGCGCGCGAGTCGATCAGCCCTCGGTGACGAACGGGCTGGCGGCGACCTCGGTGCCGTCGGCCAGCGTGCTGATCCGGAAGTCGCCGAACACGTTGGGCGCCACCCGGTGCAGCTCGCGCAGGCACGCGATCGCCAGCTCCCGGAGCTCGACGTCGGCGTGCTCGCTCGCCCGCATCGCGACGAAGTGCCGCCAGACGCGGTAGTTCCCGGTGACGACGATCCGCGTCTCGGTGGCGTTGGGCAGCACCGAGCGGGCGGCCTGGCGGGCCTGCCTGCGCCGCAGGGTGGCGTGGGGGCCGTCGGCGAGGCGCTCCTCCAGGCCCTGCAGCAGCTCGTCGTAGGCGGCGCGGGCGGCCTCCGTCGCGGCCACGAACCGCGCGTGCAGCTCGGGGTCCTCGGCGATGACGGCCGGCTCCACGACGGCGTCGTGCTCGGGTACGTAGCGCTGGGACAGCTGGCTGAAGGAGAAGTGCCGGTGGCGGACCAGCTCGTGGGAGACCGACCGGGACAGACCGGACAGGTACATGCTCACGGTGCCGTGCTCGAGGACGGCGAGGTGCCCGACCTCGAGGATGTGCCGCAGGTAGCCGGCGTTGGTCGCCGTCGCCGGGTTGGGCTTGTCCCACGACTCGTAGCAGGCCCGGCCGGCGAACTCGGCGAGCGCCTGGCCGCCGTCGGCGTCGGTCTCCCAGGGCACGTCCGCCGGCGGGGTGAACTGCGTCTGCGCGATGACCTGGACCTGGAGCGGGACGACCGGGGGCACGTCTGCGAGCCTACGGCGGCGGCCGGGCACCTCCCCGCCGCCGAGACGGCCTCGGCCTGCCCGGCAGACTGGGCGACGTGGACTGGCTGCGCGGGCTGCTCGCCGTCGCCGGCGGGCTCCTGCTGCTCTGGCTGGTGATGCTGGCCCTGCTGTGGCGTGCCCGCCCCGACGGGCTGACCGTGCGCGACGCGCTGCGCCTGCTCCCGGATCTGCTGCGGCTGGTGCGCCGCCTGGCGGCCGACCGCTCGCTCCCCCGCGCGGTCCGGGCGCGCCTGTGGTTGCTGCTCGCCTACCTGCTGTTCCCGGTGGACCTCGTGCCCGACGTGATCCCGGTCCTCGGCTACGCCGACGACGTCGTCGTGACGGCGTGGGCGCTGCGCTCGGTGGTCCGCCGGGCCGGCGACGACGCCCTGGTCCGGCACTGGCCCGGCGAGGCGGCGGGGCTCGCCGTCGTCCGCCGGCTGGCCGGCCTCACCACGCCGTCACCGCCCAGCTGAGCTCCGGCGCGAGGTTCCCCCGTTCGGCGACGACGACGTCGCCCAGCCCCATCCAGTCCGCCATGAGCCGGAGTTCGGCAGCCAGCTCCGCCGCGACGACCACGGGGTCGGCGTGCTCCTCGCCGTGCGCGGCCTGGACGCGCAGGATCCCCGCCTGCCGGTCGGCCTTGAGGTCGACCCGCGCGACCAGCCGGTCACCGAGCAGGAACGGCAGCACGTAGTAGCCGTGCACCCGCTTCGCGGCGGGCGTGTAGATCTCGAGCCGGTAGCGGAAGCCGAAGATGCGCTCCACCCGCGGGCGCTCCCACACCAGTGAGTCGAACGGGCTGAGCAGCGCCCGCGCCCGGATCCAGCGGGGACGTCGGGCCGCCGGGTCCAGCCAGGCGGGCCGGCCCCAGCCGGTCACCTCGACCGGCAGCAGCTCCCCGGCGTCGGCCAGTTCGCCGATAGCGGCCCGGGCGTCGGCAGGGGTCAGCCGGAAGTAGTCGCGCAGATCGGTCTCGGTCGCCACCCCCAGCGCCCCCGCGGCGGTGCGGACCAGCTCCCGGACGGCGTCCGGCCGCGCCGGGGTCGGGGCGTGCAGCACATCGGCGGGGAGCACCCGCTCGGGCAGGTCGTAGACCCGCTCGAAGCCGGCGGTGCGCGCCGTCGCGGTGAGGGCCCCGGTGAAGAAGAGGTACTCCAGGGCGGCCTTGCCGGCGTGCCAGTTCCACATGCTGCCCGGGCGGTTGGGCCGTTCCTCCTGCAGCATGCTGGCCTTGATCGGGCCGTCGCTGCGCACCCGCGCCAGCAGCGCGGCCACGTACTCCGGCCGCTCGCGCTGGACCCGGGTCATCGACCCCCACGCCTCCTGCTCGGCCGCGGCCATCCGCCAGCGGAGGAACGGGTGCAGGCGCACCGGGAGGAAGGACGCCTCGTGCGCCCAGTACTCGAACAGGTCGTGCCGGCGGTTGGACAGCGCGTCCAGGGCCTCCCGGGGATAGGGCCCCAGGCGGCTGAAGGCGGGCAGGTAGTGCGACCGGGACACCACGTTCACCGAGTCGATCTGGACGACGCCGAGCCGCCCGGTCAGCCGGCGCAGCTGCCGGGTGCCCGCGGGGACGGCCGGTCGCGGCTCGGCGAACCCCTGCGCCGCCAGGGCGATGCGCCGGGCCAGGGCGGCCGGCAGCCGGTCGACAGGCATCACGTCGGCCGATCCTGCCCGCCCGGTACGACGACCGCCGAGCCGGCCCGTGGCGCCTAGGCTGCCCGGGTGACCTCGGACCTCCCGTTCCCGCGACTCACGGGGTCCGCGGACGTCTCGGTACGCCCGGCCCGGCCCGACGACGCCGCCGCCATCGCGCGGGTCCAGGGCGTCACCTGGCGCACGGCCTACCGCACCGTGCTCCCCGCCGAGGTCCTCGACGCCTGGGACGAGCCGGCCGTCGCCGAGACGTGGCGGACCGCCGTCGCGTCTCCGCCGTCACCGGGCCACCGCGTGCTGGTGGCCGTCGAGAAGGACGCCGTCGTCGGGTTCGCCGCGCTCGCCGTCGTGGCGGACGTCGGCGAGCTGGGCACTCTGCTGGTGGAGCCCCGGTGGGGCAGGCGCGGGCACGGCAGCCGACTGCTCGCCGCGGTCACCGACCTGGCGGCCGCGGACGGGGCCCGGCGCCTGGAGGTGTGGCTGACGGAATCCGACCGCGCCTCGGCCGACTTCTACGAGTCGGCCGGCTGGGCGCCGGACGGGTGGGCGCGCACGCTGGACACCGGCGACGCGCCCTTGCGGGAACTGCGCTGGCACACCGTGCTGGACGACGAGGAGGACGGCTCACCGTGAGCTTCGCCGGATTCCCCGACGAGGGGCTGGTCTTCTACGAGGGCCTGGAGGCCGACAACTCGAAGACCTTCTGGACGGCGCACAAGGGCGACTACGAGGCCCACGTGCGCGCCCCCATGCAACTGCTCCTGGACGAGCTCGCACCGGAGTTCGGGACGGCCAAGCTGTTCCGCCCGTACCGCGATGTCCGGTTCAGCCACGACAAGACGCCCTACAAGACGCACCAGGGCGCGGTCGTGAATCCGGAGGGCCGCGGAGCGGGCGCCTGGTACGTGCAGGTCGACGCCGACGGGCTGATGGTCGCGGGCGGGTGCTGGCGCCTCGAGTCCGACCAGATCGCCCGGTACCGGCGCGCCGTGGCCGACCCGGTACAGGGCTCCGCCCTGGACCACGAGGTGCAGCGGTTGCGAACGGCCGGGTGGGAGATCGCGGGTGATCGACTGGTGCGCGTCCCCGCCGGCTACGCCGCCGACGACGACCGCATCGATCTGCTCAAGCACAAGGCCCTGCACGCCACCCGCCGGTGGACGCCCGACGACCGGCTGCACACCCGCGCAGCGCTCGACCGCGTACGCGACTGGTGGCGCGACCTGGCGAAGCTGAATGCGTGGTTCGCCGACAACGTCGGCGCCACCACCAAGGAGCCCCGTCCCCGCCGCTGACCGCACCCCGCAACGGTCACGGCTGCGCAGATCCTGGTGAGCCGAACCCGCCGGCGATGGTCCGCTGCTCGCCGTGGGCCTCGTCAATCCTGCCTTCCGCGGAAAAGCTCCGCGGGGTGGTCCGGCTGGCCGCCTGGACAGTCCTGCATCTCCGCGGATCAGCATGCGGCGGACGGTTCGGCCGCCGCCTCGATACCGCCTTCTCGGCGGACAAGTACCGCGGGCGGACTCTCGGTCACCCGAGCCACAAGGACTGCGGGCATGACGAAGGGGCCCCAGCACGAATGCTGGGGCCCCTTCGGGAATGGTTGTCCGGCGGCGTCCTACTCTCCCACCCCGTCTCCAGGGCAGTACCATCGGCGCTGAAAGGCTTAGCTTCCG
>NZ_JBJHAM010000020.1:0-74531 GCF_054051035.1 Blastococcus sp. SYSU DS0619 | reverse complement strand
GCCGCCCGCCCCCCCCCCCCCCCCCCCCCCGCCCCCCCCCCCCCCCCCCCCCCCCCCCCCCCCCCCCCCCCCCCCCCCCCCCCCCCCCCCCCCCCCCCCCCCCCCCCCGCTGAGGTGTCGTCCTTCGCGGTCTTCCCGCCGCCCGCTGCCTGCCGCCCACGCCTGCGACCGCGACCGCGACCGTGGGAGCGACCGGACCGGGCCGAGCAGACGCGCCCACGCAGAAGGGCCCCGGTGGAGATCCACCGGGGCCCTTCTGGTCGTGCTGATCAGTCGCGCGGGTCCTGCGGGCGACCACCGTCGGACGGGCGACCGCCCTCGGACGGACGACCCGAGGAGGTGAGCTCCCGGTCGGACTCCGCCGCGGAGAGGCCGCGGCCCTCGCCCCGCTGCTCCAGCTCCACCGCAGACGGCTCCTCGACGGGGGAGAAGAAACCGCGGATGGCGCGGCGGGAACCGCCCACCTGGTTCATCCGCTTGGGCACCGGAGCCCCGCCGTAGGCGAGCTGGCCGTGGCCGTGCTCGTCGACCGGGCCGAGGGGCTGGTGCACCTCGATGAACTCACCGTTGGGCAGCCGGCGGATGACGCCGGTCTCGATGCCGTGCTCGAGCACCTCGCGGTCGTGCTGCTGCAGACCGAGGCAGATGCGGTACGTGATCACGTACGCGATCGCCGGCAGCACGATGACACCGATGCGGCCGAACCAGGTCATCGCGTTCAGGCTGATGTCGAACTTGTCGGCGATGACGTCGTTACCGCCCGAGATCGCCAGCACGAAGTAGAACGTCAGCCCCATCATCCCGAGCGAGGTCCGGACAGGGACGTCGCGGGGGCGCTGCAGCAGGTGGTGCGACGCCGTGTCGCCCGTGAGCTTGCGCTCGATCATCGGGTAGAGCGCGAGCACGGTGAACATCGCACCGGCCACCACGACCGTCGGCCAGAAGAGCGCCGGGATCGTGTAGTCGCCGGGGAGGTTGATGTCCCATGCCGGGAAGATTCGCGTCGAGCCGTCGAGGAACAGGATGTACCAGTCGGGCTGCGACGCGGCCGACACCTGCGCCGGGTTGTAGGGCCCCCACAGCCAGACCGGGTTGATCTGGAAGAGCCCCGCCAGTGCGGCGCAGGCACCGAACACGATGAAGAGCAGGCCGGTCGCCTTCGCCGCGAACGTGGGGAAGAGCCGGTTGCCGACCACGTTGTGCTCGGTGCGCCCCGGGCCGGGGAACTGCGTGTGCTTCTGCTTCACCAGGATCAGCAGGTGGACCGCGATGAGCGCCAGCAGGATCGCCGGGAAGATCAGCACGTGGGCGATGTAGAAGCGGCCGATGATCTCGGTGCCCACGAAGTCGCCGTTGAAGATGGCGAAGTGCGCCCACGTCCCGATCACCGGGATGGACAGGAGGATCGCGCTGATGATGCGGAGACCGGTGCCCGACAGCAGGTCGTCGGGGAGGGTGTACCCGGTGACGCCCATGAGCAGCGCCAGCACGAGCATGACCACACCGATCAGCCAGTTGCTCTCCCGCGGCCGGCGGAACGCGCCGGTGAAGAAGATGCGCAGCAGGTGGACCACGATGGAGGCGACGAACAGCAGCGCCGACCAGTGGTGCAGCTGCCGCATGAACAGGCCACCGCGGACGTCGAAGGAGAGGTTCAGCGTAGAGGCGTAGGCCCCCGACATCTCCGTCCCGCGCAGCGGGTCGTAGGACCCCTCGTACACGACCTCGTTCATGGTCGCGTCGAAGAAGAAGGTCAGGTACGTGCCCGACAGCAGCAGGATGACGAAGCAGTAGAGCGCGATCTCCCCGAGCAGGAACGACCAGTGGTCGGGGAAGACCTTGTTGAGCGTGCGCCGGACCGGACCGGCGACGATCAGCCGGTCGTCGAACTCGGTAGCGGCCTTGCCGAGCCGGGAGGTGGGTGCTCCCGGGGCAGTGGCGGTAGCAGCCATCAGATGCGCTCCCGGTTCCAGTAAGTGGGTCCGACAGCCTCAATGTAGTCACTGCGTGCGACGAAGAAGCCTTCGTCGTCGACAGTGATCGGGAGCTGCGGCAGCGAGCGGGTGGCCGGGCCGAAGACCGGCTTGGCGCCCTGGGTGACGGCGAACTGGGACTGGTGGCAGGGGCACAGGATGCGGCCCGTCTCCTGCTCGTACAGCGAGACCGGGCAGCCGGCGTGCGTGCAGATCTTCGAGTAGGCAACGTAGTCGCCGTAGGAGAAGTCCGCCTGCCCTTCGCGCGGCTCGTCCTGCAGCACCTGCTCGGGACGGAGCCGGATGAGCATCGTCGCCGCGTCGGACTCCAGGTTGCCCCCGGGAACCTCCGGGAACACCGTCTCCAGCGAGCCGGGCTCCTGGTCGCCGGGGCGGATCGGGCTGCCGTCGTCGCGGAGGAGGCGGACGCCCTCGGCCCACGACGTGCGGCCGAGCGGGTTGCCCGTGTTGGGGTTCTTGATGAGGCCGCCCAGCGGGGCCAGCAGCATGATCCCGACGCCGGCGCCCATGAAGCCGAGCGACCGGGTGATCAGCTTGCGCCGGGCCAGGCCGCTGTTGTGCAGGCCGCCCACCAGGGTGGCGCCCGTGGTGACGCGGTCGAAGTGCGAGCCGTCGTGCTTGTCCTGGACGGCCGTCTCGTGCGGCAGCAACTTCTTCGTGTAGAGCACCAGGCCGACGCCGACCATCGTCAGCGACAGGCCCATGAAGATCCCCAGCAGCGGGGTGAACAGGGAGCTCCAGATGGTGCCCTCCACGGCCCAGTTCCACTCGGGGAGGAACCAGCCGGAGCCGGCGTAGACGACCAGGAACAGGAAGGCGAAGACGCCGGCCAGCGTGAAGGCCAGGCCGACCTGGCGGACCGCGCGCTTCTCCAGCCGGGAGCCCGGCTCCGGGCCCGGGTCGACGTGGAGGATCTCCACGCCGTCGAGCCGGGCGCCGAGACGGTCCAGGTCCTCCCGGCTCATGCTCGCGAGCCGCTCGGGGGTGTACTCCTCGTCCGGGCCGCCGTGCAGCGGTCCCGGGGTGTCCGCGCCGCCGGTCGAGCCGGGGCGGGTGTCGTGCGTGGTCACGCTGCCTCCTCGCTGACGTGCGTCGTCAGCGTTCCCAAAGGTGCTCTGGTGTTTGCGGAGCTCGCCCGCTCGCTCACGCCTTGCTGCCCATCCAGAAGATGCCGAACATGAGTGCGCTGATGCCGACCACCCAGATGACCAGGCCCTCGGCGACCGGTCCCATGCGACCGATACCGGCGCCGCCCGGGTCCGCCATGTCCTGGACGGTCTGGACGTAGGCGATGATCGAGCGCTTCTCCTCCGGCGTCAGCTGGTTGTCGCCGAACACCGGCATGTTCTCCGGGCCGGTCAGCATCGCCGTGTAGATCTCGAGGTCGGTCGAGCTGTCGAGGCTGGGTGCCGCCTTGCCGGAGGAGAGGGCGCCGCCCTCACCGACGAAGTTGTGGCAGGACGCGCAGTTGAGCCGGAAGAGCTCACCGCCCTCGGCCAGCTCGCCGTCGCGCAGGTCCCCCGAGGGGAGGGTCGGTCCGCCGCCGTTGGCCTGCACGTAGGCCATGAGCTGGTCGATCTCCTCGTCGGAGAAGACCACCGGCTTGTCGGGGGCGTCCGCCTCCTGGCGCACCAGCGGCATGCGGCCGGTGTGCACCTGGAAGTAGACCGACGCCTCGCCGACGCCGATGAGCGAGGGGCCCCGGTTCGGGACGCCCTCCAGGTTCTCGCCGTGGCAGGTGATGCAGCTCCGCTCGTACAGCTCGCGCCCGGCTGCCTCGGCCGCGGACTCGGTGGTGGTGTCGACGGCGGCCTGGGCCGGTGCGAACACCGAGTACAGGGCGCCGGTCATCACCAGCGAGGCCATGAGGCCGGCGGCGTTGGCCAGGCGGCGGCGGTGCTTGGAGCGACGCCGTGCGCGGGCGCGGACCACAGGGGTGCCGGCGTCGTCGAGCGGGGCGTCGGACTGCGGGTTCGTGGTGGACACCGGTTCCCTAGCGGATCAGGTAGATCGTGGCGAAGAGCCCGACCCACACGACGTCGACGAAGTGCCAGTAGTAGGAGACCACGATGGCCGAGGTCGCCTGTGCCGGCGTGAAGCGGCCCATGGTGGACCGGATGAGCACGTAGACGAAGGCGATAAGCCCGCCTATGACGTGCAGCGCGTGGAAGCCCGTCGTGATGAAGAACACCGAGCCGTAGGTCGACGACGCGATCGTCGTGCCGTGGTCGACCACCAGGACCCGGTACTCGTTCGCCTGGGCGAGCACGAAGACCAGGCCCATCACGAAGGTGATGGTGAACCAGCGCCGGAGCCCGTAGACGTTCCCGTTCTCCGCCGCGAAGACCCCGAACTGGCAGGTCACGGAGGAGAGCACCAGGATGACCGTGAAGAAGGTGGCGTACGGGAGGTTGAGCTCCGTCGGCTCCGGCGGCCACCCCTCGGTGGACCGGGCTCGCGCGGTGAAGTACATGGCGAACAGGCCGGCGAAGAACATCAGCTCGCTGGCGAGCCAGATGATCGTGCCGACGCTGACCATGTTCGGTCGGGTCAGGGAGTGCACCCGCGAGGTGTCGAAGGTGCTGCTCGCGACGGGGGCCGTTGTCACGGGGCCCATCATGGCATCGGCAGCCCCCCGTCACGACCGCGGGTGCGGTGGGCGTGGCGCCAACGTGACCAGTCCGATACCGATCGACGGGGCTGGCCTGCGATGACGCCGTCGGGCACTAGTCTCGGCCGCGTGAGTGCCGCCGAGAAGTCCGCCGCACCGGCCACCGTGCTGCTCTACAGCCACCGCGCGGAGGTGCGCGATTCGGTCCGGACGGCGGTCGGTCGCCGCCCGGCCGCCGACGTGGGTCCGCTCACCTGGGTGGAGTGCTCGACCGGCGACGAGGTGGTCGCCGCCGTGGACGCCGGCGGGATCGACCTGTGCATCCTCGACGGCGAGGCGCAGCCCACCGGAGGCATGGCGCTGACCCGCCAGCTCGAGGTCGAGGTCGCCGACCGGCCGGCGGTGTGCGTCCTCATCGCCCGCCAGCCCGATCGGTGGCTGGCGCACTGGTCGCGCGCCGAGGGGACCCTGCCCTTCCCGGTCGACCCGCTGGTCGCGCCCGGCGTCGTCGCCGACCTGATCCGCGCCCACGCCCACCGTCCCGCGGCCAGCCGGTGAGCCGGTCGGTGCCGCCGTCGTCCGCCGCGCCGACCTGGCCGGGCCTGCTCAACCGCCTGCTCGCCGGGCAGGACCTCTCCGCCGAGGACACCCGCTGGGCGATGCGCGAGGTGATGACCGGGGAGGCGACCCCGGCCCAGGTGGCTGGGTTCACGGTCGCCCTGCGCGCCAAGGGGGAGTCGCCCCAGGAGGTCGCCGGGCTGGCGGCCGAGATGCTCGACCAGGCGACCCCCGTCGAGCTGCCGATGGACTGCGTCGACATCGTGGGGACCGGCGGCGACGGCGCGCACACGGTCAACATCTCCACGATGGCTGCGGTCGTGACGGCGGCAGCGGGGGCGCCGGTCGCCAAGCACGGGAACCGGGCCGCGTCGTCCTCGTCGGGTGCCGCAGACGTCCTGGAGGCGATCGGCGTGGTCATCGACCTCCCGGCGCAGGCGGTCGTCCGCTGCGTCCGCGAGGCGGGCATCGGCTTCTTCTTCGCGCCGGTGTTCCACCCGGGCATGCGGCACGCCGCCGCCCCCCGGCGGGAGATGGGCATCGGCACCGTCTTCAACTTCCTCGGTCCGCTCACCAACCCGGCGCGTCCGGTCGCGGCGGCCATCGGCTGCGCGGACGAGCGCATGGCGCCCGTCCTGGCCGAGGTGCTGGCGGCCCGGGGGAGCCGGGCCCTGGTCTTCCGTGGCGACGACGGGCTCGACGAGCTGACCACCGCCACGACGTCGGCGGTCTGGACGGTGCGGGACGGCGCCGTGGAGGCCGACCGGGTTGATCCGGCGGCGTTGGGCATCGCGGCGCCGGGGCCGGACGCTCTCCGGGGCGGGGACGCCCGCGCGAACGCCGAGGTGTTCCGCCGGGTGGTCGACGGCGAGCGCGGGCCGGTGCGGGATGCGGTGCTGCTCAACGCCGCCGCCGCGCTGGTCGCCTTCGACGCGCACGCCGCCCGGCTGCACGACGGGCTGGCGGCCGGGCTGGAACGCGCCGCCGCGGCCGTCGACGACGGCCGCGCCGCGGCGCTGCTGGACCGCTGGGTGTCCGTCAGCCGCGCCGCCCGCGGCTGAGCAGCACCGCCGCCTCCGCCTCCTGCTCCGCCGGGACCTGCCGCGGGCGGGGCGGGACGCCCGGGGGTGACGGGAGGGTGTGCGGACCCGGGTTCAGTCGGTGTCGAAGCCGATCGAGAACGCTGCCTCGAGGTCGTGCCGCGAGTACGCGCGGAAGGCGATGTGGGTGTCGGTGTCGACCACGCCCGGCACCTTGTTGATGCGGCCGGCGATGACCTCGGCGACCTGCTCGAACTCGCGGACGCGGACGATGGCGATCAGGTCGGCCTCACCGGCGACGGAGTAGACCTCGCTGACCCCGTCGAGTTCGGCGACGGCCTGCGCGACCTCGGCGATCGAGTCGGTGGCGGCGTCGATCATCACGATGGCGGTGATCACGCGGGCGATGCTATCCGGTCCGGGCGCGCACGGGTGCCCAGCGACCGGCCGTCGGCGAACGGGTCACGGGCGTCGCGGCCGGTCTCCACCCGCGCCAGGAACCCGCTGTAGGCCCCCGTACCGGGGGCCGGGCTGGCCAGCGTCCCCGTCAGCTGGACCAGCCGGGTGCCGGGCTTCTCCAGCCACCGCAGCACCAGCTCCGTCTCGTCCACCGACGTGGTCTCCTCGCCGTCCGCCCCGCAGACGGTCTCGGCCGTGGCCAGCAGACCGGGCAGGACGCTGCGGACCGTGGTGCCCCGCGGGGCGTTCCCGGCCGCCGCGAGCCGCCCGAGCCGGATGACGGACAGCTCCCAGCCGCCGTCGCCGTCGGGCCGGGCGAGCACCAGCTCGGGCACGGCCGCCAGGGACTGCAGCCGTTGCCGACGGCGGACGGCGCGGACCAGCACGGCGACCCGGTCGCGCAGCACGGCGGCGTCCTCGTACCGCTCCTCGGCCGCCAGCCGGTCCACCCGCTCCAGCAGGGGCGCGAGCAGCGGCCGCGGATCGGCGGCCACCGCGGCGGCGAAGACGGCGGCCACGTCGGCGTACTCCGGCACCGACTGGGCGCCGGTGCAGGGAGCGCCGCAGCGACCCATGTCCGCCAGCGCGCAGGCGCTGACCGGGGTCCGCGGGGAGAGCCGGGCGGTGCACTGCCGCAGCGGGAGCGTCTCGTGCACGGCCGCCACCGCGGCGTCGGCCGCCCGCCGGTCCGGGAACGGCCCGAGGAAGACCCCGGCGCCGGGGCGGACCCGGCGCACGACCGACAGCCGGGGAAACGGCTCCTCGGTGAGCCGCACCCACAGCGCCCGTTCGGGGAAGCGCGAGCGGCGGTTGTACCGCGGCTTGTGCCGGGCGATGAGCCGCAGCTCCCGGACCGCCGCCTCCAGTGCGTGCGCGCAGGGGATGGCGTCCACCCGCTGCGCCAGGCCGACCATCTCGGTGATCCGGCTGCGCTGCTCGCCCGAGGTGAAGTAACTGCGGACCCGGCTGCGCAGGTCGGTCGAGGTGCCCACGTAGAGGGGCTCGTCCCGGGGTCCGCGGAAGAGGTAGACGCCCGGGCCGTGGGGGACGGCGTCGGCGAGGTGCCGCTTGCGACGGCGTTCCGGGTCCACCGTGCGGGTCAGGCCGGTGAGCTCCTCGAGGGTGGTGACGCCCAGCGGCCCCAGCCGCTCGAACAGGCCGTGCAGCACGTCGACGGTGGCCCGCGCGTCGTCGAGCGCCCGGTGCGTCGGCGACGTCGTGGCCGAGAAGTACGGGGCGAGGGTCGCCAGCTTGCAGTTGGGCACCTCGTCGCGGCTGAGCAGCCGCCGGGCCAGGACGGCCGTGTCGACCGATGCCGCGGCCGGCCAGGCCAGCCCGTTCTCGGCGCACGCCGCCTTGAGGAAGCCGAGGTCGAACGGGGCGTTGTGCGCGACGAGCACGGCGCCGCGGGCGAACTCGAGGAAGGCCGGGAGGACGGACCCGATCCGCGGCGCCGCCGCGACCATCGTGGACGTGATGCCGGTCAGCACGCTGATGTACGGGGGGATCTCGTGGCCCGGGTCGACCAGTGTCTGGAACTCCCCGAGCACCTGGCCGCCGCGGATCTTCACGGCGCCGATCTCGGTGATCGCGCTGTCCTTCGGCGACCCCCCGGTCGTCTCGAGGTCGACGACGACGAAGGTGACCTGGGCCAGCGGCGTCCCGATGTCGGCGATCGTGACCTGCTGGTAGCGCGGCGGAACGGTGGCGGGTGGCACGGCGCGGACGCTAGGGCGGGGTGCCGACAGTCTCGGGGACGCGCGCCGTCGGACCGCCGGTGCCGCGGACCCCCCGACCGGGGGGTCCGAGCAGATCGCAGGCCTTCCCACCTGGTGTCCCGGGCGTGTGCGGGACACCATTCGTGCCGGGGGCGACGCCGGTCGTGCCGCCGGCCCGATCGGGGAAGGGAACTCGATGCTCGCGCGCTCGTGGTGGCGCCCTCCGGCCCGGTTCCGGGCCGCGGTGGCCGTCCTCGCGGCCTGTGCGGTGGTGCTGGTGCCGACCGGTCCGGTGGCCGCCGCGCCCAGCGACCAGCCGGGCGGCACCTCCGGGGTGCTCGACAGCGGCGACCTGGACCACCTGCAGCGGCGCGCGGCGGAGGTCCAGCAGAGCCTCCGGGCACGGCAGGACGAGGTCGTCGCCGCCCGGGCGGCGCTCGCCGAGGCCCAGGTGGGGGTGGAGGAGGCCCGGGCGGCGCTCGCCGACGCGCAGGGCGTGCTGGCCGGCTACCAGGGCGAGGTCGCCGGCTACGCCTCGGCCGTCTACCGCGACGGCGGGGCGCTGACCCCGCTGACCCTCCTGCTCCGCGCGGGCGACCCCGGCGAGGTGCTCTCCGCCCTCGGGTTCCTCGACGCCGTCGACGCGCACGCCGCCGAGGTCATCGGGATCGCGGAGGGGCACCGGCGCGCCGCGCTGGACGAGCAGCAGCGGGCCAGGTCCGCGCTCGAGCAGGCGCAGGCACGGGCCGACGAGGTCACCGCCCGGGTCGCCGAGCTCGAGGCCTCCGCCGCCGCGGTGACGACGGAGCTGGACGAGGCGCTGCAGGTCGTCGACGGCCAGCTGTCCCGGCTGCAGCGCGAGCAGGTGGACGTCAACGAGCAGACGGCGGCCAGCTGGCGGGCCTACGTGGACCAGTTGCGCGCCGCCGGCGTCGACACCGTGCCGGCCGCCGCGCTGCGCGAGCCCGCGCGCGGCCTGCCGGACCGGCTGGTGCCCGTGGGCGCCACGGGGGGTGGTGCCCAGCGCGGGGTGGCGCAGCTGCCGGGGCAGCCGACCTCGCTGCTGGTCCTGCCCGCCGAGACGCTCACGGCGGTCAGCGCGGCGATGGAGGCGCTCGGCCGGCCGTACGCGCCGGGGACGGCCGGTCCCGACTCCTGGGACTGCGGGACGCTGGTGGAGTCCGCCTTCCGGCGGGCCGGGGTCCCGTTGCCGGCCACGCAGGAGGAGCTGTTCGCGACCGCCACCCCCGTGGCCGCCGCCGACGTGCTCCCCGGCGACCTCGTCTTCCTCGGCTCCGGCGAGGCCGGACTGGGGCACGTCGGGATCGCCCTGGACCAGCGGACGATGCTCGCCGCCGACGCGCGGGCCGGTGCCGTGGTGGTGCGGACGCTGCCGGCCGACCAGGTGCTGGCCGTCGGCCGGCCGGTGCTGGGCCAGCGGCCGGCGGGTCCGGTCCCCGGGCCTGCCGCGGGAGCCCTGCGGACCGAGTGCGGCAACACCGTCTACCCGCCGAGCTACGACGGGGCCCGAGCGTGGGGTGGCTATCCGAACGGGCTCATCCCGCCGAGCGCGATGTGCCCGCTGGGCGTCGGCGGGCACTCGCTGCGCTGCGACGCGGCGGCGGCCTACCGCGCCATGTCGTCGGCCTACGCGGCCGCGTTCGGCGCTCCGCTGTGCATCACCGACTCCTACCGGACCTATGCCGGCCAGGTCCGGCTCTACGGCGAGAAGCCGGCCCTCGCCGCGGTGCCCGGCACCAGCAACCACGGCTGGGGTCTCGCGGTCGACCTGTGCGGTGGGATCCAGACGTTCGGCACGCGGCAGTACGCCTGGATGGTCGCCCACGCCGGCCGGTTCGGCTTCCTGCACCCCACCTGGGCCGATCCGGGGAACGGGCGCGAGGAGCCCTGGCACTGGGAGTACGCCGGGACCTGAGGCGCCCCGGCGGCCGGACGGCGGTGCGCCGGAATTGTCGGTGCCTCCTCCTAGCGTGCGGAACGACTCACGGAGGAGAAGAAGCGATGCTCATCGACTGCGACACCTGCACCGTCCGGGGGACCGGCTGCGCCGACTGCGTGGTGACCGTCCTGCTCGGCGCCCCGCCGGGATGGCAGGGGATCGATCCGGTCGTCGTCCCGATGACCGGCCGTGCCCGCGGCGGGTCGGCCGCGGCTGCCGCCGAGGACGTCGTGGTCCCCCCGCCGGGTGTGGTGGTGGAGTTCGACGACGTGGAACGCCGGGCCGTCCGCGCGCTGGCCGACGGTGGCCTGGTGCCGCCCCTGCGCCACCCCGACGGCTCCGACGGCCGCGGCGGCGAGGGTTCCGGATGGCGCACGGGCTGACCCGCGGTGCCCGTCGTGCGCGGGCCGCGCATACACCCGAACGGGTGAATGCCGAGGTCGGAGCGCCGTGTCGGACGGAATGACGTCCCACACGTTTCTCCCGTTCCCGATTGTCACAGGCGCATCACGGTCGTTAAGGTCGTCGCCGTTCGGCCGGGTGGTCGTCATCCGTCGAAGGGTGACCTCGACCGAACACCGCCTAATCACCGCGCGGCGCGCAGCACCGGCGCCCGAGGTGTACCGGGGACCCACCGCAGTTCTGGGGTGAGTTCTCCCGCGACCGGCTCGCCGGCCCGCGGGGGATAGGGCCAGTCTTCCCAGCCCGAACCCGTCAGCTAACTCGGTCGGCGGTAGCAGTGGAAGAAACGGAGAGCCGCCGCACGTGGCGCCCCCTCACGCACTACTGACGCACGCCCCTGAGCAGTTCGCCACCGTCGGCCGGCGCAGCCCTGCGAGCGCCCGCCGCCTCGGACCGGTCGGTTCCGGCCTGCTGGTCAGCGCAGCCGCTGCCCTGACCGTCACCCTTCTCCCCGCCACCGCGAGCGCGGTCCCCGGCACGGCCGACGAGGTCGCCGCCCAGGTGGCCGAGGCCAGCCACGAGCTCGAGGTCGTCTCCGAGCAGCTGAACGAGGCGCGTGTCGCCCTGGACGCGCACCGGCACGACGCCGAGGTCGCGACCGAGGCGGCGGAGGCGGCCCAGGCCCGGCTCGACGCCCTCGACGGGCAGGTCCGCCTGCTCGCCCGCAGCGCCTACACCGGCAGCGGCATGTCGCAGCTGGACGTCCTGCTGTCCAGCGACTCGGCGGACCAGCTGGTGTCCCAGCTCGGCACGCTCGACGTGATCGCCGGGCACACCAGCGACGTGCTCTCCGAGGTGACGCTGGCGTCCGAGGACGCCGAGGAGTCCCGGGACGCCGCCGCCGCGGCTGCCGCCGAGGCCCAGCGCGTCGTGGACGAGATCGCCGCCAAGCAGGAGGATCTCGAGACGAAGATCGCCGAGTACCAGCGGCGGTACGACGCGCTCACGGCCCCGCAGCAGGCCGAGGTGGCCCGGGTCCACGGCGGCGACAGCCTGCCCGCGCCCGCGCCCAGCGGGGTCGTCGCGCCCAGCTCGGCCGCGCAGGTCGCCGTGAACACCGCGCTGGCCCAGATCGGCGACCCCTACGTCTGGGGCGCCGGCGGTCCGAACGCCTTCGACTGCTCGGGTCTGACGTCCTACGCCTACGCCGCCGCGGGCGTGACCCTGCCGCACTCGAGCGCCTCGCAGTCCCGGATGGGCCAGGCCGTCTCCCGCAGCGAGTTGCAGCCCGGTGACCTGGTGTTCTTCTACAGCCCGGTCAGCCACGTCGGCATGTACATCGGCAACGGGCAGATGGTGCACGCCGCCACCTCCGGCCAGCCGGTGAAGATCGCGAGCCTGGACGCGATGGGCAGCTACAACGGCGCCCGGCGGATCGCCGGCTGACAGCCGCGGGAGCATCGCAGCGAGCGCCAGCGAGCGAGGAGCGGACCGCGGCGCGGAGGCCGGCCGGGGTGCTCGCCGGCTGACAGCGCCCGTCCCACGAGGGCCGGTGACCTCTGCCGAGGTCACCGGCCCTCGTCGTTCTCCGGGCTCGACGGGATCGCGCCGAGGATGGGGCTCCCGGAGCCGATCTGCGCGGCGTGCACTCGGCGCTCCGCCCCGGGGTTCCCGCGGACGGCGCACCTAGGATCGGCCGGGTGTACGGGGGAGGGCGGCCAGCCGCCCGGGCTGCGCTGGGGACGGCGATCGTGCTCGGCATCGCCCTCGTCGTCGTCATCGTCGTCCGCACGCCGTGGGACCTGCTGGCCGAGCCGCCCGGCGGGCACACCGATCCCGACCCCACCGCGGGGCTGGCGGCCGCGCAGCTGGACCGTGCGGAGGCCTTCGCGGCCGCGCTGCGCCCAGCGTCGCTGCTCTCCCTGGTCCTCGGCCTGGCCGTCTCGGCGGTCCTCGGCCTGACCCGGCTCGGCGGGCGGCTGGTGCGCGCGGTGGCCGCTCCGCTGGGCGGCCGGTGGTTCGTCCAGGTGCTGGTGGGTGTGCCGGCTCTCGTGGTGGTCGGCCGCCTGGTGACGCTGCCGGTGTCGGCCTACGCCGAGTCGGTCCGGCACCGGTACGGCCTGTCCACCCGCGGATGGGGGCTCTGGCTGCGCGACGTCGCCGTCTCGGTGGCCATCAGCGCGGCTCTCACGACCGTGGTCGTCCTGGCCGTCCTGTGGCTGGTCCGGCGGGCCCCGCGCACCTGGTGGGCCTGGGCCGGGGGAGCGGCGGCCGCCTTCGTCGTCGTCGGCTCGTTCCTCTACCCGGTGGTCATCGAGCCGGCCTTCAACTCGTTCGAGCCCCTGCCGGCCGGCGAGCTGCGCACCGACCTGCTCGCACTGGCCGACGCGAACGGCACGCCGGTGCAGGACGTCCTGGTCTCCGACGCCTCACGCCGGACCACGGCCCTGAACGCCTACGTCTCCGGCTTCGGGTCCACCCGCCGGATCGTCCTCTACGACACGGTGCTCGCCGAGCTGCCGGACGAGGGGATCGAGTCGATCGTGGCCCACGAGCTCGGGCACGTGGCCACCGACGACGTGCTCACCGGCACGCTCATGGGTGCGCTCGGCGCCGGGGCGGCGACCGCGCTGGGCGGGTGGCTGCTGAGCTCGACGCGCCTGCTGCGCCGCGCGGGGGCGGAGTCGCCGGGCGACCCCCGCGTCGTGCCGCTGCTGCTGTTCCTGGTCGCCGTCGGTGGATTGGTCGCGACCCCGGTGCAGAACCTGGTGTCCCGGCAGATCGAGGAGCGGGCCGATCTGCGCGCCCTGGACCTCACCCGCGACCCGGATGCGTTCATCGCCATGCAGCAGCGGCTGGCGACGGCGAATCTCGGCGACCCCGATCCGCCGGCCGCCTGGCACTGGTTCTTCGGCAGTCACCCGACCACGGCTGCGCGCATCGCGATGGCCGAGGACTGGCGCCTCCTGGAGGGAACGCGGTGACCCGGACCCTGGTGGTCACCAACGACTTCCCGCCCCGGCAGGGCGGCATCCAGACGTTCGTCGCGGCGCTGCTGGCACGCCGTCCACCGGACTCGCTGATCGTGCTGGCGTCGGACTCGCCGGGCTCCGCCGAGCACGACGCGGCGCTGCCCTACCGAGTGGTCCGCCGTCCGACGGGGATGCTGCTGCCCACCCGGGCCACCGCCCGGGCTGCCGCCGAACTCGTCGACCGGTTCGGCTGCGACACCGCATTCTTCGGCGCGGCCGCACCGCTGGGCCTGCTGGCCCCCGCCCTCCGCACGGCCGGGGTGCGGCACCTCGTCGGCGCCACGCACGGGCACGAGACCGGCTGGGTAGCCCTGCCGGGCAGCCGCCAGGTGATGCAGCGGATCGCCTCGGGACTCGACGTCGTCACCTACATCAGCGAGTACACCCGGAACCGGCTCGAGCCGGCGCTCGGGAGCCGGGCCCGCCTGGCGCAGCTGTCCCCGGGCGTCGACGTCGACCGGTTCACCCCGCAGGCCGACGGCGCGGGGGTGCGCGAACGGTACGGGCTGGGCGGGGCGCCGGTCGTGGTCTGCGTCTCCCGGCTGGTCGCCCGCAAGGGGCAGGACGTGCTCGTCGCCGGCTGGCCGCAGGTCCTCGCCCGGCACCCGGGCGCCCGGCTGCTGCTGGTCGGTGGCGGCCCGGCCGAGACGTCGCTCCGCCGTGCGGTGGCCAGGGCCGGGCTGCAGGACTCCGTGGTCCTCACCGGCCCGGTGGGGCACGAGGAGCTGCCCGCGCACTACGCGGCGGGCGACGTCTTCGCGATGCCCTGCCGCACCCGCCGCGGCGGGCTGGACGTCGAGGGGCTCGGCATGGTCTTCCTGGAGGCGGCGGCCTGCGGTCGGCCGGTCGTCGCGGGGACCTCCGGCGGAGCGCCGGAGGCGGTGCGGGAGGGCGTCACGGGCCACGTCGTGGACCCCCGCTCACCGGCCGCCGTGGCTGCCGCCCTGGCCGGCCTGCTGGACGACCCGAAGCGGGCGCGCGCCATGGGGGCCGCCGGGCGGGCCTGGGTCGAGCAGCGGTGGTCGTGGTCGACCATCGCGACCGACTTCGCGCGCCTGCTGGAGCCCTGGACCCGGAGCCCTTGACGCACCGAGCCCCGCCCCGCGGCTGCGGGACGGGGCTCGGTGGACGGTCTGCTGCTCAGCGGGTGTAGAGCGCGTCGACGTCGGAGCTGAACTCCTTCATGACGACGTTCCGCTTCAGCTTGAGGCTGGGCGTCAGCATCCCGTTGTCCTCGGTGAAGTCGGTGCTCAGCACGGTGAACTTCTTGATCGCCTCGGCCTGGGAGACGGCCTTGTTGGCGTCCTTGACCGCGGCGTCCAGCTCGGCCTGCAGGTCGGCGTCCTCGCGGGCCTGCTCGACGGTGAGGTCGGCCGGCTTGCCCTGGGACGTCAGCCACTGCGGCAGGGCTTCCTCGTCCAGGGTGATCAGCGCGGCGATGAACGGCCGCTGGTCGCCGACGACGATGCACTGGCTGACCAGGCGGTGCGCCCGCAGCCGGTCCTCCAGCACCGCGGGGGCGACGTTCTTCCCGCCCGCGGTCACCAGGATCTCCTTCTTGCGGCCGGTGATCCTGATGAAGCCGTCGTCGTCGATCTCGCCGATGTCGCCGGTGCGGAACCAGCCCTCGCCGTCGATGGCCTCCGTGGTGGCCTGCTCGTTCTTCCAGTAGCCGCGCATCACGACGCCGCCGCGCAGCAGGATCTCGCCGTCCTCGGCGATCTTGGCGCCGACCCCGGGGAGGGGCTGGCCGACCGTGCCGATGCGGTAGGCGCCCTCGTGGTTGACGGCGGCCGCGGCGGTGGTCTCGGTGAGGCCGTAGCCCTCGAACACCGGGACACCGATGCCGCGGAAGAAGTGGCCCAGGCGCTCGCCGAGCGGCGCGCCGCCGGAGATGGCGCCCATGCACCGGCCGCCGAGAGCGGCACGGAGCTTGCCGTAGACCAGCTTGTCGAACAGCGCGTGCTGCAGCTTCAGCCCCAGCCCGGCGCCGCCGGTGTCCTGTGCGCGCGACCAGTCGATGGCGACCTGGGCGGCCCGGTCGAAGATCTTGCCCTTGCCGTCGCCCTCGGCCTTCGCCTTGGCCTGGTTGAAGACCTTCTCGAACACCCGCGGGACGGCCAGCACGAAGGTCGGCTTGAACTCGCCGAGGTCCTCGACCAGGTTCTTGACGTCCGGGGTGTGGCCGATGACGGTCCGGGTCTTGATCGCGCCGCACTGCAGGACCCGCGCCAGCACGTGCGCGAGCGGGATGAACAGCAGCAGCGAGCCCTGCGTGTTCATGAACCGGCCGAGCAGCGTCATGCCGTTGTCGATCTCGAACAGGAAGTTGCCGTGGGTGAGCTCGCAGCCCTTCGGCCGGCCCGTGGTTCCGCTCGTGTAGATCAGCGTGGCCAGGCTGTCGGCGTTCAGCGTCTTCCGGCGGGCCTCGAGCTCGCTGTCCGGGACGCCGGCGCCGGCCTGGGTGAGCGTGCCGATCGCGTCGTCCTCGATCACGTGGACCGACTTGAGCTCGGGTGCCTGGTCCCGGACGGAGTCGACAGCGGTGGCGTGCTCGTCGCGCTCCACGACGACCGCGGTGGCCCCGGAGTCCGACAGGATCCAGGCCACCTGGTCGGCGCTGGAGGTCTCGTAGATGGGGACGACGACCGCGCCGGCGGTCCAGATCGCGTAGTCGAAGACCGTCCACTCGTAGCGGGTCTTCGCCTGGAGGGCGACCCGGTCACCCGCGGCGACACCGGCCGCGATGAGCCCCTTGGCGACGCCGGCGACCTCGCCGGCGAACTCCGTCCAGGTGACGTCCTGCCACTGGCCGCCGCGGCGGCGCCGCAGCCCCACCTCGGCGCCGGCCTCGGCTACGTTGGTGGCCAGCATGTCGGTCAGCGCCTCGTCGGGGCCGATCTCGGTGGTCACAGGAACGCTGAATTCGCGCACGCCGGGTCCTCTCCTCCCCGCCGGCCACGAGGCACCGTCGCCCGCGGCCCCGGTACGGGGACGTCCCGGCCAATCTAGCCGCTGGTGCTACCCGGCAGTAGCCGAGTGCCGCAGGGGACGGGGCCGGTTCACCCGGGAGCCGCTAGCCTGCTGGCCATGGCCGACCAGTCCACCCAGTCGATCGTCGTCGAGGCGCCTGCGGCCGAGGTGATGGCGGTGATCGCCGACTTCCCCTCCTATCCGCAGTGGGTCGCCGCCGCCAAGAAGGTCGAGGTGCTCGAGACCGGGGACGACGGGCGGGCCCGTCGCGTCCACTTCGTGCTCGACGCCGGCGCGGTCAAGGACGACTACGTCCTCGAGTACTCCTGGGACGACGACCGCCGCGTCTCCTGGCACCTGGTCACCGGCCAGATGCAGAAGCGGCAGGAGGGCTCCTACACCCTCGTCGAGAGCGCCGGCCGCACCGAGGTCACCTACTCGATCACCATCGACCTCTCCATCCCGATGCTCGGGATGATCAAGCGCAAGGCGGAGAAGGTCATCCTGGACACCGCGCTCAAGGAGCTCAAGAAGCGCGTCGAGGGCTGACCCGGCGTGCGCACCCTGCTGGTCACCGGCCCGGGCGGTGCGGGGACGTCCACCGTCGCCGCGGCCGCTGCCGTCCGTGCGGCCCGGGAGGGCCGTGAGGTGCTGCTGCTCTCGCGGCAGCCGGCTCCGGTGCCCGCCCTCGACGCGGTGCCCGGTCTCCGCGTGCAGCGGGCCGACGGACGGCGGGCCGTGGCGGGGCTGTGGGGCGCCCACGTGGAAGCGCTCGCCCCGCTGCTGCCGCACCTGACCCTCCCGCCGGCCAGCTCGGTGGTGCCGCCGCCGGGGGCCGACGAGCTCGCCGTGCTCGCGGCGCTGGCCGACGCCGACGCGGAGCTGGTCGTCGTCGACGCCGGTCCGCTGCGCGACGGGCTGTCGCTGGCCGCCCTGCCGGGGACCCTGCGGTGGTGGCTGGACCAGGTGCTGCCGCCGACGGCGCGGGCCCTGGCCGCCGTCCGGACGGCCGCGGTGTCCGCCGGCGCGGCGCGGCGCGGCCCGCTCGACACCGTGCTGGCCGCCCTCCCCGCGGTCGAGCGGGTGCTCGCGGACGACCGGCTGGCCGACCCGACGACGACGGCGGTCTGGCTCACCGCCGGCGCGCGCGGTGCCGCCGTCCCGGAGGTGCGCGGCGCGGCGACCGTCCTCGGCCTGCACGGGCTGCGGGCCGCCGCCGTGCTGGCCCGGGTGCTCCCGGCGGCGGGCCCGGGGGAGTGGTGGGCCGCCCGCGCCGCCGAGCAGGACGCCGCGCGCCACGGCCTGGCGGACGTGGCGCCCGTGCACGACGTCGCGGAGCTGCCGGGCGCGCCGGCGGACGTCGACGCCGCGGTGGCGCTGCTGGACGGGCTGGACCTCCCCGGCTCCGGCGGTCCCGCGGCCCCGGTCCCGCGGCGCCGGGACGGCGGCGGGTGGGCTCTCGGCGTGCCGCTGCCCTTCGCCGAGCGGGCGGACGTGGGCCTGACCCGGTGGGGCGATGACCTCGTGGTGGCCGTGGGGGAGGATCGTCGTTCGCTGCGCCTGGACTCGTTGTTGCGCCGGTGCGAGGTGACGGGGGCCCGGCTGGCCGCCCCCGGTACCGCCGACGCGCGCCTCGAGGTCAGCTTCCGCCCGGATCCGCAGCAGTGGCCGGCCGACCTCCTGGCGGCCGAGGGGAGGACCACATGACCACCGGTGCCGACTGGCTCGACCAGGCCCGCCGCCTGGCCGACGCCGTGCGGGCTCCCGCCGAGCCCGCTCCCGGTGCGACCGCGGACGAGCACGGCAGCGACTGCCGCTGGTGCCCCGTCTGCCAGCTGGCGGCCGTGGTCCGGGGCGAGCGTCCCGAGGTGACCGCGGCACTGGCCGACGTCCTCACCGCCACCGCGGCCGCGCTCCGCGCGTTAGCGGAGCCCCCCGCCGAGCCCGCCGCCGGGGACGCTCCCGAGGCACCGACCGAGGCAACCGCGCCGACGGCGGCGGAGGACCCGCCGGCCGGCGAGCAGCCGACCGCCCAGCGGTTCGACATCGCGTGACCACCTCCGACGTGGCGGCCCGGCCGGCGCTGGGTATCGACATCGGCGGCACCAAGGTCGCCGGCGGGCTGGTCGCGCCCGACGGCACGATCCTGGCCACCGCCCGCCGGGCCACCCCCGGCGCCTCCGTCCGCGACACCGAGGACGCGATCGCCTCGGTCGTCGACGAGCTGGCCGAGGGCATCGAGGGCGAGCTCGTCGGGGTCGGCGTCGGGGCCGCCGGGTGGTTCGACCGCACCGGGGACACTGTGCTGTTCAGCCCGCACCTGGCCTGGCGCAACTCCACGCTGCGCAAGGACCTCGGCGCGCGGCTGCAGCGGCCCCTGTGGGTCGGCAACGACGCCGACGCCGCGGCCTGGGCCGAGTACCGCTACGGCGCCGCCCGCGGCGCCGACCTGGCCCTCATGATCACGCTGGGCACCGGGATCGGCGGCGGCATCGTGCTGGACGGGCGCCTGCGCCGCGGCTCGCACGGCGTCGCGGGGGAGTGGGGGCACATGCGCGTCGTGCCCGACGGACGGCTCTGCGCCTGCGGCAACCGCGGGTGCTGGGAGCAGTACGCCAGCGGCACGGCCCTCGGGCAGACCGCGCGCGAGGTGGCCCGCACCTCGCCGGCCGCCGCGGCCCTGCTCCTGGAGCGGGTGGACTGCGAGCCCGACCGGCTGACCGGTGAGCACGTGGCCCGGGCCGCCTACGACGGCGATCCGCTGGCGCTGGAGCTGGTCACCGAGGTCGGGTACTGGCTCGGGCAGGGCATCGCCGACCTGGCCGCCGTGCTCGACCCCGAGATCGTGGTGATCGGCGGCGGGGTCAGCGTGCTCGGCGAGATGGTGCTCGGGCCGGCGCGCGAGCGGCTCGAGCGGGCGCTGCCCGGCCGCGGGTTCCGCCCGGGGCCGCGCATCGTCGCCGCCGACCTGGGCGCCCAGGCCGGCATCGTCGGCGCCGCCGACCTCGTCCGCCGGGCGGTCGCCGAGGGCGAGGCGTGATCACTGTCGTCCTCCGGACGACACCGCGGCCACGTGCCGTCCCCCTGCTGCGCTGAGCCGGACCGTCGTCGCTGCGCGGAACCCTCCGGGCCCCACTCGCGACGACCACCGCGGCCACGTGCCGTCCCCCTGCTGCGCTGAGCCGGACCGTCGTCGCTGCGCGGAACCCTCCGGGCCCCACTCGCGACGACCACCGCGGGGCGGCTCAGACCACCGCGCCGTCGTCGCCGTCGTCCGAGGAACGGTCCCGCATCCGGGAGACGAGCAGCGCCACGCCGCCGGCGAGCACCGCCACGCCCACGACCAGTCCGGCGTCGGCCGAGAGGCCGATCACCGAGGGTGCGCCGATGAGCAGGATGCCCGCCGCGACCAGCAGCACCGCGTACAGCACCGCCGGCGCCGGGGCGGGCAGCGGCGGTGGCGGCGGGGGCTCGTAGTGCTCGTCGGGCCGGTCGAGGACCGGCACCTCGTGCGGCGGGGGCGGGGGCGCCGGGGACGGCTCCTCGTCGACGGCCATGCGGCCGTGCTCGGCCTCGAAGGCGGCCACGATGCGGCGCCACTCGGCGTCCTCGTCGACGTCGCCGCCCGCCCGGCGCGGGACCCGCGGCTCGACGGGGTGCTCGTCGGCGTGCTGCTCCACCAGTCCTCGCGCCTCCGCCCGGCGGGCGCGGTCCACGAACAACCGGTCCGACGGCGGGCTCGGCAGGAACACCGACCGGGTGTAGGGCGCCACGTCGGCGGCTGGCTCCAGGTACGCGGCGATGCCGGCCGCCTCCAGGACGTCGAGCAGGTGCTCGCCCACGCGCGGGTCGACGTCCCGGACCGGGCTCCACAGCGCGGCGTCGAGGCCGTTGTCGCGGCGGCCCCGTCCCCGCCGGTCGGTCATCGGTGGTCCGCCGGTGACGCGTCGGCCTCGTCGGCGGGCACGCGGGCGCGGATCCACTCCGCGGACCGGCGGAAGATCAGCGGAGCGTCGTTGTCCAGCGTCGCCACGTGGTAGCTGTCCTCCAGGACGACCTCGGTGGTGTCCGCGCTGCCGACCCCCGCGAGCAGGATCGCGCTGTTGACCGGCTCGACGACGTGGTCCTCGGTGCTGTGGAAGACGATCACCGGCGCGGTGACCCGGCCCAGGTCGGCGCGGGTGGCGGCCCACAGGCCGCGCAGCTGCATCATCGCCCGCGTGGGCAGCTTGGGATAGGCGAGCTCGACCACTCCGGGCTTCTTGATGTCGCTGGCGATCGGCATCCAGCTCGGGGTCAGGCGCGCCAGCAGGGGCAGCAGCTTGGCGTCCAGCCGCTGGGTCAGCAGCGCCGGATTCACCAGCAGCAGGCCGGCGACGTCACCGGGCCGGACCTCGGCCAGCCGGGTGGCCAGCGTGCCGCCCATGGACAGCCCGGCGACGAACACCCGGTCGCAGCCGGCGGCCAGCTCGTCGAAGGCGCCCTCGACCGTCGTCGTCCACTGGTCGTGGGTGCTGGCGTTGCAGTCCTGCCAGCGGGTGCCGTGGCCCGGGAGCAGGGGGCACCGGACGGCGAACCCCTCGGCGGCCAGGTGCTCGCCCCAGGGCCGCATGCTCATCGGCGTCCCGGTGAAGCCGTGGACCAGCAGCACGCCGGTGCGGCCCTCGGGCCCGTCGCCCCCGGGGAAGTCGAACGGTTCGGCGCCGGGCATGACCTCGGGTGCTGGGGTCGGTCCGGGCACGGTGCTCCTCCTCGGCGTCCGGCGTCGACGCCGGTGTCAGCTACCTCACGATGGCGCTCCGATTGTGATTCGGGCCCCAGGCTCCCTAGTCTGGCAGTCCCCGAGGGAGGCGTGTTGTTCTACTGGTTCCTCAAGTACGTCGCCATCGGCCCGGCGATGACGCTCGTCTTCCGTCCCAAGGCCGAGGGCACCGAGCACGTGCCCGCGACGGGCGCCGCGATCCTGGCGAGCAACCACCTGTCCGCCGCCGACTGGGTATTCATGCCGATGCAGCTGCGGCGGCGGGTCACCTTCCTGGCCAAGGCCGAGTACTTCACCGGCACCGGCGTCAAGGGCTTCCTCCAGCGCGCCTTCTTCACCGGCGCCGGGCAGGTGCCCATCGACCGGTCGAGCGCCTCGGCCGCCGAGGGCGCGATCCAGACCGGCATCCGCACGCTGCGCGACGGCAAGCTGCTGGGCATCTACCCCGAGGGCACCCGCTCGCCCGACGGCCGCCTCTACCGCGGCAAGATCGGCGTGGCGCGGATGGCGCTGGAGACCGGCGTCCCGGTGATCCCGCTCGCGATGGTCTACACCACCCGCACGCTCCCGTTCGGCAAGCAGATGCGACGGGTGCACGTGCGGTTCGGGGAGCCGCTCGACTTCAGCCGCTACGAGGGCCTGGCCGGTGACCGCTTCGTCGAGCGCTCGATCACCGACGAGATCATGTACGAGATCATGACGTTGTCGGGCCAGGAGTACGTCGACGTCTACGGCGCCACGGTGAAGAAGTCGATGGACGCCACCGGCGCCACCGCGAACGACGTCATCGCCACGCTGCAGCCGCCGGCCACCGAGGCGGCCGACCGCGCCCCGACGTCGCTGGCGGGTTAGCCGAGCCGACCCGCCGCTCCCCGTGGGACCGGGCCCTGGCAGGGCTCCTCAGCGGGGCAGCAGCCGGTGCAGGACGTCGCGCAGCAGCGCGAGCAGCTCGGCCCGGGGCATCGTGGGCTCCAGCACCCACTGGGCGACCAGCTCCTCGGTGAAGGCGAAGAACGCCAGCACCAGCTGACGGCGCCGTGCGTCGTCGGGCAGCCCGAGTGCCTGCAGGCCGACCTCGACCAGCCGGTCGCGGGTCTCCGCGTACACCTCGGCCACCCAGGGGTCGCCCCCGGCGGCGCCGCGCACGAAGGCCAGGTGTGTCTCCCGGAAGGTCTCCACCCAGCCGACGTAGCGGTCGAGCATCCCGCCGACGGTGTCGTCGTCCGGCGCCCCGGCGGGCGCGCCGGGGCGGGGGAGCAGGTGGGCCCACAGCAGCTCCGCCGCGGCACGGGTCACGGCGGCGTAGTAGTCCCGTTTGCTCGGGAAGTAGTGGAACAGCAGGCTGCGGCTGATGCCGGCGCGGCGGGCCACCTCGTCGATGGTCAGCTCCTGCACCGGCGTGGTGGGCAGCAGCTCGAGCCCGATCTGCACCAGCTGCGCCCGCCGGTCACCCGCGGACCGCCGGCCTCGACCCGGTTCTGCTGGCGAGGCGGTCATGACCGCATTCTCACGCCACCGCCCGGCCGGTGGTGGCGGCGGCCACGAGCCGCAGCAGCCCGTCGGCGACCAGCTGCGGTCGCTCCTGGGTCAGCATGTGGCCGGTGCGCTCGGCCCGGTGCAGCCGGGCCGCGGGCAGCGCCTCGCCGAGCTGCCGGCTGTGCCGTTCAGGCGTGAGCTTGTCGCTGTCGCCGACGAAGATCTCCACCGGCACGCGGGCGAGCGCCGCGAGCTCCGTGCGCTTGTCGTGATCGCCGAGGGCGGGCATGAACTCGATGAACGAGCGCAGCGTGGACGCGTGCATGATCTCCGCCCCGGCCAGCACCATCTCGTCGGTCGCGTCGGCCCCGTACAGCAGCTCGCGGACCATCTTTCGGTGGCGCGGGTGGGCCGGCGGGACGAGGGCGCGCAGCCGCTCCAGCACGCGCGCGCCGGCCAGGGCGGCGGTCAGCACCCGGGGCCGCACCGTGGCCATCCGGCCGGCCGCCGTGCGGGGGTCGGCGGTGAGGTCGCCGGCGGAGGTGGAGACCAGGGCCACCCCCCGCACCCGGTCGCCGAACAGCTCGGGCCGGGCCGCGGCCAGGCACATGATCGTCATGCCGCCCATCGAGTGGCCGCCGAGGACGACCGGGCCGGTGGGCGCCAGCTGGTCGAGCACGTCGGCGAGGTCGGCGCCGAGCCGGTCGATGCTGAGCCCGGGCTCCGGATGGCGGGGAGAGGACCAGGTGGAGCGGCCGTGCCCGCGCTGGTCGTACCGCACCAGGCGCACGTCGCCGTCGGCGATCCGGTCGGCGAGCAGGGCGGCGACGTCGTCCCAGGCCGCCTGGGACAGCGTCCAGCCGTGGGCCAGGACCACGGTCACCGCTGCGGAGTCGGCACCCTCGACCGTGGCGTGCAGCCGGGCGCCGTCGCCGGTGGCGACGGCGGCGGTGTGCTTGCAGACCGTGCGGGTGGCGCTCACGCGGCCTCCTCCGTGCCGACCGGCGCGGTGGCCGGGATGCCGACGTAGTTCTCCCGGTCCAGCGACCGGGTGAGCCGCCGGAACCGGAAGGTGAAGTCGGGCCACAGCGTGGTGTTGTGGCCGTGCTCGTCGAGGTACCAGCTGGCGCAGCCGCCGGTGAGCCAGACGGTGCCCGCCGACTTCCGTGCGATCAGCGCCCGGTACGCCTCCTGGGCGGCCGGGGTGGTCTCCAGCACGGCCAGGCCCTCGGCGTCCATGGTCCGCAGCGCGTCGTCGACGTAGGCGACCTGCGACTCGATCATGTAGACCATCGACGTGTGGCCCACGCCCACGTTCGGGCCGACCAGCAGGAACAGGTTGGGGAAGCCCGCGACCGTCGTGCTGCGGTTGCTCACCATCCCGCCGGCCCAGACCTCGGCGAGGGTGCGCCCGTCCCGCCCGGCGATCTTCCCGGCGATCGGCAGGTCGGTCACGTGGAAGCCCGTGGCGAGCACGATCGTGTCGGTGGGCCGCTCGACGCCGTCCACGGTGACGACGGAGTGCGGCCGCACCTCGGCGATGCCGGCGGTGACCAGCTCGGCGTTGGGCGCTGCCACGGCCGGGAAGTAGTCGTTGCTGATCAGGATGCGTTTGCAGCCGATCGTGTAGTCCGGCGTCAGCGCCTTCCGCAGCCTCGGGTCGCGGACCTGGCGCTCGAGGTGCGCCTTCGCCAGCTTGCCGACGGGCCCGAGGAACCGGCGCCGCTTGGCCATGCCGATCACCAGGAACTCGCGGGACGCGTAGAGCACGCCGCGGACGGCCCGCTGGAGGCCGGGCGCCAGGCGGTAGAGCCGCTGCGCCCACGGCTTCACCGGGTGGTCGGTGCGGGGGACCACCCACGCCGGAGTGCGCTGGTAGACCGCGATGCTCTCCACCTGTGGCTGGATCGCCGGGACCAGCTGGATCGCCGAGGCACCCGTGCCGATGACGGCGACCTTCTCCCCGGTCAGGTCGTGGTCGGAGTCCCAGCGCGCCGAGTGCATGACGGTGCCCGCGAAGCCCTCCAGCCCCGGGATCGCCGGGTAGGTCGGGTCGGCCAGCGCACCGGCCGCGGACACCAGCACCTGGGCGCGGACGTCGCCGGCGGTCGTCGTGACCAGCCAGCGGCGCTCGGCGTCGTCCCAGCGGGCGGAGGTGACGTCGGCGCCGAAGACGCAGTGCGCCCGGACGCCGAAGCGGTCGGCCGTGGCCTGGAGGTAGGCCTGGATCTCGGGCTGCTCGGAGTAGGAGCGCGGCCAGTCCGGGTTGGGGGCGAACGAGAACGAGTACAGGTGCGACTGCACGTCGCAGGCCGCACCCGGATAGGTGTTGTCCCGCCACGTGCCGCCGACGTCGTCCGCCCGCTCCAGCAGCAGGAAGTCGGTCTCCCCGCGCTCGCGGAGCCTGATGGCCATCGCCAGGCCGGCGAAGCCGGAGCCGATGATCGCCACCCGGACCTCGCGCGCCGCCCCGCCCGCTCGGGCGGAGGACGCGGACTGTGTCTCGCTCACGCTGGTCACCACGGGCGGCTCCTCTTCTACGGCTTGCTGAGCAACGCTCAACAAGCTACAACGGCGTTGAGCAGTGCTCAATCCGACCGCGACGATCTCCGGAGGAACCCACCCATGGCCCGTGGACTCGGCAGGCGCCCGCGCACGTCCCTCGCCGGCAGATCGGTGCTCGTCACCGGGGCCGCCCGCGGCATCGGTGCCGAGCTGGCCCGCAGGGCGGCCGCCCGCGGAGCGCGTGTGGCGCTGGTCGGGCTGGAGCCCGAGCAGCTGGCCGCGGTCGCCGACGAGCTCGGGCCCGAGCACCTGTGGGTGGAGGCCGACGTCACGGACCCCGAGGCGCTGGCCGCGGCGGTGCGGCGCACCGTGGACACCTTCGGCGGGCTGGACGTCGTCGTCGCCAACGCGGGCATCGCGCCGCTCACCACGGTGATGACGTCGTCGGCGCATGCGCTGGCCCGCACCATCGAGGTCAACCTGATCGGCACGATGCTCACCGCCCACGCGGCGCTGCCGGCGATCGCGGAGCGCCGCGGGCACGTGCTGCTGATCAGCTCGGCGGCCGCCTTCACGGTGCTGCCCGGCATGAGCGCCTACTGCGCGTCGAAGGCGGGCGTGGAGCGCTTCGGCGACGCGCTCCGCCTGGAGGTCGCCCACCGCGGGGTCACCGTGGCCAGCGCGCACCCGACGTGGATCGACACCGACATGGTCCGCGACACCGAGGCGGCGCTGCCCACCTTCCGGGCCACGCGCCGGCAGCTGCCCGGCCCGCTGGGTGCCTTCACCTCCGTCGAGGCGTGCGCCGAGGCGCTGGTGGAGAACCTGGAGACCCGCGGCCGCCGGGTCTTCGTGCCCCGCTCGGTCGGCACCGTGGCGGCGCTGCGCCAGCTGGTCACGGGCGTGCTCGCCGAGAAGGTGGCGATGGCGGTCTCGGCCAGGCGGGTGCCGCAGCTGGAGCGCGACATCGCGGCGCTGCAGGGGCGCGAGTTCGGCCCGAACTCGGTCGGCGACCGCTCGGCCGGCACCGCGTAGGACGTGCCGACGGGTCGACGGGGACCGCTCCGACGAGGGGCGTGACGGGCACGGCCACCGCAGACTGGTGCCATGACGATCGTCAGGGCCCGCTGACCGGATGGATCCGACCGGACTCGCGTACGCCGCCGCCGGCGTCGCTGCCCTGCTCGCGGGGGTGCTGCCGAAGCTGCTGAGCAAGGCACCCCTGTCCATGCCGATGGTGATGGTGGGCCTGGGGGTGCTCGCCTTCGCCGTCGTGGACGGGCTGCCGTCGCCCGACCCTGTCGAGCACGAGACGGTGGCGGTGCACCTCACCGAGCTCGTCGTCATCGTCAGCCTGATGGGTGCGGGGCTGGCGCTGGACCGGCCGCTGGGCTGGCGCCGCTGGAGCTCCACCTGGCGGTTGCTGGCGGTCACGATGCCACTCACCATCCTGGCGGTGGCGCTGCTCGGCGGGTGGTTGCTGGGTCTGGGCGCGGCCGCCGCCATCCTGCTCGGCGCCGCGCTGGCCCCGACCGACCCCGTCCTGGCCACCGAGGTGCAGGTCGGGGAGCCCTCCGACGACGAGGAGAGCGAGGACGAGGCCCGGTTCGCCCTCACCTCGGAGGCGGGGCTCAACGACGGCCTCGCGTTCCCGTTCACGTACGCGGCCGTCGCCGTGGCAGCCGCGGGCCTGGCCCCCTCCGGGTGGCTGGCGGAGTGGCTGGCGGTCGACGTGGTGTGGCGGATCGCCGCGGGGGTGACGGCCGGCGTGGCCGTGGGCTGGGTGCTCCGGTTCCTCTTCTTCTCGCGGGTCGCCGACCAGGTGCACCTGGCCGAGCGCGCGGGGGGCTTCGTCGCGTTCAGCGCGATCTTCATGGCCTATGGAGCGGCCGAGCTCGTCGAGGGCTACGGCTTCATCGCCGTGTTCGTCTGCGCTGTGACGGTGCGGGCCGCGGAGAAGACCCACGGCCGGCACCAGATGCTGCACGCCCACGTCGAGCAATTGGAGCGGTTGCTGACCGTCGTCCTCCTGTTGCTCGTCGGTGGTGCGGTCAGCCGGGGCATCCTCTCCGGGATCGGCTGGCGTGAGCTCCTCCTGACCGCGGCCTTCCTGCTGGTGATCCGTCCGCTCGCCGGCCGGCTGGCCTTCGTCGGCAGCACCACCGGCCGCCGGGAGCGCTGGGTGGTCTCCTTCTTCGGCGTGCGCGGCATCGGCTCGCTGTACTACGTCAGCTACGGGCTGAGCGAGGGCGACATCGCCGGCGGCGAGCAGCTCTGGCGGATCACGGTGCTGGTCGTGCTGGGCTCGGTGATCCTGCACGGGATCACGGCCGGTCCGGTGATCCACTGGCTGGACCGCAGGCGGCTCCGCCGAGCCCGGAAGGTGTACGGCACCGAGGACAAGGCGCCGGTCACGCCGGTCTGACCGCCGGAACGGGCCGGGTCCGCCGTGGCCGGGGTCAGCGGGTCCAGGAGCCGGCGCGGCCGACGGCGTCCTTCCAGCGGTCGTGCCGGCCGTCCTCGCGCCGTCCGGCCACCGGGTCGAACCGCCGGTCGAGGGCCCAGGTGGCGCGCAGCTCGTCGGTGCTGCCCCAGACGCCGGTGCCCAGGCCCGCGAGGAAGGCCGCGCCCAGCGCCGTCGTCTCGGTCACCTGCGGACGGCGGACCGGCACGCCGAGCTGGTCGGCCTGCAGCTGCAGCAGCAGGTCGTTCGCGCTCGCCCCGCCGTCGGCCGAGAGCTCCGGGACCTCCAGCCCGGCCTCGTCCACCATCACGTCGACGACGTCGCGCACCTCGAAGGCGATCGCCTCGAGCGTCGCGCGGGCGAGGTGCGCCCGGGTGGTGCCGCGGGTGAGACCGAGGATCGCGCCGCGGGCGTGCGGGTCCCAGTGCGGGGCGCCCATGCCGGTCAGCGCCGGCACGAAGACGACGTCGCCGGAGTCGGGCACCGTGCGGGCCAGCCCCTCGATCTCGTTCGCGGAGTCGATCAGGCCCAGGCCGTCGCGCAGCCACTGGACGGCGGCGCCGGTCACGAAGATGGCGCCCTCGAGCGCGTAGACCAGCCCGTCACCCAGGTCCCAGGCGACCGTGGTGAGCAGGCCGGCGTCGGAGCGCACGATGTCGGACCCCGTGTTGGTGAGCACGAACGAGCCGGTGCCGTAGGTGCACTTGCTCATGCCGGGGGAGTAGCAGGCCTGCCCGAACAGCGCGGACTGCTGGTCGCCGGCGATGCCGGCGACCGGCAGCGACAGCCCCAGGAACGCGTCGGGATCGGTGGTGCCGACGACGCCGGAGCTGGGCACCACCTCGGGCAGCGCCGACCGGGGGACGTCGAACAGGTCGCACAGCTCGTCGGACCAGGCGCCCTTCTCCAGGTCGAAGAGCAGCGTGCGGCTGGCGTTGGTCGGATCCGTGACGTGCGCGGCGCCCCCGGTCAGCCGGGCGATCACGTACGAGTCGACGGTGCCGAGCACCAGCGAGCCGTCGCGGACACCGGACCAGACCTGCGGCTCGTGCTCGGCCAGCCAGGCGAACTTGGTGCCGGTGAAGTAGGGGTCCAGCCGGAGCCCGGTCATCCGGGCGACCCGCTCCTCGACGCCCTCGTCCCGCAGCCGGTCGCAGATCTGCGTGGTGCGGCGGTCCTGCCAGACGATGGCCGGGCGGGGGGAGCGCAGGGTGCGCGGATCCCAGACGACGGCGGTCTCCCGCTGGTCGGTGAGCCCGATGCAGGTGGGCTGCTCGTCGGTGCCGGCGAGCGCCTCCCGGCAGGCGGCCACCGTCGCCGTCCAGATGTCGTCGGGCTCGTGCTCCACCCAGCCCGGGCGCGGGAACAGCTGCGCGAACTCGCGGTAGCCCCGGGACAGGACGTCGCCCTGCTCGCCCACGACCAGCGCGGTCACCCCGGTGGTCCCTGCATCGATGGCCAGTACCGGCATGGGTGCACGGTAGCGCCGCAGGCCCCGGGGCTCAGGTCGCGGTCGGGGCAGGGCGGGGCCGCTGGCGCACCGGCGGAGGCGCCGTCGTCCGCCCGCCTACGGTGGTGCGGTGCGGCGCTTCTTCTACGACACCGAGTTCATCGAGGACGGCACGACGATCGACCTGGTGTCGATCGGGGTCGTGGACGAGACCGGGCGCGAGTTCTACGCGGTGAGCACGGAGTTCGACCCGGACCGCGCGATCCCGTGGGTCCGCCGCAACGTGCTCGACCAGCTGCCGCCGCCCGCGGACCGGGCCTGGCGCAGCCGGGACCGGATCCGCGACGACCTGCTGGCCTTCCTCACCGGACCCGGCGAGGAGATCGAGCTGTGGGCGTGGTTCGCCGCCTACGACCACGTGGCGCTGTGCCAGCTGTGGGGCGCGATGCCCGCGCTGCCCCGGCCGATCCCGCGGTTCACCCGCGAGCTGCGCCAGCGCTGGGACGACCGTGGGCAGCCGGCCCTGCCCCCCAAGCCCGCCGGGACGCACGACGCCCTGGTCGACGCCCGCTACAACCTGGCCCGCTGGCACGCGATCGAGGCCGCCGGTTCCTGAACGCGCAGCAGGCCCCCTCCCGGAGCGGGAGGGGGCCTGCGGCGTCCCATGACGCGGGGGTGCAGCGGACTACACGGTGAAGACGCCGAGCAGCCGGTTGAGCTCCTTGGACAGGCCGTCGAGCTCCCGGGCGGCCGAGCGGGCCCGGTCCACGTCCGCGGCGCTGTCGTCGGCGTCCTGGCGGACGGTCGTCAGCGTGGTGGTCACCGTGCCGGCGCCCTCCGCGGCGGTCGCCACGCTGCGGGTGAGCTCGCGGGTGGTCGCCGTCTGCTCCTCCACGGCGCTGGCGATCGTCGTCTGGTGGTCGTTGATCGAGCGGACCACCTCGGCGATGCGGGCGATGGAGCGCACCGCGGCGGTGGTCTCGCCCTGGATGCCCTGCACCCGCTGCGCGATCTCCTCGCTGGCCTTGGCCGCCTCCTGGGCGAGTTCCTTCACCTCGTTGGCGACGACGGCGAAGCCCTTGCCCGCGTCCCCGGCCCGGGCCGCCTCGATGGTGGCGTTGAGCGCGAGCAGGTTCGTCTGCTCGGCGACGCCGGAGATCACCTTCACCACGTCACCGATCTCGGCCGAGCTGGCGCCGAGCGCGGCGATGGTGGCCTCGGTCTCCTCGGCGAGCGAGGCGGCCTGGCGGCCGACGTCCGCGGCCTCCGCGGCGCTGCGCGCGATCTCGGTGATGGAGGCGCCCATCTCCTCGGCGCCCGCGGCGGCCGAGGAGACGCTGCTGCTGATCTCCGCCGCCACACCGTGGGCGCCCTGCGCCTGGTCACGGCTGCGCGCGGCCCGCGTGGCCAGCCCGTCGGCGACGGCGGAGACGCCTGCGGCGGAGCCGGCGACCTCCTGCGCGCAGCGGTGGATGTCGCGGACGGTGCCGGCCACCTTGTCGACGAACCGGTTGAACGCGCCCGACAGCTGGCCGACCTCGTCGTCGCGCGAGTCGTCCATGCGCTGGGTCAGGTCGCCCTCGCCGTCGGCGATCTCGGCCATGCGGTCGCGCAGGCAGACCAGCGGCTGGGTGAGCCGGCGGCCGACCCACAGCGAGATCAGCCCACCGACGACGGCGATGACCACCGCGGCGAGCACCATCGCCCAGACCATCGAGGTGCGGCCCTCGTGCAGCGCGTCCTTCGCCGCGGCGAAGTCCGCGTCCCGGGCGACGGTCGCGATCACCCAGTCCCACGGCGCGTAGTAGGAGACCCGCACGGTCGTCGGGCCGGCCTCGGGGTCGTCGTAGCGGACGGTGGCCTGCTCGCCGTCCCCCAGCTGGACCGCCGCGTCGACGATCTGCCGCACGTAGGGCGTGCCGTCGGCGTCGGTGGCCTCGATCAGCTGCTCTCCGTCCCGTGCCCCTCTCGGGCTGACCAGGACGGTGCCGGCGCGGTCGCCAGTGCCGCCGTAGACCTCGATGTTGCCGTTCTCGCCGATGGCGGTCGCCTCGAGACCCTGGCGGAGCGCCGGCAGGTTCGTCTGCTTCACGCCGACGTAGAGGACGCCGATCACGTCACCGGCGGGGCCCAGGATCGGCTCGTAGGCCGACACCAGCCACGAGTCGACGACGAACGCGTTGCCCCGGAAGGTCTGGCCGCTGCTCACCGCGGCGGCGACCGGGTTCGGCTGCCCGTCGGGGTTGGTCGCCGGGATGTAGGTGCCGATCGCGCGGGCTCCCGAGGCGGCCTTCACGTTCGTCGCCACGCGCAGGTAGTCGCCCGCAGGCGTCTTCTGGAAGATGGTCACGGTGGCCCCGACCATCGACATGATGTCGTCGACGACGGGCGTGGGCACGGCGACGTCGCTGTTCTTGCCCAGCCACTGGCCGCCGACCAGCACGCGCGGCAGCTGCAGCGGCGTGACCTCGCCGTTCATCTGGTTCTTGGCGTCCCAGGCGACCAGGTTCTTCCCGGAGCCGTCGATCGAGAAGCCCCCGGACTGCTGCAGGACGTACCGGGCCGCGTTCAGGTCGTAGTCGACCTTCATCGCCGTCGATGCGCCCTGGGTGGCGACGAGGTCGTAGGCGCCCTGCGCGGCGCGGCTGATGTCCGAGGCCACCAGGGCGTCCATGTCGCGGGCGGCCGCGTCGGCGAAGTCGCTGCTCTGCCAGGCGCTCACCCCGCCCATCGCCACGCCGGTGACCACGACGCTGCTGACGGCGAGGGCCACCACCTTCGCGCGGATGCCCCAGGCCGACGGCGTCGCCCAGGTGGGCGGATGGGTCCAGCGCATGTTCGGCCTTCCGGATCTGAGCAGCGGCCCCGTGCCGCTGCTACGACCTACCTCGGCAGGCCGGCGCCGCTGCGGTACGGGAGTCGTCGAATCGTGATGCGGGTGCCGCCCGGCGGCGGGCGGCGCACGCGCACCCTTCGACCAGGGGCCCCACCTGCGGCATCATGACCGCGACCGCCGGTCGGGCCCGGCCGGCAGCTCCCCGGAGGCGTCCATGCGCATCGGCATCCTCACCGGCGGCGGCGACTGCCCCGGCCTCAACGCGGTCATCCGCGCCGTGGTGCGCAAGGGCGTCGGCGAGCTCGGCGACGAGGTGGTCGGCTTCCGGGACGGGTGGCGCGGTCTGCTCGAGGACGACAGCGTCCCGCTGGACCTGGCGGCGGTGCGGGGCCTGCTCCCGCGCGGCGGGACGGTGCTCGGCACCTCCCGGACCAATCCGTACTCCGTCGACGGCGGCCCCGAGCGGGTGCTCGGGACGCTGCGCCGCTCCGGCGTGGACGCGCTGATCCCGATCGGCGGCGAGGACACCCTCGGGGTGGCCGCCCGGCTGGCCGAGACCGGGGGCATCCGCGTGGTCGGGGTGCCCAAGACCATCGACAATGACCTCGACGCCACCGACTACACCTTCGGCTTCGACACCGCCGTCGGCGTCGCCATGGAGGCCATCGACCGGCTGCACACCACCGGCGACAGCCACCACCGCACGCTGGTGGTCGAGGTGATGGGCCGGCACGCCGGCTGGATCGCGCTGCACGCCGGCATGGCCGGCGGGGCCAACGTCATCCTCATCCCCGAGCGCCCCTTCGACGTCGACGCGGTCGTCGAGCACGTGCGGCACCGGTTCGCCTCCGGGTTCTCGCCGATCGTCGTGGTCTCGGAGGGGGCGAAGCCGAAGGACGGCGGCATGGTGCTGGCCACGGGGGAGAAGGACGCCTTCGGCCACGTGCGCCTCGGCGGCGTCGGGCCGGCGCTGGCCGCGCTGATCGAGGAGCGGACCGGCCGGGAGGCCCGTGCCGTCGTCCTCGGGCACGTGCAGCGCGGTGGCACCCCGTCGCCGTTCGACCGGGTGCTGGCCACCCGGTTCGGCCTGGCCGCCGTGTCGGCGGTGCACGCGGGCGAGTCCGGGGTGATGGTCGCGCTGCGCGGCACGGACATCGTCCGCGTCACGCTGGGGGAGGCCACCGCGCAGCTCAAGCTCGTCCCGGCCGAGCGGTACGCCGAGGCCGAGGTCTTCTTCGGCTGACCGTCGCCGGAAGTGTGGAACGGGCGACATCCCCTCTGGTCGGGGCGGGGTTCCGCCGTACCCTCGGGGGCGTGAGTCTCCCCGAACCTGTGCAGACGGTGCCCGGCCTGGACCGGTGGCGGGAACTCCCCGCCGCCCAGCAGCCGCGGTGGCCCGACCGCGCGGCCCTCGACGCGGTGCTGGGCACGCTGTCCACGGTGCCGCCGATCGTCGCCCCGGCCGAGGTCGACACGCTGCGGTCCCAGCTGGCCGACGTCGCCCAGGGCAAGGCGTTCCTGCTCCAGGGCGGGGACTGCGCGGAGACCTTCGACCTCAACACCGAGCCGCACCTGCAGGCCACCACCCGCACGCTGCTGCAGATGGCCGTCGTCCTCACCTACGGGGCGAGCGTGCCGGTGGTCAAGGTCGGTCGCGTGGCCGGGCAGTACGCCAAGCCGCGCTCGTCGGACACCGACGCGCTCGGGCTGCCGTCCTACCGCGGCGACATGGTCAACTCGCTGGAGCCGGTGATGGAGCAGCGCATCCCGGACCCGAACCGGCTGGTGCGCGCCTACGCGAACTCGGCCGCGGCGATGAACATGATCCGCGCCTACGCCCGCGGCGGGATGGCCGACCTGCACGCCGTCCACGACTGGAACAAGGACTTCGTCGCCAGCTCGCCGGCCGGCGTGCGCTACGAGGTCATCGCCCGGGAGATCGACCGCGCGCTGGCGTTCATGCGCGCCTGCGGCATCGAGTCCGACGCGCTGCGCGGGGTGGAGCTGTTCAACTCGCACGAGGCGCTGATCCTCGACTACGAGCGCGCGCTGCTGCGCATGCACGAGGGCCGCCCGTACGCGCTCTCGGCACACTTCGTGTGGGTGGGGGAGCGCACCCGCCAGATGGACGGCGCGCACATCGAGTTCGTGTCGAAGCTGGCCAACCCCATCGGCGTGAAGATCGGCCCGACGACGACCCCGGAGCAGGCGACCGAGCTCGTCGAGCGGCTCGACCCCGACGGCGTCCCGGGGAAGCTGACGCTGATCAGCCGGATGGGCAACGGCAAGATCCGCGACGTGCTGCCGGGCATCGTGGAGAAGGTGACCGCCAGCGGCCACCAGGTGGTGTGGCAGTGCGACCCCATGCACGGCAACACCCACGAGTCACCCAGCGGCTACAAGACCCGCCACTTCGACCGCGTCGTCGACGAGGTGCTGGGCTTCTTCGACGTGCACCGGGCGCTGGGCACCTGGCCCGGCGGCATCCACGTCGAGCTCACCGGTGAGGACGTCACCGAGTGCCTCGGCGGGGCCATGGAGATCAGCGACGACGACCTCAACAGCCGGTACGAGACCGCCTGCGACCCGCGGCTGAACACCGGGCAGTCGCTGGAGCTGGCGTTCCTCGTCGCGGAGATGCTCCGTGGCTGAGCACCCCCTGGTCGACCTGCGCTCGGACACCGTCACCCGGCCGACCGAGGCGATGCGCCGGGTCATGGCCGAGGCCGAGGTCGGCGACGACGTCTACCGCGAGGACCCGACGATCACCGCGCTCGAGGAGCGGGTGGCGGCCATGTTCGGCCACGAGGCGGCGCTGTTCGTGCCGTCGGGGACCATGGGCAACCAGATCGGCATGCGGCTGGTCTGCGAGCCCGGCCAGGAGATCCTCTGCGACGCCGACGCGCACGTCGTCACCTACGAGATGGGTGCGGCCGCCGCGATCTTCGGCATCTCGACCCGCACGGTGGTGTCGGACGGCGGCCGGCTGGACGCCCGGCAGCTGATCGAGCAGGTCAGGCCCAAGGGTGACTGGCACCTGACCGCCACCGCGGCGATCGCCGTGGAGAACTCGCACAACCGCGGCGGCGGGCTCGTGCAGCCGCTGGGTGAGCTGCGCCGGCTGTGGGACTGGTCGCGGGGCGCCCGCGTCGCCGTGCACCTCGACGGCGCCCGCATCTGGAACGCCGCGGCCGCCTCCGGCACGGACCTGGCCACCTACGGCCGGCTCGCCGACACCGCGTCGGTCTGCCTGTCCAAGGGGCTCGGCGCGCCGGTCGGCTCGGTGCTGGTCGCCTCGGCGGAGCGCATCGCGACGGCGCGGCTGTGGCGCAAGCGCCTCGGCGGCGGCATGCGGCAGGCCGGGGTGCTCGCCGCCGCCGGGCTGCACGCGCTCGACCACCACCTGCCCCGGCTGGCCGAGGACCACGAGCACGCGCAGCTGCTGGCCAAGCGGCTCGGGGTCGACCCGGCGGCGGTGGAGACCAACATGGTGGTGCTCGACGACGTCCCGGCGCAGCAGGTCGCCGAGGCGGCCCGGGCGCAGGGCGTGCTGGTCGGCCAGGTGAACCCGCGCCGGCTGCGCATGGTCACCCACCTCGACGTCGACCGCGCCGGCATCGACCGCGCCGCCGACGTCCTCGCGGAGCTCCTCGACCGCTCGGAGCTCCTCGACCGCTAGGCGGGCGGGTGTCGCGCCGTCCCGCCCGGCTCGACCCGCTCCGGGAGGGGTCGACCCGCGTGCGCACGCGGCTCGACCCCTCCCGGTCCGGGCCGACCCGCCTCAGCCGCGGACGGCGGCAGGGGCGATCGGGTCCCCGATCAGCGAGTTGAGCAGCTTGATGTCGGCGGCGTGGCCGCCGCACGGGTCGCCGTCGCGCAGGCTCGGCGTCTCCACCACCATCGGCACCCCGGCGGTCGTGCGGTGCCGCAGCAGCTCGGCGAACGGGCCGGTGCCGTAGGGGCCGGAGCCGATGGAGCCCTCGCCGATCGTGGTGTGCCGGTCCCGCTTGGAGCCGCACTCGTCGAGCGAGTCGTTCACGTGCACCAGGCCGAGCCGGCCCGGGCCGACGGTGGCCTCGAGCGCGTCGAGCGTCGCGGTCATCCCGCCGGGGACGGCGAGGTCGTGCCCGGCGGCCCAGGCGTGGCAGGTGTCGAAGCAGACACCGACCAGCGGGTGGTCCTCCAGGGCCGCGAAGTAGGGGCCGAGCTCCTCGACGGTGGCGGCCAGCGCCTTGCCGCCGCCGGCGGTCGGCTCGACGAGCAGCCGCGGGCCCGCCGGGTCCGCCGCCTCCAGCACCGGCAGCAGCCGCTCGTGCAGCTGGCGCAGCGCGGACTCGTAGCGGTCCTCGCCGACGGCCGAGCCCGCGTGCACGACGACGCCCTGGCAGCCGAGCTGCGCCCCGCGCCGCAGGTTGTGCGCGATCGACGCGAGGGACTGCTCGACGGTCGCCTCGGTGGGGGAGCCGACGTTCACCAGGAACGGCGTGTGGATGAACGACCGCACGCCCCGCTCGGTGCAGCCGGCGGTGAACAGCGCGTCCTGCTTCGCGTCGCCGTCGGTGAGCTTCCAGCCGCGCGGGTTGCCCACGAAGACCTGCACGGCGCGCGCGCCGACGGCGTCGGTGTAGGGGAGCCCGCCCTTGGCCAGGCCGCCCTTGATCTGGATGTGCGCGCCGACGGGCGGCACCCCGGGGGAGGTGTTCGACACGGGGAGCAACGCCTATCCGAAGGTGAGCAGGATGGTGATCTTGGTGCCCTTCTCGACGGTCTCCCCGGGCTTGATGCTCTGCCGGATGACCCGGTCGCCGAAGAACCGGGTGGCCTCCACCTGCAGGCCCGCGGCCTGGAGCGTGGCGATGGCCTCGGCCTCGGGCATGTCGACGACGTCCGGGACGGTGACCAGGGGGACGCCGGCCGAGACCTGGATCCGCACGGTGCTGCCGTAGGGCACCGGCCCGGCCGCCGGGCCTGGGTCCACGGACATGACCTCACCGACGTCGACGGCGTCGCTGCGGCCGTCCTCGGCGCGCTGCACGGTGAAGCCCTGCGCCTCGAGGTTGCTCGTCGCCTGCTCCGGGCTCTGCCCGGTCACGTCGGGCACCGCGACGGGTTCCCGGCCCTGGCTGACCACGACCGTGACCACCTGGTCGCGCATCAGCTGGGTGCCCGCGGGCGGGTCGAACCGGATGACGCTGCCGGCGGGCACGGCGTCGTCGTAGTCCTCGACGCGGGTGACCTGGACCGGCAGCTCCTCCTGGATGCGGGCCTCGGCCTCCTCGACCGGCCGGCCCACCAGGTCGGGGGCGACGACGTAGCGCTCGGGGCCCTTGGAGACGACGACGCGGACGTCGGTGCCGCGGATGACCTCGCCCGACGCCGGGTCGGTGGAGACCACCTGGCCGTCGGGCACCGTCTCGCTCCACTCGTAGACGACCGGGTCGGGGTCGAGGCCGGCGTCCTGGAGCAGGTCGATCGCGGCGGACTCCTGCTTGCCGGTCAGCACGGGGACGTCGGTGAAGCGGCCCGAGCCCAGCCACCAGCCGACGGCGCCGACGGTGATGGCCAGCAGCAGGACGATCGCGATGGCCAGCCGGGCCCGGCGCCGACGGACGTGGTCGGGGACGCCGGGGCGGGGCCGGGCGGGGCCGGGGCGCCGTCCGTGCACGTCGGTGGTGGGGCCGGCGCCCATGCCCGGCAGCGTGCTGGTGCGCGCGGCGCGGGAGCCGCGCCCGCCGAGCACCGCGGTGCCGGGGTCGCTGGGGTGCCCGGGCCGGGGGCGGGTGGGCCGGTTGGTCGGCCGGAGCGTGCCCGGACCGGCGGTGCTCTGGCCGGTCGGCACCGGGACCGGCTCGATGCCGAGGTCCTTGCGGACGTCGTGCAGCTCGGCCAGGAAGGCCCCGGCGTCGAGCGGACGGCCGGCAGGGTCGCGCCGCGTGGTGCGGGCGACCAGCTCGTCGACCTGCCAGGGCAGCCCGGGGACCTCGGCCGACGGCGCGGGGACGTCGTGGTGCACGTGCTGGTAGGCGACGGCCAGCGGGGTGTCGCCCCCGAACGGCGGGTGCCCGGTGAGCATCTCGAAGAGCACGATGCCGGCCGCGTAGATGTCGCTGCGGGCGTCGGCGCGGCCGCGCTCGAGCTGCTCGGGGGAGAGGTAGGCGACGGTGCCGATCAGCACGCCGCCGGTCTGGCTGGTCTGCCCGGTGCCGACGACGGCGCGGGCGAGGCCGAAGTCGGCGACCTTGACCAGGCCGTCGACGCCGATGAGCACGTTCTCGGGCTTGATGTCGCGGTGCACGATCCCGGCCCGGTGCGCGGCGGTGAGCCCGGCCAGCACCGGCTCCAGCACGGCGAACGCCTCGCCGACGGTGAGCCGGCCGCGCGCGCTGAGCAGGTCGCGCAGCGTGCGGCCGCGCACCAGCTCCATGACGAGGAACACCAGGCCCTGGTCGCTGCCCTGGTCGCTGACCCCCACCACGTTGACGTGGCTGAGCATCGCCGCGGCGCGCGCCTCGCGGGTGAACCGGTCGACGAACGTCGGGTCGTGGGCGAGGTGCTCGGCCATCACCTTGACCGCGACGGTCTTGTGCAGCCGCAGGTCGGTGGCCGCGTAGACGGTGGACATGCCGCCTCGCGCCAGCCGCTCCTCGAGGCGATAGCGCCCCTCGAGAACGAGGCCGACCACGGGGTCGGTCACGGCGGTGTCCACCCCGCCGAGTGTAGGAGGGTCACCGGCAGCCCGGGCCCCACCACGCGGTGCCGGGGGCGGCTGGTGCGCCTGGTGCGCATGGTCAGGTGCCCCGGATCACCCCGGCCGGGGTCACGGTGTCCCGGGGCAGCGACCGCACGTCCGCCAGGCCGCACACGACCATGGCGTGCGCCAGCTCGGCGCTCAGCCCGTCGAGCACGGCGGCGACGCCCCGCTCGCCGCCGGTGGTGAGCCCCCAGGCGATCGGCCGTCCCAGGAACACCGCCGACGCGCCGAGGGCGAGCGCGGTGAGCACGTCCGAACCCGAGCGGATGCCGCCGTCGGCGTAGACCTCGACGTCGTCGCCCACGGCGTCGACCACCTCGGGCAGCGCGTAGGCGCTGGAGACGGCGGGGTCGGCCTGGCGGCCACCGTGCGTGGTGACCCAGACCGCGGCCGCGCCGGCCTGCACGCAGCGCACGGCGTCGTCGCCCCGCAGGACGCCCTTGACCACGACGGGCAGCCCGGAAAGCTCGCCGAAGCGGGCGATCTCGTCGAAGGTCCAGGTGGCGGTCGCCAGGCCGTCCAGGGTCGGCTCCTCGCCCTCCGGTGGCCGGTTGGCCATCCGGACGCCGGCGCGGTGGACGAAGTCGTGCCCCATGTCGCGCCGGCGGCGGCCCAGCACCGGGACGTCGACGGTGAGGACGAGGGCGCGGTAGCCGGCGTCGCCGGCGCGGCGGGCGAGGTCGTCGGTGTGCCGTTCGGAGTGCAGCCGGTACAGCTGGAACCACTGCGGGCTGCCCGGCGCGGCCGCGGCCACCTCCTCGAGGCTGTTGTTCGCGCTCGTCGACACGGTCATCAGCGCTCCCGTGGCGGCGGCGGCGCGGGCGGTGGCCAGCTCCCCGTCGGGATGGGCCATGGCCTGGTACGCCCACGGGGCGACGCCGATCGGCGTGCTCACCGGCGCGCCGAGCAGCTCGGTGCCCAGCTGGGCCGTGGTGATCCCGCGCAGCACCCGGGGCCGCAGCCGCCACGCGCGCCAGGCCGCGGTGGCCTCGCGCATCGTCGTCTCGGTCTCGGCGCCCCCGGCGTAGTAGTCGTAGACCGGCTCGGGCAGCAGCTCCCGGGAGCGGGCCTCCAGGAGCTCCAGGTCGAGGTACGGCAGCTCCGGGCGGGGATCCTCGGCGACCTCCGCGCCGACGTCGTGCCCAGGCTGTCCCGGCAACGGGCTGCTCGCTGACTCCATGCTCGCCATAGGCTCGCACTCTATGGACACGCTCACCCCCGCGGAGGTCGCCCAGCTCGTGGGCACCTCGCCCAACCGGGTCCGGCAGTTGCTGCGCGACCGGAAGCTGATGGCCGTCCCCGGCAGCGGGAACGGCAAGATCCCGGCGGACTTCATCCAGGACGGCGCCGTCCTCAAGCACCTGCCCGGTCTGCTGACCGTCCTGCAGGACGGCGGGTTCAGCGACGAGGAGGCGTTCGACTGGCTGTTCCGGGAGGACGACTCGCTGCCCGGCACGCCGGTGCAGGCGCTCCGGGACAACCGGCACACCGAGGTGACCCGCCGGGCCCAGGCCCTGGCGCTCTGAGCCGGGTGCATCCGGGAGCCTGGTGCATCCGGACGACCGGGCGCGCGGGAAGCTGCTGACGTGGAGCAGTTGACCTACCTGGGCCTGCTGGCCGGCTGCCTGGTGGTCACCGCGCCGCTCGAGCTGGTGCTGGGTGTCCGGGTCTACGCGCGCTGGCGGCGGCTGCTGCTCGCCGTCGTCCCGGAGTTCGTCGTCTTCGTGGTGTGGGTGCTCTACGCCATCGCGCAGGGGCACTGGGACTACAGCGAGGTGCGCACTCTCGGCGTCCGGCTGCCCGGCGGCATCCCGCTCGAGGAGGTGCTGTTCTTCCTCGTCGTCCCGCTCTGCTCGGTGCTCGCGCTGGAGGCGGTGCGGAAGGTGACGCGGTGGGACGCCGGCTACCCCGCCGAGGAAGCGGAGCTCGGGCGATGAGCTACTCGACGCTGGCCGTGCTCGCGGTCGTCGGCGTGCTCGTCGTGGACCTGGCCGTCTACCGGACGCGGATGGTCACCCGTCCGGTGTTCTGGGTGGCCTACGCGATCATCGTGACCTTCCAGCTGCTGATGAACGGCGTGCTCACCGGCCTGGACGTGGTCACCTACGACCCGGCCACCATCTGGGGACCGCGGATCGCCTACGCGCCGGTCGAGGACCTGCTCTTCGGGTTCGCCATGGTGACCCTCACCCTGGCCAGCTGGGCGGCGGTCAACCGGCGGGCGAACACCGCCAGGCGCCGCGGCTTGGACACCGACACCCGGCCGTCGAGCACCCGGTAGTCCGCCCGCTCGATCTCGGTGAGGATGCCGCCGTACAGGTCGGTGGCGGCCCGCACGCAGTCGCGCGACTCCGGCGCGAGCATCGGCGTGCCCGGTGCGGCGTCGTCGTAGCGCCGGCGGACGATCGCCACCATCTCGCGCATCAGCGCGGCGAACCGGGCGTCGTGCCGCCGCTCCAGCAGCTGCTCCCGGGTCACCCCGTGCGCGGCCATGAGGTCCGCCGGGAGGTAGACCCGGCCGCGGTCGGCGTCCTCGGCGACGTCGCGGAGGAAGTTGGTCAGCTGGAAGGCCTCGCCCAGGGCGATGGCGTGCGGGGCCGCCTCCTCGCGGAGCACCCCGGACGCGGTGCCGAGGACCGGGAGCACCTGCAGACCGATGACCGACGCCGAGCCCCACATGTACCGGTCGAGGGCGTCGAGGTCGGCGTAGCCGGTGACGTCCAGGTCGCTGGTCATGGCCGCGAGGAAGTCGACGAGGTGCTCGACCGGGATGTCGTAGCGGCGGTAGGTGTGCACCAGCGCCAGCCGCACCGGGTCCTCCGACCAGCCGGCCGCCAGCTCGGCGAGCGCGGCGCGCGACCACTCGGCCAGGTCGCCCTCGGGGTCGTCGCCGGGCACGTCCACCAGGTCGTCGGCCACTCGCGCGGCGGCGTAGAGGGCGTGCACCGCCGTCCGGCGGTCGGGCGTGAGCAGCCGGGTGGCCAGGTGGTAGCTCTTGCCGTGCTCGGCGGCGATCTGCGCGCAGAGCCGGTAGGCGGCGCGCAGCTGCTCCTGCCGGTGGGCCTGGGTGCCCGGGGGCCGCAGCGCCGTCATGACGGCTGCACCCCCGTGATGCGCTCGGCCGCCAGCCGGCCGCTGATCAGCACCATCGGCACACCGACGCCGGGCTGCACCGAGGAGCCGGCGAGGACCACGTTCTCCGGGCCCCGGCGGGGCAGCGTCGGGGCGCGGAACGGGCCGGTCTGGCCGAACGTGTGCGCCAGCGCGAACGGCGTGCCGGCGGCCATGCCCTGCTCGGCCCAGGTCAGCGGGGTGTCCATGTGCTCGACCTCGATCGCGTCGGTGACCCCGGTGAAGCCCCGCGCCTCCAGCGTCGCCAGCAGCTCCTCGCGGTAGCGGGGCGCCAGCGCGGCCCAGTCCAGGTCGGGGTTGCCGCCGCTGCGGCGGTCGAGGTTCGGCGTCGGGGCGACGACGCTGAGCACCTGCCCGCCGTCGGGGGCGAGGCTGCGATCGGTGACCGACGGCATGCTGATCAGCAGGCTCGGGTCGCTCATCGGCTGCCCGTCGCGGGTCAGCTCGTCGAAGACCTGCGACCAGGCCGCGCCGAAGCTGATCGTGTGGTGCGCCTGGCCGGCCAGCGGCGCCCGCACGCCCAGGTGCAGCGCGACGCAGGACGGCGAGTACACCGGCCGGCGCGGGCCGCGCAGGCCCGGCACCAGGGTGTGCGGGGCGTCGGCGGTGACGACGACGGCGTCCGTGGGCAGCCGCTCGCCGTCGGCCAGGCGGACGGCCCCGACCCGGCCGCCCGACGTCTCCAGCTCGGCGACCGGCGCGCCGTAGCGGAACACCACGCCGGCGTCGGCCGCGGCGTCGGCCAGGGCCCGGGGCACCGCGGCGATGCCGCCCTCGGGATGCCAGACGCCGGCGCCGATGTCCAGCTGGGCGATCACCGCGTAGGCGGCGATCGCGCGGAAGGGGGAGACCCCGGCGTACAGGGCCTGGAAGCTGAACAGCCGGCGCAGCCGGTCGTCGGTGAAGGCCCGCTCGACGTGACCGGACAGCCGCCGGAAGCCCCCACGGCGGGCGAGGCTCAGCAGCTGGGGGCCCAGCAGGTCCAGCGGGGAGTCGAGGTTGCGGTCGATGAACGTGTCCAGCTGCAGCCGGTAGAGCTCGGCGAGGTCGGCCAGGTAGCGCCGCAACGCCTCGGCCTCGGCCGGCCCGCAGAGGGCGGCGACCTCGGCGGCGAAGGCGTCGGGGTCGGCGTGCACGTCCAGGTGCGTGCCGTCGGCGAACTGGGCGCGGTAGCTGGTCCGCAGCGGGCGCAGGGTGAGCCGGTCCTCGAGCTTCTCGCCGACGGCGGCGAGGGTGTCGGCGACGACCTCCGGTGCGGTGAACACCGAGGGGCCGGTGTCCAGGGCGTACCCGTCGCGCTCGATCCGCCCGGCCCGGCCCCCGGGACCGGCGTCCCGTTCGACGACCACGACCTCGCGGCCGGCGCCGCGCAGCCGCAGGGCGGTGGCCAGCCCGGCGAGCCCGGCCCCGATGACGACGACGCGGTCGGTGCGACCCGGAACGGTGCGGATCATCAGGCGGTGCGGGTGGTGGCGGCGACCGCGAGCGCGTCGAGCGCGGCGCGGGCGTCGTCGGCGATGGGCGCCTCGGAGATGGCGTCGCGCGCCCGGGCGGTGCTGACCGTGATGCGCTGCTCGACGCGGTCGCGGGCGCCGGTCGAGACCAGCAGCGCGCGCAGCGCCTCGAACTCCTCCGCCCCGGCGTCGGGGTTGCCGAGCAGCTCGCGCAGCAGCCGCCGTCCGGCGTCGTCGGCCACCTCCTCGGCCAGCGCGACCAGCAGCGTCTGCTTGCCCTCGCGCAGGTCGTCGTCGGCGGACTTGCCGGTGACCTCCGGGTCGCCGAAGACCCCCAGCAGGTCGTCGCGCAGCTGGAACGCCTCGCCCAGCGGCAGGCCGATGGCGGCGAAGGCCTCGACCACGGCCGGGCCGGCGCCGGCGATGGCGGCGCCGAGCTGGAGCGGCCGCTGCACGGTGTACCCGGCGCTCTTGTAGCGGGCGACGGTCAGCGCGCCGTCGGGCCCCGGCAGCCCCCCGGCCGCGCGCAGCAGGTCGAGGTACTGCCCGGCGGTGACCTCGGTGCGCATCGTGTCCCAGACCGCCCGCGCCCGGCCCAGGGCCGCCTCGGAGATGCCGGAGCAGCGCAGCATCTCGTCCGACCACACCAGGGCGAGGTCGCCGACGAGGATCGCCGCGCCGACGCCGAAGAGTTCCTGGTCGCCGGAGAAACCGTGCGAGGTGTGCCGGTCGGCGAAGCCGATGTGCGTGGTCGGGCGGCCGCGCCGGGTGCCGGCGGCGTCCATGACGTCGTCGTGCACGAGGGCGCTGGCGTGCACGAACTCGAGGGCCGCGACGGCGCGGAGCACCGCGTCGTCGTCCTCTGCGGTGCCGGGGCCCTGTCCGCGGGCGCCGCGCCACCCCCAGTAGGCGAAGGACGGGCGCAGCTTCTTGCCGCCCTCGGCGACCGCGCAGACCTCGTCGACCACCGGGACGAGGCTGGGGTCCATGCCGGCGAGGGTGGCGCGCTGCTGGTCGAGGAAGCCGACGAGGGCGTCGGCCACCGCGGCGCGCACCCGGTCGAGGTCGGCGGCCGCCAGCGGTGGTGCGGGGCGGGCGGACTCGCGCTGCTGCGCCCCGGCGATCATGAGGTCAGTATCGCCCAACCCGATGGGACGCGGCCCCATCACGAGGGTGGCCGCCGTGCTCCGCTCCATCGTCACTCCGTCCTCGGGTCCTGTTCAGAGCCTCTTCGGTGCCCGCGTGCGGCCCGGATGCACCCTCGGCGGCGAAGTTCGGCGGCACTGCCGCCGGTCGCCGTCCGGGCGCCACTACCCTCGGGTGCCGTGACCCCGACCGTGCGCGAGCTCCTCGCCAGCGACCGGCCCACGTGGTCGTTCGAGTTCTTCCCGCCGAAGACGCCGGCGGGGGAGGAGCAGCTGTGGACGGCGCTGCGCGAGCTGGAGCGGCTGCGCCCGTCGTTCGTGTCGGTGACCTACGGGGCCGGCGGCTCCACCCGCGAGGGCACCGTGGCGATGACCGAGCGCATCGCGGCGGACACCACCATGACGCCGCTGGCGCACCTCACCGCCGTCGACCACAGCGTCGCCGAGCTGCGCCATGTGATCAGCCGGCTCGCCGCCGCCGGGGTGCGCAACATCATGGCGCTGCGCGGCGACCCGCCCGGCGCCGATCCGCAGGCGGAGTGGGTCGCCCACCCGCAGGGGCTGCGCTACGCCGCCGAGCTGGTGGAGCTGATCCGCTCCATCGGCGACTTCTCCGTCGGCGTGGCAGCCTTCCCCGAGCGGCACCCGCGCTCGCCGGACTTCGACACCGACGTCGAGATGTTCGTCGCCAAGTGCCGGGCGGGCGCCGACTACGCGATCACCCAGATGTTCTTCCGGCCCGACGACTACCTGCGGATGCGCGACCGGGTGGTCGCCAGGGGCTGCGAGGTGCCGGTCATCGCCGGGGTCATGCCGGTGACCAACGTCCGGCAGATCACCCGCATCGTGCAGCTCTCCGGCCAGGCGTTCCCGCCCGACCTCGCCGAGCGCTTCGCCGCGCTGGACGGCGACCGCCCGGAGGACAAGGCAGCGGTGCGGGCCCTCGGCGTCGAGGTGGCCACCGACCTGTGCCGGCGGTTGCTGGACGAGGGCGTGCCCGGCATCCACTTCATCACCATGAACCGGTCGACGGCGACCCGCGAGGTGTTCACCAACCTGGCCAGCGGCGCGCCCGCGGCCATCGGCTGATGACGCCGGGCCTGCACTCCGCGGTCCCGGCATGAGTGCGCGGGGGGAGCGCCCGGACGGCGATGCCGTGCTGGGGCGCGCCGGCCGCCGCGCGTGGGCCCTGCTGGGGCTGGTCGGCGTCCTCGTGCTGGCCTACCTGGTGCTGCGCCAGGTCAGCGTCGTGGCGACCCCGCTGGCGATCGCGCTCTTCCCGGCGGCGGTGCTCTGGCCGGTCGCGCGCTGGCTGAGGGGAAGGGGCGTGCCCGACACGGTCGTGGCGCTCGTCCTCGTCGTGGGACTGCTCGCCCTGCTCGGCCTGGCTCTGTGGTTCCTCGTGCCCCGCTTCGCCGCCGAGCTGCCCGAACTGGCCGGGAGCGTCGAGGAGGCGATCAGCGACCTCGGCGAGTTCGTCGCGGAGACGCCGTTCTCACTTCCGTTCGACGTCGGCGACGGGGGGCTGGCCGACATGGCCCAGCAGGCGGTCGGTGCGGTCGGCGGGGGGAACGACGTCCTCGACCAGGGGTTGCAGGTGGCACGGACCCTGGGGGACGTGGCGACGGGCGTGATCCTCTTCCTCGTCGCGCTCTTCTTCTACCTGCGCGACGGCGAGCGGATCTGGTCGGGGATCGCGAGCCTGCTGCCGGAGCGCACGCGCCGGCACGCCGACCGGGTGTCCGGCCAGCTGTTCTGGACCCTCGGCGCCTACTTCCGCGGGCAGATGCTCGTCGCGCTCGTCGACGCGGTGTTCATCGGCATCGGCCTGCTGCTCCTCGGCGTACCGCTCGCCCTGCCCCTGGCGCTGCTGATCTTCCTGGGCGGCTTCTTCCCGATCGTGGGCGCCTTCGTGTCCGGCCTGCTGGCCGTCCTCGTCGCCCTCGCCGACCAGGGGCTGACGACGGCGCTGCTGGTCCTGGCGGTGGTGGTGGTGGTCCAGCAGGCGGAGGGCAACCTCCTGGAGCCGCTGATCCTGAGCCCGGTGCTACGCCTGCACCCGTTCGTGATCATCCTCGCCGTCACGGTGGGCGGGGTGACGTACGGCGTCCTCGGTGCCTTCCTCGCGGTGCCCCTGACGGCCTGCCTCGCCCGTGTCGTCGACTACGTGCGCGGCCGGGAGCCCGACGCGGGGCCCGGCTGGGGCGACGGGGGCGGGGAAGGGGCCCCGTCCGACGCACCGTCCGACGCACCGGCCGACGCGGCGGGCGCGCCGCCCGGGCGCCCGGCCTAGGGGCGCGTCGTCGGCGCCTCCAGCACGTCCGCCGCCTCCGCCGCGGCCCGGCGCAGGCCCTCCCGCTCGGAGACGTACCCGCCGGCCACGCCGACGACGGGGAGGTTGGAGATCGCGCGGGCCAGCAGCTTCCCCTTGGGGCGCGCGTCCAGGGCGTCGTCGATCCGGCCGAGCAGCCGGGCGGCGCGCCACAGGGTGCGGGCGGCCCCGCTGACCCCGCGGCGCTCGTCCTTGCTGCCCAGCGCGCCCTCCACGTAGGTGCCCTTGGCGGGGGTCAGCAGCGGCTCGACCCGGCCGGGGCTCAGGTCCCGGTCGAGCAGCACCCGGGCCAGCAGCGACACCCGCTCGGCCGGCGCCTCCACGCCGTGCTCCCCGGCGACGCCGAGCACCACCAGCGACTGGACGGCGGTGCCCACCGTGTTCTGCAGCGGCAGCAGGTCGGCGAGCTTGCCGGCGAACCGGGGGACGGCCGAGACCCCGGCCGCGACCCGGGAGACCTGGTCGGCCCACCACTCGTCACGCTCGCGCCGCGGCAGCGCGGGAGGCCGGCCGAGCCGGGTGGCCAGCGGGGTGAGCAACCGGTCGACCCGGCGCAGGACGTCGACGACGAGGGCGTCGCTGATCGGAGGTGCCATGACCGGGTCCTGCCCCGGACAGGTCCCGGGCACGCGTGCTGGGCGACCCGGGGGCGTTGCGTCGCTGGCTGGCGTGCGACGGCAACGTCTCCCGCATCGTCGTCGGCCCCGACGGGGAGCTCCTGGACCTGGGCCGCCGACACCGGGTGGTGCCGCCGCCGCTGCGCCGGGCGGTGGAGTACCGCGACCGGGGGTGCGTGTTCGCCGGCTGCGACGCCCCGGCCCACTGGTGCGACGTGCACCACCTGGTGCACTGGGTCGACGGCGGGGAGACCTCCCTGCAGAACTCAGCGCTGCTGTGCGAGCGGCACTCGCACCTCGTGTCCACCACGGCTTCCGGATCGAACGGGATGCCCCGGGCCGATGGCACACCTACCGGCCCGACGGCACCGAGATCCTGATCTTCCCCCGCATCACCGGCGAACCAGAACGTTCCCGCACCGGCTGACCCACCGCCGCGCCGGGCGCTCCGTCGTCAGCGGTCGTCGGGCAGGGGGCCCGGCGGCTGGGCGAGGGGTGCCCGCGTCCGGGTCATGAGGTCCACCAGCTCCGTCATCGCCATCCGGATGCCCGCGATCTCCTCGGTCAGCGGACCCATGCCGGGGGTTGCCGCGCCGGGGGCGTAGGCCGTCTCGACGGTGAGCCCGTCGATCTCCGCGGCGCTGCGCTCCAGGCGTTCCAGCTCGGTGAGCTGCTGCAGCTCCGCGGAAAGCTGCGCCGCCTGGTCCCGGTACCGGATCAGCGCGTCGGCGCGGTTCCCCAGCTGCCGCGCGGCCGTCTCCAGCGCCTGGTCCTGGCGGTCCCAGTACTCCGCGGCCGGCCCGGCGGGACGGACGCCGAGGGTCAGCCGCGCGTTCCGGATCCGCAGGGCGAGGTCGACGATCTGGTCCACCTCCGCCTGGCCGTCGAAGGCGGCGCGGCTCTGCGCGAGGAAGGGGGAGTGCCAGGCCGGTTCCCGGAGCGTCTCCGACCAGGCCCTGCTCGCGGCGCCGGCGATCCGCGCCTCGGTGGTGTCCCACGTCGCCAGGGCTGCCTCCGGTGACAGCGGTGTCCCGACGGGCGTCGGCGACCCGGGCGGGGGGTTGTCCCGGACGTACCGGTACCGCAGCACACCGGCCAGCGGCACGAGCAACCCCACGCCGGCGGTGAAGAGGAAGATCACCACCGCGAGCACGAGCTTCATGCCGGACGACATCCGCGACCACTCCCGGCCGATCCACGTCAGCCAGTCCAGCCCGACGACCTGGTCGCGCACCGTCGCCGTCCACCGGCCGGCCACCTCGGCTCTCCGGCGTTCGCTCCGCCGGCGGGGGGTGATGAGGATGCGGCCGTCGGTGAGGTAGCGCTCGGGCCACAGCGGCGACCCGTCGCCGGGCGTGGACCGATCGGTCCCGCTCACCCGCTCTGGCCCGTCCACGGGGAACTCTCTACCCCACGGGCGCCGCCGCACGGCGGACCGACGCGGTCCGGCGCGGGCAGCTCACACCCCGCTCCCGTGCCGGCCCTCACCGGCGGCGAACCGGGCGGCACCCGGCAGCGCGTCCACGGCGAGGGAGGCCAGGCCGTGGCGGAACTCGTTGGCCATCGCCGCCGGCTCCTCCATGCCGTCCTGCTCCAGCAGCGACGCCCGGTCCTCGCGCAGGCAGGTCTGCGGGAAGGCGGCGATCCGGGCGGCCAGCGCCTGCGCCTCGGTCAGCGCCTGCCCGGCGGCGACGACCCGGTTGACCAGGCCGATCTGCAGCGCCTCGGTGGCGTCCACCCCTCGCCCGGTGAGGACCAGGTCCATGGCCCGGGAGGTGCCGATCAGCCGCGGCAGCCGCACGGTGCCGCCGTCGACCAGGGGCACCCCCCAGCGACGGCAGTAGACCCCGAGCACCGCGGTCTCGTCGGCCACGCGCAGGTCGCACCACAGCGCCAGCTCCAGCCCGCCGGCCACCGCGTGCCCGGCGATCGCGGCGATCACCGGCTTGCGCAGCCGCATCCGCGTGGGGCCCATCGGCCCGTCCCCGTCGGGCTCGGTGCGGTTGCCGCGGTCGGTCCCGATGGCCCGCAGGTCCGCGCCCGCGCAGAAGGTGCCGCCCTCGCCGTGCAGCACCGCGACCGAGGCCTCGTCGTCCGCGTCGAAGGCCCGGAAGGCGTCGGCCAGCGCCGCGGCCGTGGGCCCGTCGACGGCGTTGCGCGCCGCCGGCCGGGACAGCCGCACGGTGGTCACCGGACCGCTCCGCTCGACGGTCACCGCCCCGCTCATGACGAGCGCTCCGCGGCGTCGGCCCACAGCGGCTCCCGCAGGGCCCGGCGCAGGACCTTGCCGACGGGGGAGAGGGGCAGCTGGTCGACCACGTGCACCGTCTTGGGCACCTTGTACCCGGCCAGCGCGCCGCGCACCGCCTCCCGCAGCTCGTCGGGGGTGGCCGAGGCGCCGGGGCGGAGCGTGACGAACGCGGTCACCGCCTCGACCCACGTCGGATCCGGGGCGGCGACGACGGCCGCGCCGGACACCGCCGGGTGGGCCATCAGCACGTCCTCCACCTCACGCGGGTAGACGTTGTAGCCGCCGGTGATGATCATGTCGCTGGTCCGGTCGACCAGCGTCAGGTAGCCGCGGTCGTCCAGCCGCGCGAGGTCGCGGGTGGCGATCCAGCCGTCGGCGTCGATCGTCTCGGCGGTGAGGCCCGGCGCGTCGTGGTAGCCGGCCATGCCGAACGGTGCGCGCACCCGGAGCTCGCCGATCTCCCCGGCCGGCAGCGCACCGCCGTCGCTACCGACGATGCGCACCTCGGCGTCGACCGAGGGGTGGCCGCACGTTCCGGCCAGGGTCGGGTCGGTGTGGTCGACGGCGTCGAGCACGGCGATGGCCAGCGGCGCCTCGGTCTGCCCGTAGTACTGCACCAGGCGCGGGCCCCACACGTCGAGGGCCTGGGCCAGCACCGGTCCGGGCATCGGGCTGGCCCCGTACACCGCCGTCCGGAGGCTCGAGACGTCGGCACGCTCGGCGGCCCCGGACGACAGCAGCATCCCGAGCATGGTGGGCACCAGGTTGATCTCGGTGGCCCGGTAACGGGCGAGCGAGTCCAGGTAGCCGGCCGGGTCGAAGCCCGGGAGGACGGCGGCGGCGCCGCCGCGGATCCAGTACGGCAGCACGAACGTGCCGCTGGCGTGGATCAGCGAGGCCGCGTGCAGCATCACCGAGTCGCGGCCGGGGGAGACCAGGTTCCCCAGGATGTTCGCGCAGATCGCCGCGTAGCTCGCCTGGGTGTGCACCACGGCCTTGAGCGAGCCGGTGGTGCCCGAGGTGTAGAGGATCAGCACCGGGTCGGTGGGCTCGGCCGGCAGCCGGGGGTCGGCGGCGCTGGCGGCGGCCATCTCGTCGAGCAGGTCGAGCGTCTCGACGTCGGGGGTCTGCCCGAGGCTGACCAGTCGGAGCCCGTCGACCCGGGCGGCGAGCTCTGCTGCCCGCTCGGCCAGCGCGGCGCCGTGCACCAGCAGCCGGACGCCGGTGGCGACGAGCATGCGGGCCTGCTCGTCGGCCGACAGCCGGGCGTTGAGCGGCACCCGGGCGACGCCGGCCTTGAGGCAGGCGAAGTCGATCGGCACCGACCAGAGGCCGTTGTCGACCAGCAGGCCGACCCGGTCGCCGCGCGCCACCCCCAGGCCGATGAGCACGTTCGCCATCCGGTTGGCGGTGTCGTCCACCTCCCGGAAGGTGAGCGACGCGTCGCCGCTCAGCACCGCCGTCCGGTCCGCGAACCGCCGGGCGCCCCGTCGCACCAGTTCCACCGTCAGCACGGCCATCACTCCCTCTCGAGTCGCCCGGGAACTTACAGTCCGTCCGGACGGTTTGTCACCACCTACCCTGTGTCCGTGGCAGAGCGACGGACCCAGGAGCAGCGGCGGGCGGACACCCGGGGGCGACTGCTCGCCGCGACCATCGACTGCCTGGTCGAGCACGGGTACGCGGGGACGACGACGCAGCGGGTGCAGGACCGTGCCGGGGTGTCCCGCGGCGCGCTCCTGCACCACTTCGCCACCAAGGAGGCGCTGCTGGTGGCGGCGGTCTCGCACGTCGCCGACGCCCAGATCCAGCAGGTGCGGGCGGAGGCCGCGACCGGCAGGGTCAGCAGCGAGGTCGACCTGCTGCACCGGGTGATGTCCGGGCCGCTCTTCCTGGCCGGCCTGGAGCTGTGGTCAGCCGCTCGCACCGAGCCCGTCCTCCGCGAGGCGCTCCTCCCGGCCGAGCGCCGGGTGGGCGCCGCGGTGCGCGACCTGGTGACGGGGTTCTTCCCGCACTCCCCGCAGGACCGCACGGAGATCGAGGCCCTGCTCGCGCTCTACCGGGGCCTGGCCCTCACCAGCGTCCTGCGCCCGGACGGTGACCTCGACCGACGGGTGCTGCAGCTGTGGGCCGACCGCGTCCTCCGGGCCGATCCCGCCGTCTCGCCCTGAGCCTCCGCCGGAGGTCTCGCGGCGACCCGCGGGGCCGGTGGCCGCGGGCTACGGTGGCCGCCATGGCGTCCGGAACGCGGGCGGCGGCTCCGCGCTGGGCCGTCGTGGGGGTGGTCGTCGCCGTCCTCGTGGCGCTGCCGGCGGTGGTCGGCGCGCTGCCGGTCGCCGACCCGGCGATCCCCGCGGCAGAGCTGCGTGCGGCGGTCCTCGCCTCGGACGACGTCACCTACTCCGGGTACGCCGAGTCCGCCGGCGGGCTGGCCCTGCCGGTGACCCGCCAGCTCGACTCCGTCGCGGACCTGTTCAGCGACCGCACCGAGATGCGGGTGTGGTGGCGCGGCCCCGACGACCACCGCGTCGCCGTCGTCACCGCGGCCGGCGAGACGGGCATCCACCGGGACGCCCGGGGCACCTGGACGTGGGAGTACGAGCGCGCCGCCGCGACGCGCGCGGCCGCCACGCCGTTCGCCCTGCCCGCGCCGCCGGACCTGCTGCCCTCGACCCTGGGCCGCCGGTTGCTGTCCGAGGCCACCGGCGCGGAGCTGACGCGGACCGGGGCCCGGCGGGTCGCCGGACGGGACGCCCTCGGGCTGCGGCTGACCCCGGCGGAGCCCGCCTCGGCGGTGCAGCGGGTGGACGTGTGGGTGGACCGGGCGAGCGGCCTGCCGCTGCAGGTGGTGGTGCTCGGCGAAGGGGCCGAGGTGCCCGCTCTGGACACCCGGTTCCTGGACCTCGACCTGTCGGTCCCGGACGCCACGACCACCGCCTTCGTCCCACCCCCCGGCGCGACCGTGCGCACCGCGGAGCAGGCCGAAATCGTGCTGGAGGCGGGGAGCCGGCTCGGCCCGGTGCGATTCCCCGCCACCGTGGCCGGCCTGCCGCGCCGGACGCTCGAAGGCGCACCGCCCGGCATCGGGCTCTACGGGCGCGGGGTCACGCTGCTCGTCGTCGCCCCCGTCCCGCGCCGGCTGGCGGAGGGCCTGCGCCGCACGCTGGCGCAGAGCCCGGCCGCCGTCACCGACGAGACCAGCACCCGCATCGCGGCCGGACCCGTCGGGCTCATGCTCGTGGACCCCCAGGACGCGGAACCGTTCCTGCTCACCGGGACCATCAGCCCCGACGCGCTGGTCGAGGCGGCCGCGCAGCTGCCGGTGCTGGGGCGGCAGCGGTGAGCACGGTGATCGCGACGCGGGGCCTGGCCAAGCAGTACGGGCGGCTCCGGGCGGTCGACGGCATCGACCTGGACGTGCGCGCCGGCGACGTCTACGGCTTCCTCGGCGCCAACGGCTCCGGAAAGACGACGACCGTCCGGATGCTGCTCGGCCTCGTGCTCCCCACCCGCGGGGAGATCGAGCTGCTCGGCGAACGGATGCCGCGCGCCGCCCGCCGCGTGCTGCCCCGGGTGGGCGCGCTGATCGAGGCGCCCGCCGCCTACGGTCACCTCTCCGGCCGGGAGAACCTCGCGCTGCTGGACGCCGCCGGTCCCGGTGGGGCGCGTCGCGACCGGCGCCGGCGCGTGGCCGAGGTGCTCGACCAGGTCGGGCTGGGGGGCGTGGGCCGCCGGCCGGTGAAGGCGTACTCGCTGGGCATGCGGCAGCGCCTCGGCCTCGCCGGGGCGCTGCTCCGGCGCCCCGAGCTGCTGGTCCTCGACGAGCCGACCAACGGGCTCGACCCGCAGGGCATCTCCGAGATCCGGGAGCTGCTCCTGGAGCTGCACCGCGGCGGGACGACGATCTTCCTGTCCAGCCACCTGCTGGCCGAGGTCGAGCAGCTCTGCTCGCGCGTGGGCGTGCTCGACCGCGGCCGGCTGGTGCTGCAGGACGACCTCGCCACCCTGACCGCCCCGACCGGCGCGACCGTCGTGCGCACGCCCACCCCCGAGCGGGTGCGGACGACCCTCGACGGCCGGGTCGCCGCCGTCGACGGCGAGCGGGTGGTGGTGCGCGGCGGCGATCCCGCCGAGGTGAACGCGCTGCTGGTGGGGGCGGGGATCGCGGTGACCGGTCTCGCGCCGGAGCGCCCGACGCTGGAGGAGGTGGTCCTGGCGGCCGCGGCCACCAGCGCCGACCGGGTGGAGCGCCCGCGGTGATCGCCGTCGAGCTGCGCAAGCTGTTCCGCCGGCCCCGCACCTGGGCGACGATCGCCGTCCTCAACGCGCTGCCGGTGCTCGTGGCGGTGCTGCTCGCCTGGACCGATCTGGCGCCCCGGCCCGGCGAGGGCCCACCGTTCCTCTCCGCCGTCCTGACCAACGGCGCGCTGTACCCCCTGGCCGCGCTGGCCATCGTGCTGCCGCTCTTCCTGCCCATCGCGGTGGCCGTGGTCGCCGGCGACTCGGTCGCCGGCGAGGCGCAGGCCGGCACGCTGCGCTACCTGCTGGCCCGGCCGGCCGGGCGGACCCGGCTGCTGGTGGCCAAGCTCGTGGCCGTCCTCGCCTTCGTGCTGGTCACCGTGGTGGTGGTGGCAGCCGTCGGCTACCTCGTCGGGACGACGCTGTTCGACGCGGAACCGGGGGCCGCGACGTCGGTGTCCGGGACGTCGCTGACGCCGGAGGAGCTGGCCGTCCGCACCCTGCTGGCGATCGGCTACGTCGCGGTGTCGATGCTCGGTGTCGCGGCGTTCGCGCTGTTCTTCTCGACCACCACCGACTCCCCGCTGGGGGCGACGATGGGTGCGCTCGCCGTGCTCGTCACGTCGTCGCTGCTGTTCACCCTCGACGCCGCCTCGCCTCTCGCGCCGTATCTCCCGACGCGCTACTGGCTGGCGTTCGTCGACTTCTTCCGCGACCCGATCCTCTGGCGGGACATCACCCGCGGCATCGCGCTGCAGGGGATCTACGTGGGCGTGCTGCTCGCCGCCGCCTGGGCGAACTTCACCACCAAGGACATCACCAGCTGACCGCAGTCAGCCGCTCAGCCGGGCGCAGTCGGCGGCCTCCAGCGGCACCGGCGCCCCGGCGGTGAGCTGCTCGAGCACGATCGCCTGCACCAGTGGATCGCCGGGCAGCTGGCCGTGCCCGACCCGGCTGTCGGCGCAGACCGACTGCACGGTCAGGTTCAGCGCACCGTCGAGCCGGGCCGAGTCCGGCGGGGTGACCGTGCGGTCGAGCGTGGTCCAGACCGACACCCAGCCCGTCCCACCCGGCGTCTCGTCGCCCGCGTTGAGCCGGGCGAGGACCGGGCTGTCGGTGGCCAGCTGCCGGCACCCCTCCGGGCAGGAGGCCGGGGCGATCTGCCCGGCCAGGTCGGCCAGGCCCGTGCCGTGGTGCGGCGAGCCGAGCGTCACCACTCGACGGGCCACCCCCGCGCCGTCGCCGGCGACCCACAGGCGCGCGATCACCCCGCCGGCGGAGTAGCCGACGACGTCCACGCTCTCCTCCCCGGTGCGGGCCAGGGCCGCGCGGGCCGCGTCGTCGAGCGCCGCGGCCGCCTCGCCCAGGTCACCCGTCCCGTCGCCGGGCAACGGCACCACCGACGCATCGCGGCCCGCCGCGGCCAGCCGGTCGGCCAGCGTCTGCAGGGACGCCGTCCCCCCGCCGTACCCGGGCACCAGCAGCACCGGGCCCGGCCGCGCCGTGGGAGCGGGACCCTCGACCTCCGGGGCGCGCGTGACCAGCAGCACCCCGAGGGCCACGACGGCGGCGGTGACGAGGGCGAGCACCGCCACGACCAGACGGCGGCGGGCGGGGGAGAGGCCGGCGAGCACTCACCTACTGTCCCTGGTGCAGGCGCCGGCGCCACCGGACGGCGCCCGGTCGCGGGAGGGGACGGCGTGCTGGACCGGGAGGAGTACCTCGCCGAGTGGTCGCGCTGGCACGGCGGCGCCGACACGCAGGCGCCGCTCGTGCGCGGGTGGCTGTCACTGGCGCACGCGCTGGCCCGGCCGCTCGCCGCCCTGCCCCCGGTCGTCGCCACCGCCGCCGGGGTGGTCGTCGCGGTGGCCGCGGTGCCCCCGGCGGCCACCGGCGGTGCCTGGCTGGTCGTGGCCGGCCTGCTGGTGGGGCTGTCCGGGCTGCTCGACAGCCTGGACGGCGCGCTGGCGATCGGCACCGGCCGCGCGTCGCAGCGCGGCTTCGTCCTCGACTCCGTCGTCGACCGGCTCACCGAGGTGGCGTACGCGGCGGCGATGTGGGTCGCCGGCGCACCCGGCTGGCTGGCCGTCGCCTTCGGCGCGCTGTGCTGGCTGCCCGACTACCTGCGCGCCCGCGCCGGGCAGGCCGGCGTCCACCGGACCGGCCCGATCTCGCTGTGGGAGCGGCCCACCCGCGTGGCGATGGCCGGGCTCACGCTCGGCGGGGCGGGCGTGGTGTCCGGGCTCGAGGTGGCCGGGGTGGACGGCGCGGTGCTGACGGTGACCGCCGGCGCGGCCGCGGGGGTGCTGCTCGGTGCGGTCGGCACCGTGCAGCTGGGCCGGTGGCTGCGCGGGGAGCTGGGCGGCCCCGGCTCGGGCGAGGTCCCCACCGCCGGCTGACCGGTCCGGGAGGGGTGGCGGCCACCTCGGCAGGGCGTCCTCGCGGCGCGGCACCTAGTCTGTGCGATGCGGCGACCACTGCCGTTCCCCACCCGTTCACCGCTGCGGCTCCCCGCGTACCGGCGCACCGCGCCCGGCGCCAGGACCGTCCCCGAGGAGCCCCTCCCGTGCCCGTCGTCGTCACCGGCTCCATCGCCACCGACCACCTGATGACCTTCCCGGGTCGCTTCACCGAGCAGTTCGTCGAGGGCCAGATGGAGAACGTCTCGCTCTCCTTCCTCGTCGACGACCTCGTGCAGCACCGCGGCGGCGCCGGCGCGAACATGGCGTACGGGCTGGGCCTGCTCGGTCTCTCGCCGGTGCTCGTGGGCGCCGTCGGCAGCGACTTCGCCGACTACGAGGCCTGGCTGTCCCGGCACGGCGTCGACACCCGCAGCGTGCACTGGTCGGAGCTCAAGCACACCGCGCGGTTCGTCTGCACCACCGACGAGGCGAACAACCAGATCGCCTCCTTCTACTCGGGCGCGATGGCCGAGGCCTCGCAGATCGAGCTGGCGCCGGTCGTCGACCGCATCGGCAGCCCCGACCTCGTCGTCGTCGGCCCCAACGACCCCACCGCGATGGTGCGCCACACCCAGGAGTGCCGGGACCGCGGCTACCCGTTCGTCGCCGACCCCAGCCAGCAGCTGGCCTGGGCCGACGGCGAGATGATCCGCGACCTGGTCACCGGCGCGGAGCTGCTGTTCACCAACGAGTACGAGTCGGCGCTGCTGCTGCAGAAGACCGGCTGGAGCGCCGACGAGGTCCTGGCCCGGGTCGGCACCTGGGTGACCACCCGCGCCGCGGACGGCGTCGTGGTGCGCCGCGCCGGCGAGGAGCCGCTGTCGGTCATCGCCGTGCCCGAGACCAAGCCGGTCGAGCCCACCGGCGGCGGCGACGCGCTGCGCGCCGGGTTCATCGCCGGCCGGACGTGGGGCCTGGGCCTGGAGCGCTCGACCCAGCTGGGATCCGCCGTCGCCACCGCGGCGGTCGAGGTCATCGGCACGCAGGAGTACGACCTGCCCCGGGAGAGCTTCCTGGCCCGCTTCGCCGAGGCCTTCGGCGCCGAGGCCGCCGACGAGGTGGCCGCCCACCTGGCGTGACACCGTCGTCCGCCGGACGACGCCGCGGCCACGCGGCGGCCCCCGCGACCGGTCCGCGGCTCACCCGTCGCGCAGTCGCTGCCCGATCGAGGGGTCCTCGGCCCAGGCGCGGTAGGGGATGCGGGCGATCTCGCGCACCTCGCCGACCGTCGTCCACTCGTTCCCGCCGAGGCGCGCCAGCGGCTTGAGGTGCTCGATCCGCGGCCGGCCGTCGCGGACCGCCTCGGCCCACACGCTGATGTGCCGCACCTGGCCGAGGACGACGGTGCTGTCACCGAGGCGGATCGTGGAGTGCAGCGTGCACTCGATCGACACGGGCGACTCCGCCACGCGCATCGCCGCGACGGTGTCGGCCGGCTCCAGGCGCACCCCGGTGTGCTCGGCCTCGCTGGTGTCCGGTGGGAAGTCGGTGCCCGTGGCGTTGACCTGCTCGAACAGTGCCTCCGGGGTGAGGTTCACGGTGAACTCGCCGGTGGCCTCGACGTTGTTCAGCGAGTCCTTCCGGCCGACCGAGGTGAACTGCACGATCGGCGGCGAGACGCAGGCGACGGTGTAGAAGGAGTGCGGCGCCAGGTTGTGCACGCCCTCGGCCGAGCGGCTGCAGACCCAGGCGATCGGCCGGGGGACGACGACGGAGTTCAGCACCCGGTAGAACGCGCCGGCGTCCATCCCGGTCGGGTCGAACGAGGTGCGCGGCCGAGGCTGGTCGGGTGAGGTCACCGGCCCATCGTCGCCGATGTGCCCGCGCTCCTCGCGTCCACCGTCCGGCCGCGCCAGCGCAGCGTGCCGCGTCGCCGCCCCAGCACCGAGCGCACCATGAGCGCGTCGAGCACCAGCACCGACACCGGGTGGGCGAGGGCGTCGGGCCAGGCCCGGCTGCCGCTGGACAGCGCGCTGGCGACGCGGCCGGCGACCGCCGCCGCGTACCCGACCAGCCCGGCCCGGGAACCGCCGAGCGCCGCCACGGGCGGGACGACGTAGACGGCGGTGAGCGCGGCCGCCGCGGCCAGCCCGCCGGCCGGCGTCCCCCCGACCGACGCCCACAGCGACTTGGCGTAGCCGTCGCGGAGCGCCGGCCAGCCCTCGTACATCCGGCAGGCGGCCAGCCGCGACCCGTCGACCGGCCCGCCGCGGCCACCGGCGCGCTTCACCGCCCGCAGCAGCGCGATGTCCTCCAGCACCTCGCCGCGGACGGTGGCGTGCCCGCCGGCCCGCAGGTAGGCGCTGCGCCGCACGACCAGGAACTGCCCGTTGGCGGCGGCCAGCGACGGGCGGGCGGAGCGCTCGGCCAGGCGGAGCGGCAGCGTCGTCGTCCAGAGCCACGGCGCCAGCGGCTGCACCAGGCGCTCGGCCGCCCCGACCGCGAGCGGGCGGGGCCACGGCGAGACGAGGTCCAGCTGCTGCGCGTCGAGGACGGCGACGGCGGCGGCGATCGCGTCGGGGAAGAGGCGGACGTCGGCGTCCACGAACACCAGCACGCCGTCGTCGTCGCTCTCCTCGGCCGCCGCGTCCACCCCGACCGAGCAGGCGTGCGGCTTGCCCAGCCAGCCCGGGGGCGGCGGGGGAGCGGAGACCAGCCGGATCCGGCGGTCGTGCACCGCGCGGACCACGTCGGCGGTGCCGTCGGTGGAGCCGTCGTCGACCACGACCACCCGCAGCCGGTCCAGCCCTCGCTGGTCGAGCAGCGCGGCCAGGCAGCCGGCGACCTGCTCGGCCTCGTCGCGCACCGGCAGCACCACGGTGACCCGGCGGCGCACGGGCGGCGGATCGGCCGGTGGGCGGCGCAGCAGCGCGGTGTTGACGGCGGCGTGTGCGGCGCCGGCCACCGAGACGCCGGCCAGGACGCGGAGCAGGCGCCCGCTCACCGGCGTCTCGCCCGCCGCTGCTGCACCGCGAGGACGACGAGGACGCCCGCGCCCAGCCCCGCGCCCCAGGCCGCGGACCCGGGCAGCCCCAGCCAGCCGGCGTGCGCGAGGGCGCCGCCCAGGGTCATCCACGCCAGGGCGAACAGCGGCGCCGCCGGCCCGACGCGGGGCGCGCCGGGTGCCCGGGTACGTGCGACGAGCAGGTCGAGCAGCGTCATGAGGACCACCCCGGCGACCAGCCAGCCGACGAGGTTGGTCAGCGGCACGGTGTCGATGCCGGGGAGTCCGGGGGAGGGGTCGGCCCACGTCCAGTAGCCGGCCTGCACCAACTGCGGGTCGAGGACGACGTCCCAGGCGGCGAAGACCGCCGCCGCCCAGCCGATGCGGGCCGGCCGGCGCAGGCCGGCGCGCACCGGGCGGGCCAGCAGCCCGCCGAGCAGCCAGCTGGGCCAGGCCATCATCAGCCAGGCCAGCGGGACCAGGAACGGCACGCCGAGCAGCGTGGGACCGAGGGTGTCGCTGTAGGTGTAGCTGCCGTAGGGGTAGCCGGTGGCCAGGCCGACCGACTCGAAGCCGAGGGCCACCAGCGCGACCAGCACCAGCACGCCCAGCCCGGTGCGGACGCCCCGGCTCAGGCCCGCGTGCACCACCGACAGGGTGGAGCCCAGCAGCACGATGGTCCAGGAGACGACGTCGCGCAGACCGCCGGAGCTCAGCGGGTAGGCGATGGCCGTGGCCACGAGCGCGCCGGCCAGCGCCACGGGGACGACGCGGCGCAGGCCCGGCACCGGCGTGGCGGCGGTCGCGGCCGTCACGCCTCCGCCCCTCCGGCCCGCAGCCGGCGCAGGGCCCGGCCGGCCGCCGCCCGGGCCCGCGGCCGCAGCGCCCGGCGGTCGGCGAGGACGGTGCGCGCCGCCGTCCGCCCGGAGTTGCCCGAGACGCCGCCGCCGGGGTGGGTGGAGGCGCCCGCGAGGTAGAGGCCGGGCAGGCCCGGCACCCGGTAGCCCGACAGCCCCGGCGCCGGGCGGAAGGCGAACATGCTGGCCAGGCCCATCTCCACGTGCATGACGTTGCCACGGGGCAGCGACAGCTCCCGCTCCAGGGCCAGCGGGGTCTGCACGTACGTCTCCCGCACCGAGGCGGCGAACCCGGGGGCGTAGCGGTCGACCGCGGCCACCAGGCGCCGCGCCTCGGCGTCGGCCAGCGCGTCCCAGTTGCCCCCGTCGGCCAGCGCGTAGGGGTACCACTGGCCCCAGATGGTGACCACGTGCTGCCCCGGCGGGGCCAGCGTGTCGTCGCTCGCGGAGAACGACATGGCCAGCGGCACCGGCTCGCGCGGCACCCGGCCGGCGCCCCAGTCGCCGTGCGCGGCGGCCAGCTGGGCGCGGTCGGTGCACAGCAGCTGGAGGCCCTGCAGGGCGTCGGCGGCGGGCACGCCCGGGTAGGACGGCGGGGCGTCGGTCAGCGCGCGCACGACCAGGCCGAAGCCGTTGCCGATCGGCGGTGCGGCGTCGGCCAGCACCGGGGGTGCGGCGTCGCCGGCGAGTTCTCGCGTGACCCCGATGTGGCACGCGGCCACCACCGACGGCGCCCGCACGACCCGGCCGGACCGGGTCTCCACCCCGGCGACCCGCCCGTCCTCGACCAGCAGCCGCGCGGCGCCGTCGCCGAGCACCACCCGGCCGCCGTCGGACTCCAGCCGCCGACGCAGCGCCTGGGTCAGGCCGCCCGAGCCACCGACCGGGTGCCCCGGCGGGACGTCGTGCAGCAGCGCCACCCAGCCGACCATCGCGGCGGTGCCGGGCTCGGACATCGGCGGGCCCGACTGGGCGCCGAACCACGCCAGCGCCGCCTTGAGCCGCTCGCTGGTGAACCAGCGGTCCAGCAGCGCGTCGCCCGAGCCGAGGAAGTCGACGGCCAGCTCGCCTCCGGGCGTGCGCGGCCGGCCCTCGGCGGGCGCGCCGAGCGGCCAGAAGGAGCGGAGCAGGGCGCCCGCGGACGGGGCGCGGCCGAAGGATGCGACCACCGCGCGGCTGCGGGGCTGCCACACCGCGACGAAGCGCCGGTAGGCGGCGGCGTCGGCCGGGCCGCAGGCCGCCTCGATCGAGGCGCAGGTGGCGTCCAGGTCGACGGAGAAGACCAGCGGCCGGCCGGCCGGGCCCGGGTCGCCGGGCACCGGGGCCGGGGCGAAGCCCCACGGGTCGCAGTCGATGTAGCTGAGCCCGTGCGTCGCCAGGTCCAGCTCCTCGACGATGCCGCTGTGCCGGACGATGACGTGCGCGCTGGAGCCGCGGTCGACGCGCACCCCGGGCCAGCGCTCGACGGTGGACACCGCGCCGCCGAGGACGTCGTCGGACTCGACGACCTCCACCCGCAGGCCCTCCCGGGCCAGGTAGCAGGCGGCCACCAGGCCGTTGTGGCCGGAGCCGACGACGACGACGTCCACGGGCGGGGCAGGGGGAGCGGTCACGCCCGGGAGTTCGGCGCGGAGGGGGCGGGTGGATGCAGCGGCAGCCGGGCGCCGAGGATGGCGAAGGGCCGGGAGTCGCCGGGGAAGTGGTAGCCGCGGGCCAGGTCGACGAAGCCGTCCGCGCGGTACAGCCGGAAGGCCTTGGTGTCGGCGTCGGGCGTGGAGAGCAGGGCGACCGGGTGCGGCAGGCCCTCGACCAGCGCGTGCAGCAGCTGCCGGCCCAGCCCCTGGCTCTGCGCGTCGGGGTGGACGTGCAGCTCGCACACCTCGAAGGCCCCGGGCAGCCACTTCTTGGCCGTCCGGCGGTCCAGCGCGGCGCGCACCTGGTCGTGCCACCACTGGCCGGGGGCGATGAGGTAGCCGTAGCCGAACCCGACCAGCCGCTCGCCCTCCGGGGTCTGCGCGAAGGCGCCCACGGCGCGGAAGCCGGGCCGCTCGGTGTGCTGGATCGCGTAGCTGTACCGCCCGGCGACGACGCCGGAGTCGTAGCCCATCGCCAGGCCGTAGACGACGAGCACCTCGTGCATGTGCTCCCGCATCCACGGCGGGGGCAGCTCGACGATGCGGGCGGTGGGACGGGTTCCCGTCATCTGTCGACCGCCTCCGGCGCGTGGTCGGTCGCGGCCGCCACCTCGGCCGGGGTGCCCTCGGTGAGGCGGAGCAGCTCGTCGTAGCTGGTCGGGAAGACCGTGTGCGGGTGCCCTGCGGCCGCCCAGACCTCGTCGTAGCGGGCCAGCTCGACGTCGACCAGCGTGCCGATCGGCTCCGGGTGACCGATCGGCGCGACCCCGCCGATGGGCTGGCCGGTGTGCCGCCGCACGAAGTCAGGGGTGGCCCGCGTGAGCGCCGGGACGCCGAGGAGTTCGGCCACCCGGGCCTCGTCCACCCGGTGGGCGCCGCTGGTGAGGACCAGCAGGGGGCTGCCGGCGACGTCGAACACCAGGCTGTTGGCGATGGCGCCGGCCGGTACGCCGAGCTGGGCGGCGGCCGCCGCGGCGGTACGGGCGCTGTCGGGCAGGTGGCGTACCTCGCCGGCGGCACCGGCCGCGCGGAGCAGCCGCGCGACGTCGGTGACCCGGGGGTGGTCCGGCGGAGGCATGGGCCGATCCTGCCACCGTCCCCGGTCGCTCCGCCCGGCGTGTCCGCCATCCCGCGGGGCGGTGCGGCACGGGCGCCGGGACACGGCGCGGCGCGGCTTGACGAGGGCGGGGCGCTCGGGTCTACTAAACGGGCGTTCGAACACCTGTTCGAACGACGTGCAGCCCGCCTCTCCCGGCTCTTCCCCGCCGGCGGGGGGTTCCGGGGTGGCGTGTGCGCGGGGTGAGGCGTGGGGAGTCGGGCATGAGCCGGGTGCTGGGTGAGGTCGTCGGACGGGTCGGCGAAGAGGTGCAGGTCGAGCGTGGCCCCCTGGGCCCGGTGCAGTTCTGGCGCGGGCAGTCCCGGTACGTCGTGGGCGAGCTGCTCGACTCCTGGGTCGAGACGGCGCCGTGGTGGCTGCGGGACGCCGGCACGGGCGGTGCGTCCGCCGACCTGGTGGCACCGCGGGAGGTCTGGCGGGTCGAGGCGGTCCGGGCCGGGCGCTCCCGGATGAGCTTCGCCGGGGTCTACGACCTGTCCTGGGACGCGTCCGGCAACCGCTGGTGGCTCGTGCGGGTGCACGACTGATGGGCGCCGCACGGGCCGTGCCGGCCGAGCAGCTGCCGCTTCCCCCCGCCCTGCCCGCCGCTGCCTCGGCGCTGCTGGGCCAGGCCCACCGGGGGCTGGCCGCGGCCGCCGCGGCCACCGATCAGCGGGAGCGGTACGCCACCGCCCACCTCGCCGCGCTCCGCGCCGCCGCCGCGGTGCTGGCCGCCCGCACCCGGCCGGAGGGCGGGCGGCGCCGGCCGCGCAGCGCCTGGGTGCTGCTCGGGCAGGTGGCGCCGGAGCTGGGGGAGTGGGCCACCTTCTTCGCCGCCGGGGCGGGCAAGCGCGCCGCCGCCGAGGCGGGGCTGTCCCGGGCGGTCACCGAGCGGGAGGCCGACGACCTGGTGCGGGACGTCCGCGCCTTCCTCGGCGTGGTCGAGACCGCGCTCGGCAGCACGCCGCTGCCCGAGTCGCCCCGCTACCCGAGGCCGCACGTGGTCGGCGGGTCGGCGTCCGCTGCCGTGTCCCGGTCCGCCGGGCCCTGGCGGTGAGCGACCCCTTCGTCCACCTGCACGTCGCCTCCGGCTACTCCATGCGGTACGGGGCCAACCACCCGGCCGACCTGGTAGCCCGCGCCGCCGAGCACGGCATGCCGGCGTTGGCCCTGACCGACCGGGACGGTCTCTACGGCGCGGTGAAGTTCGCGCTGGCCTGCCGCTCGGCCGGGGTGCGGCCGATCTTCGGCGTCGACCTGGCGGTGGCGCCGTCGCTGGGCACCAGCGTGCCCCCGGCGCTCGCGCACGTGCTGGGGGAGGACCTCACCGCGTCGCGGCCCCCGCGGTCGCGGGCCGCGACGGCCGGCCGCCGGGCTCCGGCCCGCGGCGGGGCGAGCGTCGACCCGCGGCTGCCCCGGGTCACCTTCCTGGCGCGGGACGGCGCCGGCTGGCGGTCGCTGTGCCGGCTCACCAGCGCCACCCACCTGCGTGGCACCCGCGGGGAGCCGGTGAGCTCGCTGGCGATCGCCGCCGAGCACGCGACCGGGCTGACCCCGCTGCTCGGCCCCGACTCCCCGGTGGGGCGGGCGCTGCTGGCCGGCCGGGCCGATCTGGCCGCCGACCAGCTGGACGCCTGGCGTGCGGTGTTCGGCCCGGGGCTGGCGCTGGAGCTGGTGCACCACCGCGGGCGCGGTGACCGCTCGCGGGCCCAGGCGATGCTGCGGTTCGCCACCGAGCAGGGCGTGCCGGTGGTGCTCAGCAACGCCGTCCGCTACGTCGACGCCCTGGACGCACCGACCGCCGACGTGCTGGACGCCGCCCGGCGGCTGGTGCCGCTCGGCGCGCGGCACGTCGACCGCACCACGGCCGAGGGCTACCTGAAGTCGGGCAAGGAGATGGCCGAGGTCGCCGAGGACGTCGTCGGCCCCGACCGGGACGCCGCCCTGCGGCTGCTCGAGCGCACCGCCCGGCTGGCCGAGCAGTGTGCCGTCGATCCGGCGGGCGACCTGGGCATCGGCAGCGTCCGGTACCCCGAGCTCGACGTCGTCACCACGCCGGCCGAACGGGGCATGGGTCCCGTGCAGGTGCTGCGGGCCCGCTGCGAGGCCGGGCTGGGTCGGCGTGGCATGGCGCCCACGGCCCGGGTGCGCCGGCGGCTGGCCGACGAGCTCGCGGTCATCGAGTCCCTCGGGTACCCGTCCTACTTCCTCACCGTGGCCGACGTGGTCGACCTCATCCGGAGCTTGAGGGTCCGGGCGGCCGCGCGCGGCTCGGGCGCCGGCAGCCTGGTCACCTACCTGCTGGGCATCTCCGACGTCGACCCGCTGCGCTACGGGCTGCTGATGGAGCGGTTCCTCTCGCCGCTGCGCCACCAGCTGCCCGACATCGACATCGACGTGGAGTCCGCCCGCCGGATGGAGGTCTACGACGCGGTCATCGACCGCTTCGGCGCCCACCGGGTCAGCTGCATCTCGATGATGGACACCTACCGGGTGCGGCACGCGATCCGCGACGTCGGCGCCGCGCTCGGGCTGCCCCAGGCGGAGGTCGACGCCGTCGCCAAGGCCTTCCCGCACATCCGGGCCAACCAGGTGCACGCGGCGCTGCGCGACCTGCCGGAGCTGCGGGCCAGCCGGCTGGGCTCGAAGCGGGCCGGCGGCAGTGGTGACCTGGACCTGCTGTTCGACCTCGTCGCCCGGCTCGACGGGCTGCCCCGGCACATCGCGCTGCACCCGTGCGGAGTGCTGCTCTCCGATGCCACGCTGCTGGACCGCACCCCGGTGGAGAGCAGCTACCTGGGTTATCCGATGAGCCAGTTCGACAAGGACGACGTCGAGGAGCTGGGGCTGCTCAAGCTCGACCTGCTCGGCATCCGGATGCAGTCGGCGATCGCGCACGCCCTCGACGAGATCGAGCGGGTCGGTGAGGAGCCGGTCGACATCGACGCCGTCCCGCGAGACGACCCGACGACCTTCGAGCTGATCCGCAGCACCCGCACGCTCGGCATGTTCCAGATCGAGTCGCCGGGGCAGCGGGAGCTGGTCGGCAAGTTCGGGCCGCAGACCTTCGAGGACCTCATCATCGACATCTCGCTGTTCCGGCCCGGGCCGGTGAAGAGCGACATGGTCACCCCGTTCCTCATGGCCCGGAACGGGTGGCGGGAGGCGCAGTACCCGCACCCCGACCTGGAGTTCGCGCTCGCGGAGACCGCCGGGGTGGTGGTCTTCCACGAGCAGGTGCTGCAGGTGGTCGCCCGGATGGCCGGCTGCACGTTGGCCGAGGCCGACGAGGTGCGCCGCGCCCTGGGGGAGAAGGACGCCCACCCGGAGGTGCGGGCGTGGTTCGTGCCCCGGGCGCTGGCCGCCGGTTACCCGGTGCAGGTGGCCGAGCAGGTGTGGGAGGTGCTGGCCGCCTTCGGGTCGTTCGGCTTCTGCAAGGCGCACGCCGCGGCGTTCGCGCTGCCCACCTACCAGTCGGCCTGGCTGAAGACCCACCACCCGGCAGCCTTCCTCGCCGGGGTGCTCACCCACGACCCCGGCATGTACCCGAAGCGGCTGATCCTCGACGACGCCCGCAACTTCGGCGTCCGGGTGCTCGGCCTCGACGTCAACGCCTCGACCGGCAGCTACCGCGTCGAGCGGCTGACCACGGACGACGGTGCGGACGGCGGTGCGGCGGACCCTGACCGTGAGGTGGAGGGTGAGAGTAGAGGGTGGCGGCGCCCGGAGTGGATGCCGACGGCGATGCCCGACCCCACGCGCTACGGCATCCGACTGTCCCTGGCCGACGTGAAGGGCATCTCCGACGACGAGGTGGCGCGGGTGGTCGCCGGGCAGCCCTATCGGTCACTGACGGATTTCTGGTCGCGCGCATCGGTGTCCCGGCCGGTGGTCGAGCGGCTGGTGCTGGCCGGTGGGTTCGACTCGCTCTACGGCTTCGGGATGCGCGACCGGGAGGCCGGCCGGCCGACCCGGCGGCGCCACCAGGTGACCCGGCGGGACCTGCTGCTGCAGATCAGCGAGCTGGACCGGTGGAGCCGCAGCGGCGCCCGGGCCACGTCCGACGGGCAGCTGAGCCTGGACCTGATGGGGCTGGAGGAGGAGCCGGCGGTCGGGACGGCGGGGCAGGACGACGCGACCGCCCCCACCTGGGCGGAGAGCAGCGGGCTGCCCGAGTTCACCGACGCCGAGCTGGTGCGGGCGGAACTCGAGGTGCTCGGGCTCGACGCCAGCCGGCACGTCGTCGACTTCTACCGGCCGTTCCTGTCGGCGCTCGGGGCGGTCCCGGCCGGAGAGCTCCTCGGCTGCCGCAGCGGGGCGGAGGTGCTGGTCGCCGGGGTCAAGGTGGCCACCCAGACGCCGCCGATCCGGTCCGGGCGCCGGGTGGTGTTCGTGACCCTCGACGACGGCACCGGCTGCACCGACTCGACCTTCTTCGAGGACGCGCAGGGGCCCTATGCCGCGACGGTCTTCCACTCGTGGCTGCTGGTGATCCGCGGGGTGCTGCGGCGCACCGGCCCGCGGGGGATGTCGCTGCGGGCCACCGGGGCCTGGGAGCTGCCGGCGCTGCACGAGGCGTGGGAGGCCGGCGGGCTGGAGTCGGTCGCCGAGCTGATGGCGGCGCCGGGGGAGATCACCGAGCAGGCGATCACCGGGGCGGCGGCATCACGCAGCAGTCGGCCGGTCATGGTGCGGCCGGTGCTCGTGCACCCGACCGGCTTCCGGATGTCGCCCTACGCCGACATCAAGCCGGCCGGTGACGAGACCAAGGACGCGGCGCGGCGGGCAGCGTCCGGCCCGCCCCGGAAGCTCTGGCACTCCAGCCCGGGCAGCTCCGGCCACTGAGGGATGGCCCCTCCTGCCCTCGCACTCGCGGGCGGTGCCCGGAGCGGGCCATCCCGGTGGGCTCAGCCCTCGTCGTCGGTGGCGTCCTCGACCTCCTGCTCGACCTCGTCGACACCCTCTTCGACGTTCTGCTCGACGCCGTCGTCGACGACGTCCTCCCCGCACGCGGCGGTCGTGAAGGCGGCGGCGGTGATGGCGAACGCGGCCGCGGTCGCGCGGACCAGGCGGGGACGGGTGGAGCGGGCCATGGGAACTCCTCGATCGTCGGCGGGGTGGACGCCGAGGGGTGTGCCCCCAGCCGACGGACCGGTAAACGATCACCCGGCGACGCGCGGGGCGCCGGCGACCGATGAGTCCGGCGGCCACGAGCGGTCCATCCACCAGCACCGGCGCCCGGCCGGTGCACGAAGGAGGACCGATCATGCCCAAGCAGATCCCGTGCCTGTGGTTCGACGGCGTCGCCGAGGAGGCGGCGCGGCACTACACGTCGATCTTCCCCGACAGCTCGATCCGCGATGTCACCCGCTACGGCCCCGACATGCCGCCGCCCATGAAGGAGGGCGACGTGCTGACGGTGGACTTCACGCTCGACGGGCAGCCCTGGACCGCGCTCAACGGCGGGCCGCAGTTCCCCTTCAACGAGGCGGTCTCGTTCCAGATCATGTGCGCCGACCAGGAAGAGGCCGACCACTACTGGACCCGGCTCACCGAGGGCGGCGAGGAGAGCATGTGCGGCTGGCTGAAGGACCGGTTCGGCGTCTCCTGGCAGGTCGTCCCCACCGAGCTGATGTCCCTGCTGAACGACCCCGACCCCGGCCGGGCCCAGCGGGCCACCCAGGCCATGCTGCAGATGCGCCGCATCGACCTCGACGCCATCCGGCGGGCCGCCGACAGCGTCCCCGCCTGAACGGTGCGGCCGCACCGGCGCCACTAGGCTCCGGTGGGTGCCGACCGAACCTGCCGCGCCGACCGCCGAGCAGCTGCCCGCCCGGACCGCTGCCGTCTGGGCCGCGCTCGACCCGCTGGTCAGCGCCGGCACGGCCCTGCGGGTGCTGGACGTCGGCGGTGGCAGTGGCATGTTCGCTGTCCCCCTGGCCCGTCTCGGCCACCGCGTCACCGTGGTCGACCCCAGCGCCGACGCCCTCGCCACCCTGCACCGCCGCGCCCAGACGGCGGGGGTGGGGGAGCGGGTCCGCGGCGTGCAGGGCGACGGCGACCTGCTGCACGAGGTGCTCGCCGACGACGACGGGGGGTACGACCTCGCGCTCTGCCACTCCGTGCTGGAGGTCGTCGACGACCCGGCGGTGACCCTGCGGGAGATCGCCGGCGCGCTGTGCCCGGGCGGCCGGGTGAGCCTCGCCGTCGCCAACCGGGCCGGGGCCGTGCTGGCCCGGGCGGTCGCCGGGCAGCCCGCGGAGGCGCTCGCGGTGCTCGGCGACCGGGGCGTCCCCGGCCGGCCGGTCCGCCGCCGGTTCAGCCCCGAGGACCTCCTCGCGCTCGTCGACGGCGCGGGCCTCGCTCCCGGCAGCTGGCGCGGCGTCTCCGTCGTCGCGGACCTGCTCGAGGCCGCCTCCGGCGCCGACCCGGCCGCCGTGCGGGCCCTCGAGCTGGCGCTCGCCGAGGCCTCGCCCTACCGCGAGGTGGCCGCCGGCCTCCACCTGCTGGCCACCCGCGCGTGACCGGCGCGGTCGACGGCGGCGGGCTCCCACCCGACCTGCACCGGCCGGCCTACGGCGTGGCCACCCTGGCCGACGTGCTGCCGGGTGTGGCCGCGACGCTCGGCGCGCCCGTCCCGCGGGGTGACCTGTCCGCCGATCCGCTCGGCCTCTCCTCGGCGCTGCACGGCGCCCGGCGGGTGGCGGTCCTGCTCGTCGACGGGCTGGGTGCCGACCTGGTCCGCGCCCACGCCGACCTCGCCCCCACCCTCGCCTCGCTGGCCAGCCCGGCCGGGGACCTCCAGGCGCCCTGCCCCAGCACCACCCCGGTCAGCCTCACCACGATCGGCACCGGGCTGCCCCCGGGCAGCCACGGCGTCCTGGGCTTCGTCACCGAGGTGCCGGGGGAGGGGCGCGTCCTCAACCACACCCAGTGGGCCGACGACCCCGACCCCGCCGACTGGCAGGCGCGGCCCACCGTCTTCGAGCACGCCGCAGCCGACGGCGTCGCGGTCACCGCGGTGGGGCCGTGGGCCTACGCGGGGTCGGGCCTCACCGTGGCCGCCTACCGCGGCGCCGAGTACACCGGCGCGGTCGGCCCCGGGGACCTGACGGCGCTCATGCGGTCGGCCCTGGACGCGGGTCCGCGTGCCCTGGTCTACGGGTACATGGCCGAGCTCGACCTCACCGGCCACGTCCGCGGCGTCGACTCGCCCAGCTGGCGGGCCCAGCTCGCGCTGGTCGACCGCATCGTCGAGCAGCTCGTCGACGGCCTGCCCGACGACGCCGCCCTGCTGGTCACCGCCGACCACGGCATGCTCGACGTCCCCGCGCACACCCGCCTCGACCTCGACGACGAGCCCGATCTCGCCGACGGCGTGCGGCTGCTCGCCGGCGAGCCGCGCGCCCGCTACGTGCACACCGAGCCCGGGGCCGAGGCCGACGTCCTGGACCGGTGGCGCGGTGTCCTCGGCGACCGCGCCTGGGTCGTGGGGCGCGAGGAGGCCGTCGCGAGCGGGATCTTCGGCCCGGTGGACGACGCGCTCGCCGCCCGCATCGGCGACGTCGTGGCGCTGGCCCGGGGCAGCTGGGTGCTGGTGAGCCCCCGCCTGGAGCCCGGACCGAGCCGGCTTGCCGCCTATCACGGGTCGCTCACGGCGACGGAGCTGGCGATCCCGCTGCTGGCCGCCCGGGGGCGCGCCCTCGCCTGACCGGCGTCCGGTCCGCTCAGCTCCCCGCCGCGGCTCCCGGCCGGGGCGTGACCGCGAGCCGGTGCCAGGTGCGCACCCGGCCCGGCCGCGCCGCCTGGCAGGTCAGGTGGACCAGCTCCGGTGACGGGCGGCTCTCGACCGTGACCGCGACGGGGCCGGCGGGTCCGGCGAGGGACACCTCCCACCGCTCCACGTCCGGCTCCCCGCCGGGCAGCCGCGCCGCCCCCAGCGGCGCCAGGTCGTCGACGCCGAGCAGACCGAGCTCCTCGCGCGCGTAGTGCTGGGCCGCCTGCACCGGCGCCGTGAGCCCGGCCCGCCCGCGCAGCCACGGCAGCGCCACCTGGCCGCGGTCGTGCGCGGCGACGACCAACCCGCCGTCCCCGGGCACCTGCCCGTAGTAGAAGCCGTGCGGCAGCACGAGCACGTTGGCGGCGAAGCGGTCGCCGCCCAGGTGGCTGCACTCCCAGACGTCGGCCGGGCCGGGTGCGGGCAGCGCGCGGGCGAGGGGCCGGCCGCGCAGCGCGCAGCAGGCGTCGTGCCCGCCGTGGGTGCACACCAGGTACGTCCGGCCCTGCGCCGGTTCGCCGATCGAGCCGTCCCACGGCGCGGTGAGCAGGTCGGCGTCGGCCGCGCGCACCGACCACCAGAGCCCCTCCTGCCCGGGCCGGCTGTCGGCGTAGGCCCAGCGCCGGCCGGAGTCGGACAGCCGGTCGCCGGGACGGCGGACCAGCAGCACCCGCACGCCCTCGCGGTCCGCTCGGGCGGCCAGCAGCGGGGCCACGCGCGGGTCGAACCGGGACTGGAGCAGCGCCTGGCGTCCCCACGGCCCCGGCTGCTCGATCAGCAGCCAGCGCGAGACCGGCGAGGCCGTGGCGATGCCGGAGTCGCCGCGCTCCAGCGCCTGCACCGAGCAGCGGTTCCCGTCCAGCCGGCCCGGGGGGCGTGCGGGGGCGTCGGTGCGGCAGAAGTCGTCGCCGCTCGCGGGGTCGGTCACTCCCGCCACCGGGTCACCGACCGGGGCCGGACGCGTCCTCGCGTGCGGCCGCGCGCCCGGTCGCCGGCAGGGCGGCGTCGGGCACGGTGGCGATCGACTCGGTCACCAGCCGGCGCGCCAGGGTGAGCCGGTCCGCCGGGTCCAGGCCGGGGAGGTCGCCGGCCTTCAGCTCGCCGACGGCCAGGAGCTCGGTCAGCGCGGGGCGCACGTCGGAGGGGAAGGAGTGCGTGCGGCGCCCGGCGAGGAGGGTGATCCGCCCGTCGTCGGCGTCGCGCAGCGTGCAGCGCAGCCGGCGGCGCAGCCGCAGCACCGTCTCCGCCGTGACCGCGGCGGCGGCCGAGGCCTGGGCGAGGGGGGCCACCGGTTCGGCCCGCACCTGGGCCCAGGTGCGGGCCCGGAGGCGGTCGGCCACCTCCGCGGGGTCGACCCGGCCCAGCCACTCGTGCAGCCCCTCGACGACGGAGGCGACGTCGTCGGCGAGCACGTCGGGGTCGGCGAGGTCGACGCCCAGGGGCAGCGACCCCCGCAAGGTGCGGTCCTCGGCCGCCAGGGTGCGCACCAGGTCCAGCACCGACTCGGCGGCGGCCCAGCGGGTGACCGAGTGGATGCCGACGGTCAGGTGTGCGCTGATCTCGCCGAGGGCCTTGGCCGAGTGCAGGTAGCCGCGCGGCAGGTAGAGGGCGTCACCGGGGCGCAGCACCGCGTCGATGACCGGCTCGCGCGCGGCCGCGGTGGCGACCTCCTCGGCGCGATCGGTCCAGACCTGGGTGCGCAGCGGGTCGGGGAGCACCGGCTCGTGGATGGTCCAGTGCTTCTCCCCGGCCACCTGCAGCACGAACACGTCGTGGACGTCGTAGTGCGGGCTGAAGCCCTGCGAGGACGGCGGGGTGACGTAGGCGTTCACCTGCGTGGGGTGGCCGAGGTCGGCGGCCAGCTGGTCGGCGAACTCGATCAGCGGCGGCCACAGCCGGTGCAGGCCCTGCAGCACGACGGTGCTCCCGTCGGCGAACAGTCGCAGCACCGCGTCGGAGGAGACCTGGTCGGCGATCTCCGCGCCGGCCCCTCCGGAGGTGGTGAACCGCTTCGCCTCGACGACGGCGCCGTCCTTCGCGATCCGCAGGAACGGTGTCCGCAGGCCGCGCCGGGAGAGCAGCTCGTCGACCGCGGGGAGGTCGAGCAGGTCGGTGAAGGAGTTACCGGTGTCCGCCGCCCGCGTGAGCAGCGGGCGCTGCGCCCAGTACTGCTCGGCGAAGAGCTCGGGCGCCATGTCCGTGCACCGCCGCAGGGCCGGGCGGAGCGACTGCTCCGCCCGGCCCTGCGGGGTCGGGCTCTCGGTCAGGCCGAACCGTCCGCACCGCCGTCGGCGCCACCGTCCGCGCCGCCATCAGCACCGCCGTCGTGGCCCCCGGGGGTGCCGGATGCGCCGTGGTCCGCGGTGCCGGCGCTGCTGTCGGCCGGGCCTTCCGCACCGCTGTCGGCACCGCCGTCGGCGCCACCGTCGGCGCCGCCGTCAGCACCACCGTCGTGCGTGCCGGGGGTGCCGGACGCACCACCGTCGGCCGGGCCTTCCGTGCTCGTCATGTCCTCGTCGTCGAGCGCCACTGGCTCCTCCGATCCGATCGACCGGGCCACCGGACGGCGGCCCTGCGGGGGCTGCTGTACCTCGCACGCTCCCGGTCCACACATGGGCGGTGACCTCGGCGTTCGCGGCCGGGGGAGGAGTGTGGCGGAGGAGTGGCCGGGCGGGGCGCGCAATGTCTCGATCAGGTTACGGCTCGGCGCCCGGGGTGGGCTGCCCACCAGGCCGGGCATTGATCCCCCGACCTGCTGAGACGACGACGAGAAGGAGAGGGTCATGACCGAAGGTCGTGCACGAATCGATTCCGGCACCGGGACCGACGTCCGCAACGAAGGAGCCGCCACGCCCGTGGGGACGACGGAGGGTGCCACCCGCGTCGCGGCCGCCCCGCAGGGCGGCCACGGCGACGAGCACCTCGGGCGGCCCACGCAGATCTCGCTCGCACCGCCGCGGCGCGACCGGGTGCGGTGGGGCCCGGTGTGGGCCGGGCTGATCGTCGCGGTGCCCACGTTCCTGCTCCTCCAGCTGGCCACGCTGGCCCTGGGGTGGTGGGACCTCGGCACGGACTCCGGGAACAACGCCGACCTGATCAGCGGGATCAACGGGCTGATCGCACTCTTCCTCGGTGGCCTGACCGCCGGGGCGACCGCGCTGTGGCGCGGCTTCAGCGAGGGCCTCCTCCACGGCATCCTCGTGTGGGCGCTCGCCGTGGTGACGATCGTGCTGCTCACCCTGTTCGGTGGCGGCGCCCTCCTCGGCTCGCTGGCCGGCGCGGTCACCGACATCGCCGGGATCCAGCAGGCCGACATCCCCGACATCCAGGCCGGCCAGGCCGCCGATGCGGCTCGCTCGGCCGCCAGCTGGGCGGTGCTCGGACTGGGCCTGTCGATCGCCGCGGCGGCCCTGGGTGGCGTGCTCGGCGCCAAGATGTGGCCCGGCAAGCACGACGCCGAGAACGACCGCTTCGCCGTCCGCTGACCGCGGCGGGGGGGGGGGGGGGGGGGGGGGGGGGGGGGGGGGGGGGGGGGGGGGGGGGGGGGGGGGGGGGGGGGGGGGGGGGGGGGGGGGGGGGGGGGCGGGGGGGTGGGGGGGG
>NZ_JBJHAM010000019.1:0-78548 GCF_054051035.1 Blastococcus sp. SYSU DS0619 | reverse complement strand
GGCGCAGCGCCTCGACCTCACCGTGCTCCAGCAGCTCCTGCACCGTGCCCGACCAGGTGGTGCCCAGCGCCTCGTTCACCGCCGTCAACAACACCGCACCCGACGGCCGGACCAGCGCCGCCGGCTCACCACCGTCGATCCTCAGGGACGTCAGTCGCACAGGGAACTCCTAGCTCTCGTGGGAACGGCTGCTCAGAGTCCGACAGCGGCGATCAGGTCGTCGAGCTCGGCGAGGGTGAGGTCGTCGACCGGCGGCGCCGGGAAACGGGCGTGCGGTGAGCTGATGGCTCCCCGCCGGGCGAACACCTGCTTGCGGATCGTGACACCGCCGACGCCGAGCTGGGCCTCGTACCGGATCAGCGGCAGGTGCTTGAAGAAGTAGGCCTGCGCCTCCGCGCGCTGCCCGGCGACGAACTTCTCGTAGGTGCCCACCAGGACCTGCGGGAACCCGAAGCCGGTCATGATCCCGTCGGCGCCGCGCAGCAGCTCCTCGTAGAGGTACACGCCACCGAGCCCGCCGAAGATGCCCACCGGCGAGCGCACCGCGTTCCGCACCGCGGTGATCTTCGGGAGGGTCGGCGTCTCCTCGAGCTTGAGGTACCGGCAGCCCTCGATCTCGTCGAGCAGCCGGACCAGGAAGGGAGCGGGCATGGTCACGCCGGTGTTGACCGGCTCGTCCTGCACGACCACCGGCACCGACACCGCCTCGGCCACCCGGCGGAAGTGCTCGAAGACCAGCTCGAGGTTCCTGGTGTTGTCGGGCGGGGCCAGCATCACCGCGGCGGCTCCGGCGTCCTCCGCCCGGCGCGCGTAGTCCAGGGCCATGCGGGTCGCGCGGGCCGAGACCCCGGCCACGACCGGCGCCCGCCCCGCGGTCGCCTGCACGTAGCGCCGCAGCACCCGCTCCCGCTCGTCGTCGAGGAGCTTGGCGGCCTCCCCCATGATGCCGAGGATGGTGAGGCCGTGCGCTCCCGCGCCCAGGTAGTCCTCGACGAGGGTGTCGATGCTGCCCTCGTCGACCTCTCCGTCGTCGGTGAAGGGCGTCAGCGTGATGGGCAGGACACCCTGGAGGTCGCTCACCGCCGGACACCCCGTGCGAACGTCCGGACGCCCCGGCTGCAACACTCGGTGACTGAGATCACCAGCACACCGTAGCGGCAGCCGGCACCGTCTTCGCGGCCTGTCTCGAGGAGCACGATCGGAGGATCGATGACCGGCTCGCGTTTCGCCGTCGTCGGCGGCGGCATCATCGGTGCCGCGGTGGCGCGCCGGCTGCTCCAGCTCCGGCCCGGCGCCGAGGTGACGCTGCTGGAGAAGGAAGACCGGCTGGCCGCCCACCAGACCGGCCGCAACAGCGGCGTGGTGCATGCCGGCCTGTACTACGAACCCGGTTCGCTCAAGGCGCTGCTCTGCCGCCGCGGGGTCGGCCTGCTGAAGGAGTTCTGCGCCGAGAAGGGCCTGGGCTACCAGGAGATCGGCAAGGTGCTGGTCGCCCTCGACGCCGCCGAGCAGTCCCGGCTGGACGCCATCGCCGAGCGGGCCCGCGCCAACGGCGTCCCCGGCATCCGGATCCTCGACCGGGCGCAGCTGCACGAGCTCGAGCCGCACGTCACGGGGGTCGCCGGCCTGCACTCCCCCACCACCGCGATCGTCGACTACGCCGAGATCACCCGGCAGCTGGCCGCCGACGCCCAGGCACGTGGTGCGACGATCCGCACCGGGTTCGCCGTCACCGGGCTGCGGCACACCACCGGCGGACCGGCCGAGGATGTCGTCGTGCAGGGGGCCGACGGCGACGAGCTCGTCGTCGACCAGGTGGTGCTCTGCGCCGGTCTGCAGGTCGACCGGCTCGCCGAGCTCGCCGGCGACGTCGCCGCCCCGCGCATCGTGCCCTTCCGCGGCGAGTACTTCGCCCTGGTCCCGGAGAAGCGAGCCCTGGTCAACGGCCTGGTGTACCCGGTCCCCGACCCGCGCTACCCGTTCCTCGGCGTGCACCTGACCCCGCGGTTCGACGGCGAGGTGCTCGTCGGCCCCAACGCCGTGCTGGCCCTGGCGCGGGAGGGCTACCGGCGGCGCGACGTCAGCCCCCGGGAGCTGGCCGAGGTCGTCCGCTACGCCGGCTTCCGGAGGTTCGCCGCCCAGCACTGGAGGACCGGCATCGCCGAGATGCGCGGGTCGCTGAGCAAGCGCGCCTTCACCGCCGCCGCCCAGCGCTACGTCCCCGAGCTCACCGTCGCCGACCTGGTCCCCGCGACCGCCGGTATCCGCGCCCAGGCGCTGGAGTCCGACGGCAGCCTGGTCGACGACTTCCGCATCACCCGCACCGGCGCCGTCGTCGCGGTCCGCAACGCCCCGTCCCCGGCCGCGACCTCCTCCCTGGCGATCGCCGAGCACATCGTCGACGACCTCCTCGACCGCGGCCGGGAGCCGTGACCGGAGCCGCTGCCGGCGGTGCGCTCCCCGGGCGTCCTCCGGCCGATCCGCCGCGGGCCTGACCGCCGTGCGCCCGCCGGCGGGGCCCCGGCGCCCGGCGACCTCCCGCGCCGCCGCCACCGCGGCCGTGAGCGTCACGACGGTCGGGGTGCTGCCGCCGTACATGGTCGGCGTGCTCTGGGTGCAGGTGCGCGAGGACCTCGGCTTCGGCCCCTCGCTGCTCGGCGTCCTGGTGGCCTGCTTCTTCCTCGTCTCCGGGCTGGCGTCGTTGACCGCCGGCATGGTGGTGCGGCGCTTCGGCACCTCGCCGGTGGTGCGGCTGTCCGCGCTGCTGGCCGCCGCCGCCATGCTGCTCATCGCCCTGGCCGCCCAGCACACCCCGGTGCTCGTCGGGGCGCTGCTGGTCGCGGGCTGGGGCAACGGCGTCGGGCAGCCGGCGAGCAACGACCTGATCGCCCGGGCGGTGACACCGGACCGCCACGGGCTGGCCTACGGCACGAAGCAGGCGGCGATCCCGCTGGCCACCATGCTCGCCGGGGCCGCCGTCCCGCTGGTGGCCATCCCCCTGGGCTGGCGGCCGGCGTTCGTCATCGGGGCCGGCCTGGCACTGCTGGTGATGCTGACCGTCCCCGCCGGGAACCGGCTGCCGCCACGGGGCACCGCCGCGGCGTCGGAGGCCGCCGGCCCCTTCCGCCGCGCCGCGCTCGTCGTGCTGGCCTGCGGGCTGATGCTGGGTGCGGCCACCGGCAACGCGCTCGGCTCGTTCTTCGTCGCCACCGCCGTGGACTCCGGCATCTCCCCCGCCACGGCCGGGCTGCTCGCCGCGGTGGCCAGCGCCACCGGTGCGGCGGCCCGCGTCGCGCTGGGCTGGCTGGCCGACCGGGTGCGCACCCGGTGGCTGCTGGTCGTGGCCGCCCAGATGGCCGTCGGGGGGCTCTCCTACGCGCTGCTGGGCACGGGGGTGGAGGTGCTCATCGGCGTCGGTGTGGTGATCGGCTACTGCACCGGCTGGGCGTGGGCCGGGCTGTCCACCTACTCGGTGACCCGGATGCACCCCGGCATGGCGGCCCGCGCCACCTCCATCACCCAGGGCGGGATGGGCGCCGGGGCCGCCCTGGGGCCGCTGCTGTTCGGCGTCCTCGTCACCGCGACCTCCTACGCGGTCGCCTGGTACGCCACGGCGGCCGTCTCGGTGGTCGCGGGAGCGGTGATCGTCCAGGGCCGCCGGATGCTCATGCGGGACCGGCCCGGTCTGGTGACCGCGCAGCAACTGCGGCGGCGGGCCCGGCACGCCTGAGCGCGCCCACGGCGGCATCACCCGTCCCGGCCCCTGGGTGAGACCCCGGTGTCAGGTGGGCGCCTGCAGGTCGGCGTCCTGCGCGGGCACCCGGCGGCGCAGACCGGCGACCGGCAGCCCGCGCGAGCGGCGGACCATGCGGCGGCTGAGGCGGATCGTGCCGGCGGCGAGCAGGCTGAGCACCGCGGCGGTCAGCCAGGCGGCGGTGTAGGAGAACGTCTGCGCGACCACGCCGAAGAGCAGCGGTCCGCTCGCTGCGCCCAGGGACAGGCCGGTCTGCACGAACCCGGTCACCGAGGCGGCGGCGGCCCGGTTGTCGCGGATCACGGCGAAGTGGAACAGCCCCGTCCACGCCCAGCCCAGGCCGTAGGCCATGGCCGCACCCAGGACCACCAGCGCCGTCTGCCCGGTGGCCAGGAAGCCGTAGCCGAGGGCGCCGCCGGTGAGCAGGTTGGCGATGAACAGGTAACGGCTCCGGTCGGGGTGCCGGTCGGCCAGCCACCCGAAGCCGATGCGGTTCCCCAGCCCCAGCACCGAGCAGGCGGCGAACAGCAGCCCGGCGCGGCCCGGGGCCACGCCCGCCGCCACCGCGGAGTCGACGAGGAACACCCCGGTGGACGTCGCGGAGGCGGAGCCGAGGAACCCGCCGAGGGTCAGGACCAGCAGCCCGCCGCGCGGCAGGCCCTTGTCCGGCGTGCCGGGATCCGCGGTCCGGGGCCCGGCGTGCGCGGCCCGCCCACCGACGGCGGCCGCGACGAGCAGCAGCACCGCGAGCGCGACCGCCGCGGCGACCGCCCAGCGCCACCCGAGGACCAGGGCGATGCCGGGCACCGCCAGGCCGCCGAGCAGGGTGGCCGCCGGGATCGACGACTGCTTGATGCCGAAGGCCAGCCCGAGCCGGTGCTCGGTCACCAGCTCGGAGATGCCCAGGTTGGCCGAGGGCTGGGCGACCGCATTGCCCAGCCCGCCGATCGCCAGGCCGGCCATCAACCAGCCGGCCGACGAGGCGGTGCCGATGGTGACCAGCGCGCCGGTCGCCAGCACCGCGGCCACCACCGCGCCCCTGCGCGCCCCGAGCCGCTGCACCAGCCGACCGCCGGCCCGCGCACACGCACCGGAGACGGCGAACAGCGTCGCCGCCGCCAGGCCGAACAGCCCGAGACCCACCTCGAGGTCCGCGCGGATCTGCACCGCCAGTGCGCCGACCAGGAAGGCCGGCAGCACCCCCAGGACGGAGACGGCGACGGCCTGCAGGATCGCGCGGGTCGACGCCGGGGCTCCCGGGGGCGGTCCGGTCACCGGGCGGGCGCATCCAGCGGCCGGCCGACCCGCTCCCCCAGCTGCCGCAGGGCCGCGTGGGTCCCGGCGTCCAGCGGCACGCCTGCCACCCGTCGGGCGGCCCGCTCGGCCGCCGCCCGCTGGCCGGGCGTCCGCACCGGCAGCCCGGGGTCGACCGGGGTCAGCGCACGCAGTTCGCCGAGCAGCCGCTGGGTCTCGGCCTGCATGCGCGCCGGGTCTCCGAGCCGTGCCGGGTCGAGGACGACGACCAGGTGGCTGGTCCGGGGCGGGCCGGACACGGCGCGGGCGGTCAGGTTGCCGACACCCGGACCGAACGGCCCTCCGGCGAGCACGGCCGTGAGGAGCTCGACCAGCAGCGCCAGGCCGTAGCCCTTGTGGCTGGAGTGCTCCCGGTCGCTGCCCAGCGGCAGGAGCGGCCCCTTGCCCGGGTAGACCGCGCCCGGGTCGGTGGTCGGTCGGCCCTCGGCCGTCAATCCCCAGCCCAGCGGGATCTGCGTGCCCAGGCGCAGCGCGATCTCGAACTTGCCGCCGGCGACCGCCGACGTCGCCATGTCGAAGACCATGGGCTCCTCGCCGGTCACCGGCATGCCCAGCGCCAACGGGTTCGTGCCGAAGTAGGGGCGGGCCGATCCGGTGGGCGCGACGATCGGCCCGGTGTTGGTCGCCGCGATGGCCACCAGGCCCTGTCGTGCCGCGTCGTAGACGTAGGAGCCGCTCGCCCCGTGGTGGCTGCTGTCCCGCACGTTCACCCAGCCCAGACCGAGCCGGCGCGCCCGCTCCACCGCCTCCCGCAGCGCGACCGCGGTGACCGGATGGCCGAGCAGGCCGTGCCCGTCGACCTGCGCGACCGCGCCACCGTCGGAGTGCACCGTCGGTTCCGCGTCTGCGGTGATCGCCCCACTGCCGATCATCGCGACGTAGGCGGGCAGGCGGGCGATGCCGTGCGAGTCGATGCCGGACAGGTCGGCGTAGGCGAGCACGTGGGCGACCTCCCGGGCGTGGGTCGGCCGCACGCCCACCGCCTCGAGCACGTCCACCGTCCACCCGCGCAGGTCATCGGCCGGCACGCGGACGGCCGGCTCCGCGACCGCGTCGACGGCTTCGACGCCGGCCGGCTCGGCGGCGAAGGCAGCGAGGACGGCGTCGGCGACGTCGCGGGTCCCGGCGGCCGCACCGTCGGGCGCGAGGTCGTAGGTCCACGGCCCGTGGCGGAGCACGGTCCGCGTCGCCGTCCGCAGCCGGTCGCCCAGCGCGCGGGTCTCGTCGAAGTGCTGCAGCAGCGCGACCAGCGCGAGGAAGCCGCCGAGCGGGTCGACCTCGTTCCGGCCGGCGCGGCGTGGGGCCGAGCCGTGGGCCGGCTCGAACAGGCCCCGGCAGCGCCCCCGCACCGGCTCCCCGGGATGGAGGGAGGCCGATCCGCACAGCGCCGGGGAGCCGGCCCGGCCGGCCGCGAGATCGCTGAGGATGTCTCCGAGCAACCCCTCGGTGACGATCACGTCGGGCAGGGCTCCCCCCGCGGCGAGCTCGAGGGCCGCGCGGTCGACGAAGCGGTGCTCGACCGGCACGCCGCGCCGGGCGGCGACCTCGGTGGCGACCTCCCGCCACAGCCGCCCGGTCGCGTACAGGTTGGCCTTGTCCACCGACACCAGGCGGCCGCCGCCGCGGCGCTGCATCCGGTCGATGCCCAGCTCGACCACCTCGGCGATCCGCGCGCGGGTCAGCCGGAGGACGTCGACCGCCTCGCCGCCGTCCTCGGCGTAGGTCCGGTCGCCCGGCCCGGTGCCGTAGGAACCGCCGATCAGGTTGCGGACGACGGTGAGGTCCGTGTCCGTCTCCATCGGGATGTCCCGGACCGAGATCCGCAGGTCGTACCGCTCGCGCAGCCGGTGCAGCGCCACCTCCGGCCGGGGGCAGACCTCGGTCGGCACCCCCGGGTCCTCGCCGACCGCGCCGAGCAGGATCGCGTCGGCCGCGTCGCAGGCGGCGAGGGTCTGCTCGGGGAGTACCTCCCCCGTGGCGGCGGCGGCGCGCGAGCCGATCGGCCAGGGGCCGGTCACCTCGACGGTCCCCCGCTCGGCGAGCTGCCGGAGCAGTCGCAGGGGACCGTCGAGCACCTCCTCCCCGGCGCCGTCGCCGGGGAGGACCGCCACGCGGATCACCGCGGCGCCGGCCGCCGGAGGGCTCGGCTCATGTCAGCGCTCCCCGGGGGTGTCCGTGCCGGTCGTGCTCCCTGGTGCGGCCGTGGTCGCGCCCGACCCGGCCCGCGCACCGGACGCCTGCGGAGCCTGCCCGGCCTCGCCCCCGTCACCGCCCGCGCCCTCGTCCCCGGGCAGCATCGCGCCGAGCGGGCCGCCCACGGAGTGACCGGCGCGCCTGCGCATGAACAGGTGCACCAGGGTGCCGGCGAGGCCGAGCGCGAGGCCGACGCCGATCCACAGCGGCTCCATGACCAGCAGTGCCAAGGCAGCGCCCAGGAACAGCACCCGTTCGGGCCAGCCGGCCGGGCCGATCAGCCACTTGCCGGTCACCACGGCGAGCGCACCCACCGCGAGCGAGGAGGCGACGAACGCGATGGCGACCGTGGCGGCACCACCCTCGAAGAGCAGGCCGACCCCGTTCGGCGACAGCACGAAGATGAACGGCACCAGGAAGGCCGGCAGCGTGTACTTCCAGGTGAGCCACATGGTGGGCACCGGCTTGCCGCCGGTGATCGCGGCTGCGGCGAACGGCGAGAGGGCCGTCGGCGGCGACACCTCGCTGAGCACGGCGTAGTAGAAGATGAACATCGCCGCGGCGAAGGGCTCGACGCCCACCTGCTGGAGAGCCGGCGAGATGATCACGAACGAGATGATGAAGCTCGCCGTGACCGGTACGGCCAGGCCCAGCAGCACGACGACGATGGCCGAGAACAGCGCGGTCAGCACCAGGCTGCCGCCGGAGAAGTCGACGATGATCCCCGCGAGCCGCAGCGCCAGACCGGTGAGGGTCATGACGCCGACGATGATCCCGGCGACCGCCATGACGGGGATGACCGAGAGAGCGCCGACCGCGCCCTGGCCGAGCGCGTGCCAGATCCGCTTCGGCGTCATCCAGTGCTCGCGGTCCAAGAAGCTGAGCAGGAAGGCCAGTGCGGTGGCGTAGACGACGGCGCGGAAGGGCGTGTAGCCCAGGGCCAGGAAGAAGACGATCGCGGCCAGCGAGCTGAAGTGGTACCCGAACCGGAACAGCAGCCGCCACGCCGACTTGTCCTCCACCTCGACCTGGTGCGTGCCGTGCCGGCGGGCGTCGAACTCGATCGCCAGGATGATCCCGAGGTAGTACAGGATCGTCGGGATGGTCGCCCAGATCAGCACCTCGAGGTAAGAGACGTTGAGCAGCTCGGCGATGATGAACGCCGCGGCGCCGAGGGTGGGCGGCGACATGATGGCGCCGATACCGGCTGCGGCGAGCACACCGCCGCCGGCCTCCGACGAGTAGCCGGCCTTGCGCAGCAGCGGCCAGCCGAAGCCACCGAGGGTCACCGTCGTCGCCACGCCGGAGCCCGACACCGTGCCGAGCAGGAAGCCCGACAGCGTCACCGTGCGGCCGGGACCGGCCGCCGACTGACCGAAGGCGGCGAACGACAGGTCGATGAAGAACTTCGTCGCCCCGGAGGCCGCCAGCACGGCCCCGTAGATGGTGAACAGGATGATGTAGGTCGCGGCGACGTCGAGCGGTACGCCGAAGATGCCCTGGGTCCCCATGACGTTGTGCCCGACGAGCCGCGGCCACTGGAAGTCCGCGGTGGTGAACGGACTCGGCATGGACGACCCGAAGTAGGCCATCGCCAGGAAGCCGAGCACCACGAGCGGGACCAGCAGACCCACCGTGCGCCGGGCCGCCTCCAGCACCAGCAGCACGAGCAGGGTGCCCATGATGAGGTCGGTGTCCGTCGGGACGATGGCGCGGCGGAAGAAGCCCTGCCAGTCCCACACCATGTAGAGGCCCGGCACGAGCGAGGCCAGGGCGAGGAGCCAGTCGAGGACGTTCGGGTGGTCGGACTTCCCCTCGAGCTTGTCCTTGTCCGACCGGCCCCAGCCGCGGTAGGTCAGGAAGGTCAGGAACAACCCGACGCTGAGGAACAGCGGGAGGTACACCTGCCGGGGCATGGGGTTGAACACCCAGTAGAGGGCGAAGAGGGACAGCCCGACGCCCACGACCGCGACGACGTGGCCGGGGATGCCGGTGAGGTGCCGGGCCGGCTTCTCCGCCTCGAACTCGGCGAGCAGGGCCTCCTCGTCGATCTTGTCGGGATCCACGTCCCGGTCCCCGCCGGGGCCCTTGTCGATGGTGGAGGCGTCCTCGACCCCCTCCTGCGCGCCCCGGCTGGCCGGCGGGGCGCCCGGGACGTCGTCGGAGGCCGCGTCGGGGCGGCCGTCCACCGCGGTCGCGCCGCCGCCGTGGGCCGGCGCGGGCCCGGCCTGTTTCTGCGTCCAGCGTCGGAGATTCATCAGCTGTCCTCGATGTCGAGAATCACGGAGGGGTCGTCGGTGACGACCCGCTCCCAGAGGGGAACCGGCTCGGAACCGGGGACGTACAGGGTGCGCTCACCGAGGTCGGTGGCGGCGATGTTGAGTTCCTCGAACACGGCCGGCCGGCTCGGATCGGGGTCGACCACGAACGGGAGCCGGTCCCCCGGCCGCGCCGGCTCCGGCGCCCCGGGGACGGCGTAGTACTCCTCCAGGACGGCGACCTGCTCGGCCGCCAGCTGGACCAGCTCGAACCGGCCGTCCGGGAGGACGCGGTACCGCTCCTCGGCCAGCGTGGTGTAGATGCTGTTGCGGTAGCCCACCGCGAAGGTGTCCCCGTCGAGGGGCAGCTGCGCGATGAGCTCGCCGTCCGGCGTGCGCACGGTGACAGCCTGCCCCCCGTCGCCCGCCGTGGCCACCGTGACGACGCCGCCGGCCATCGCCACCACGGCGAGGACACCGAGGAGCACGACGAGCAGGCGGCGGGGCATGGCGCGCGGGCGGGGCGCCCGGGTGCTGCCGGGGCCGGACGACGGTCCGGCGCCCGGCAGCACGGGGGCTCGGGAAGGGGTCAGCCGACCGAGTCGAAGTAGGCCTGGGCGCCCGGGCACGTCTCGATGAACTCGATGTCGTCGGCGGTCTCCGCGTTCAGTTCCTCGGCCGCGGGGTGCACGGTGAGCAGCTGCTGCTCGTTCTCGAAGATGGTGCTCGTGATCGCCTCCTGGAGGGCCTCGTCCATGTCGGACCGGACCACGAGGATGTTCGGCGAGACGACGGTGGACACCGCTTCGTCCTGGCCCTCGTACGTGCCGGCCGGGATGTCCTGGGCGAAGTAGTAGGCGCCGTACTCCTCGGCGAGCGCGTCGGCGTACTCGCCGGTCGGGATGAGCACCAGGTCGCTGGTGCTCGCGAGGTCGACGATCGCACCGGTGGGCAGACCGCCGGACCAGGCACCCGCGTCCACCGTGCCGTCCTGGATGGCGGCGACCGTCTCGGCGACACCCAGCTGGACCCGCTCGATGTCGGCCTGCGGGTCGACGCCGGCGGCCTGCATGGTCCGGTCGGCGACGACCTCGGAGGCCGAACCCACGGCGCCGGGCGAGACGCGCTTGCCCGCCAGGTCCTCGATCGAGGTGATGCCGCTGTCGGCCGTCGTGAAGAAGTGGGTGAAGTTGTTGTACGTGTTGCCCAGCGAGCAGACGGCCAGCGGCTCGGTGAACGTGTTCTCGCCGTTCGCGGCGTCGGACACGACGTCGCCGACGGCCAGGGCCAGCTGCGCCTGGTCCGTGTCGAGCAGCTGCATGTTGTCGACCGACGCGTTGGTCTCCTGGACGGTGACCGTGAGGCCGGGGATCTCCGAGCTCAGGAGGTTGGCGATGCCACCGCCGTAGGGGTAGTAGACCCCGCCGGTCCCGCCCGTGGCGAACGTCAGCTGCTCGTTGAACTCCTGGCCGGCGTCGCCACCGGCGGCCGGCTCCTCGGCGTCGTCGCCACCGCAGGCGGTGAGCACGAGGGTCGAGGCGACTCCCAGGGAGAGCAGCAGGCGGGAGCGCTTGCCGGGGTGCGTGCCGAGGGTCGTGGACATCAGTGGCCTTCCTGTGGAGTGCGTTCACGGCCGCGCCAGGGCCGGCGGCGAACACCGCGGGACGGCCCACCCGCAGCCGGTGAGGCATGTGCCTGCTCTGTACGACAGGTCACAGCAGTGAACCAGCCCACAAATTCGCTTGTCTACTGTCTACAGTGTCACGGGACGGTGACGATTCCCACGTGCGCGGGAGGTGCGGTCCGGTGCTGGAGGATCGACCCATCGCGACGCTGCCACTGCGCGAGCACGTGTACGAGCGGCTGCAGGAACTGCTGATCAGCCGCACCCTCGCGCCCGGCGACCACCTGGTCGAGGAGCGGCTGGCCTCGCAGCTCGGGGTGAGCCGGGGACCGGTCCGGGAAGCGCTGCAGCGGCTGCACCGGGACGGCTGGATCACGATCCGCCCCCGGTACGGGGCCTTCGTGAGCCAGCCCACGGTGCAGGAGGTGCACGAGTTCTTCGAGGCGCGCGAGGTCGTGGAGCGCGAGGCGGCGCAGCTGGCCGCCGAGCGCTGCACCCCCGCGGACGCCAGGCGGCTGCTGGAGATCTGCGACCAGGCCGACGCCGACTGGGCGCGCGGGGTCCCCGCCCAGCAGATGGCCGCCCACACCGCCCGCTTCCACCTCGCCGTCCTGGAGAACGCCCGCAACCACATCCTGCTGGAGTTCGGCGAACGGCTCTCCCACCGCAGCCGCTGGTTCTTCGCTCCCCTGGTGTCCGTCAACGCGCCGCGCGCCTGGGGAGAGCACCGCCGGGTGGCCGAGCTGATCGCCGCCGGGGAGGCCGACCGCGCGGCCGCGGCGATGCGCGACCACATCGCGCTGTCCCGCGACTCCTACCTCGACATCCATCCCGACGGCGACACCTACGAGGGCCTCGATCCCGCGGCCCCATCCCCCCGGGCACTGGGCTCCCGCCAGTGACCACCCCTGGCAGCCCTGAGCGGAAGCAGCGACCCATGGCCCACCCTCCCGTCGTCCTGGTCACCGGCGCATCGAGCGGCATCGGCCGCGCCTGCGTCGAGGCCTTCCTCGACCAGGGGGCACGCGTCGTCGCCGCCGCCCGCCGCACCGACCGGCTCGAGAAGCTGGCGGCGCAGCACGACGGGGCCGTGCTCCCCGTGGCGCTCGACGTCCGCGACCGGGACGCCGTGAACGCCGCCGTCGCCTCCCTGCCCGAGGAGTTCTCGCCGGTCGACGTCCTGGTCAACAACGCCGGGCTCGCCCGCGGCCGGACCCCGCTGCACGAGGACGACCCGGACGACTGGGACCGGATGCTGGACACCAACGTCCGCGGCCTGCTCAACGTCTCGGGCGCGGTGCTCCCCGGCATGGTGGCGCGCGGCTCGGGTCACGTCATCAACGTGGGGTCCAACGCCGGCCGCGAGGTGTACCCCGGCGGCACCGTCTACTGCGCGACCAAGGCGGCGGTCGAGCGGATCACCCGCGGCATGCGGATGGACGTCCTCGGCAGCGGCGTCAAGGTCAGCGAGGTCGACCCCGGCCTGGTCGAGACCGAGTTCTCCGTCGTCCGCTTCGACGGCGACCGGGCAGCGGCCGACGCCGTCTACGAGGGGGTCACCCCGCTGGCCGCGGAGGACATCGCGAACGTCGTCACCTGGATCGCCGGGCAGCCGCCGCACGTGGTGATCGCCGACGTCCTGGTCTACCCCCTGGCCCAGGCCGGGTCGGGCAAGATCGCCCGCAGCACGGGGTGACCGTCCGCTGACGGCCGGGGCGAGGGCCGGCGCGGGTACCGGCCGGCGGCGGGACTTCCCCGGCTGGCGCATGGTCTGGGCGCTGTCGGTCACCGAGACCGTCTCCTACGGCGTCCTCTACTACTCCTTCGCCGTCTTCCTGGTGCCGATGCGCGAGGAGCTGGACGCCTCGACCGTCCAGCTCTCCGGCGCGCTCACCCTCGCCCTGGCCCTGACCGGGATCGGCGGGGTGGTCGTGGGCCGGTGGCTGGACCGCTCCGGACCTCGCTGGATCATGACCGCCGGCAGCCTGCTGGGCGGCGCCTCGGTGCTGGCGTGGTCGCAGGCGGCGGGGCTCCCCGGCCTCTACCTGGCGTTCACGGGTATCGGGCTGGCCAGCGCCGCGGTGCTCTACGAGCCGGCGTACGCGGTGATCAACACCTGGTTCCGCCGCGACCGGGCGAAGGCGCTGCTGACCCTGACCGTGGTGGCCGGGTTCGCCTCGACGATCTTCCTGCCCACGTCCCAGTTCCTCATCGAGGTGCTCGGTTGGCGCTCGGCGCTGGTGGTGCTCGCCGGGGTCGTCGCGGCGTGCGCCGTGCCGCACGCGCTGCTGCTGCGCCGGGCACCCGCCGACCTGGGGCTGGCGCCCGACGGCCGCCCCGATCCCGGGCCGCCGCCCGGGGATCCGCGTGGCGGGGTGGTCCCCGACCTCGCTCCCTACCGGGGCGCCCGCGCGGCCTGGCGGCGGCCCGAGGTGCGCTGGCTGACCCTAGCGACGGCGTTGCAGATGGTGGCGAACGCGGTGGTCGCGGTCTTCCTGGTGGCCTACCTGCTCGCGGCCGGGGCGCCACCCGGGCTCGCCGCGCTGGCGGCAGGTGCGCTCGGTGCGCTGTCGGTGACCGGACGGGTGGTCCTCACCGTCCTCGCGGCCCGGGTGGGCATGGGCCACGTCACCGCCGCGATGGTGGCCGGGCAGGCGCTCGGGGTGGTGCTGCTGCTCGCCCTCCCCCAGCCGGTGGCCACCGTCGTGTTCGTGCTCCTGTTCGGCGCAGGCTTCGGGGTCCTCAACATCGCCCGTCCGGCGCTGCTCGGGCAGTACGTCCCCGGGGTGGTGTTCGCGACGGTGTCCGGGCAGCAGGCCCTGGCCGGCCAGTTCGGCCGGGTGGTGGCACCGGTCGCCGGCGGTGCGCTGATCACCGCCGCCGGCTACGGCGCCGCGTTCACCGCGGTCGCCGGCTGCACTCTCGCCGCCGCTGCCCTGCTGGTGTTCTCCGAGCGCGCCGCCCGCTGACCCCCGGGCCGGCCTGCGGCTCGCGGGCAGCACGACCCCAGGGACGCCGACGAGAACGACGACGTCCCCGGGGCCGTGCAGGGCCCGGGCCGCGAGGACCCGGCTCAGACCACGCGGGTCAGCGCCGGCCAGAGACCGTCCGGGCCGTCGGCCAGCAGCCCAGCGGCCAGCACCCGCGACCACACCAGCTCGCTGCCCGCCTCGTCCCGCCACGACCACAGCCGCCGGGTGAGGTGGTGCAGCTTGTGCTCCTGGGTGAACCCGATCGCGCCGTGCACCTGGTGCGCCAGCCGGGCGACCACCTCGACCGCGGCACCCGCGCGCACCTTCGCCGCCGCGGCAGCGAGGACTGCGTCGGAGGAGCCCCGGGCCAGCGCCTGGACGGCGGCGTCGGTCACCGCCGTCACCGCGGTCACCTCACCGGCCATCTCGGCCAGCTCCATCTGGATCGCCTGGAACTTGCCGAGCGGGCGGCCGAACTGGTGCCGCTCGCCTGCGTACTGCACGGTCCACGCGAGCACCTGCTCCAGCGCCGCGGCCAGCTGCACCGCCCGCGCCAGCGCATAGCGTGCCCGCACCTCGTCCGCCTGCGCCGGGGTGAGCAGTGCGCCGGCGGCACCGGCCTGGTCCAGCACCAGCGCGCCGCGCGGCTCGCCGGCCAGGTTGAAGGCGTCGGTCGCCGGCAGCCCCGAGACGTCGACCAGCGCGAGGACGGAACCCTCCAGGCCCGACGGCGCCGGCACCAGGACGACGACGGACGACGCCGCCCCCGCCCACGCGACGTCGGGGACCGTGCCCGACAGCGTGAACCGCCCCGGGCCGTCCCCGTTGTCGACCGGGTGCACCGTCACCGAGTCCGCGACCGCGAAGGTCGTCGGCCGCTCGGGCGAGGGCAGCTGCAGGTCCGCGGCCACCACCGCGGGCCCGGCCACCAGCAGCTGCTCGGCCACCGGCACCGCCGCGGCGCCGGCCGCGAGCGTCCGCACGATCGCCACCGCGTCGGCCAGCTCACCGCCCGAGCCGCCGGCCTCCTCGGGCAGCCCGACGCCGGTCAGCCCGGCCTCGGCCAGCGCCGTCCACAGCCGCTCGTCCCAGCGCCGCTCGGGGGTCAGCACGAACGGCTCGTGCGAGCCGAGGATGTCCCGGACGGTCTCGACCACCAGGTCCTGATCGGATGCCATCAGCTCTGTCCCCCGCTCGACTCCGCGCTCGTTCCGCTCCTCGCTCGTACCTCGCTGCGATGCTCGCTCGCTGTCGTCATCGGAGCCCCAGTCCGCGAGCGACGATCCCGCGCAGGATCTCGTTGGTACCGCCGCGCAGCGTGAAGCCCGGCTGGTGCAGCTGCGCCTCGGCCAGCGACCGGGCGAGCGGGTCGGGCGAGTCCAGCGACGGCGTCACGTCGACCACCTTCCGGATCTCCTCGATGACGTCGGCCTCGAACGTCGTCCCGACGTCCTTCACGAGCGCCGCCGGGATGTTCGGCAGCTCGCCGCGGTCCAGCGCCGCCGCGATGCGCAGCGACATCTGCCGCAGCGCCAGCACCCGCGCCGACAGCCGCCCGAGGACGGCGAGCTGCGCGGGGTCACCGGTCGCGGCGACCCGGCGGCCGAACTCGGCGACCAGCGGGTACGTCGACAGGAACCGCTCCGGGCCCGACCGCTCGAACGCCAGCTCCGCGGTCACCTGGTGCCAGCCGTTCCCCTCCTCGCCCAGCAGCATGTCGCCGGGGACGACGACGTCCTCGAACACCACCTCGTTGAAGTGGTGCCCGCCGTCGAGGATGCGGATCGGGTTGATCGTGATGCCCGGCAGCGACAGGTCGATCAGCAGCTGCGACATGCCGGCGTGCCGGTGCGCGGGGTCCGACGGCGAGGTGCGCACCAGCACGATCCCGTAGTGGGAGTGGTGCGCGTTCGACGTCCACACCTTCGCGCCGTTGACCACCCAGTCGCCGTCGCCGTTGCGCACGGCCTTCGTGCGGATCGAGGCGAGGTCCGAGCCCGAGTCCGGCTCGCTCATCCCGATGACGAAGTAGCACTCCCCCGCGACGATGCGCGGCAGGATCTCCTGCCGCTGCTTCTCGGTGCCGTAGGTGAGCAGGTTCGGCCCGGACTGCCGGTCGGCGATCCAGTGCGCGGCGACCGGGGCACCGGCGGCCAGCAGCTCCTCGGTGACGGCGTAGCGCTCCATCGCCGAGCGCTCGTGCCCGCCGTACTTCTTCGGCCAGGTCATCCCCAGCCAGCCGCGCTCGCCCAGCTTCTTCGAGAAGTCCGGGTCCACGCCGGACAGCCAGGTGTCCACGTGCGTCCGGAACGTGCCGGCGGCCAGCTCGGCGGCGAGGAACTCGCGGACCTCCAGCCTCACCTTCTCGGCGGCCTCCGACGGCGGCGCGGGCGCCAAGGTCAACGAGGTGGTGCTCATGCGACTCCCCACGTCCGGTGCGGTACTTCTCAGGTCGGTTGTACAGGGCCGCTCCGGCGGTCCGCTGCCCGGCACCGTGGAACGCCACCGGCGGCGCCGGTCAGGCCGGGCCGCGGCGGACGTCGACGTGGGTGAGCAGCACGCCCGCCCGGGTCCGGTACCGCTTGTTCACCGCGATCAGCACGGCGGTGAACGGCTCGAGCACCCGGGCCTGACGCAGCGCACCGACGTCCACCCCGGGCCGGCCCGTGACCGCGGCCGCGAGCTCGATCACCCGGGCGCGGGCGGCGGCGTCGTCCCCGCAGACCAGCACGTCCTCGGCGGAGAGGTCCTTGTCCAGGTTCGCCAGGCTCGGCGCCGACAGGTGGTGGAACGCCGCCGCCACGGTGCTGGCCGGCAGCAGCCCCGCGACCTGCTCGGCGGCGCTGCCCTCCGCCACCGTCAGCCCGTGCGGACCCTGCTGGTCGAACCCGAGCGGGTTGATGCACGAGACGACCAGCCGCCCGGCCAGCGGCCCGGCCAGCGCGGCGATGCTCTCCCCGCTCGGGTCCCACGGGGTCGCGAGCAGGACGATGTCCCCCGCGCCGGCGGCCGCCGCGTTGCCGGCGCCGCCGATGCGGGCCTCGGTCCCGGCCGCGGCGAGCACCGCGCACAGCTGGACGGCGGCGGCCTCCGCGCGGTCGGCGTCGCGCGACCCGAGGACGACCGGGTGGCCGCTGCGGGCCAGCCGCAGGGCCAGGGCACGCCCCAGCGCGCCGGTCCCGCCGAGGACGGCGATGGTGTCGCTCATCGGGTGCCGCCTCCGGGGGCGTGCTGGTCGACGACGGCGCCGTCGCGCACGGTCCAGGTGTCGCGGCCGCGCAGCAGGCCGAGCAGGTCGTCGCCGCCACCGTCGACCGCCTCCTGCACCTGCGCGCGGGCGAGGTCGTCGTAGGTCGGGCGGTCGACCTGCCGGATGACGCCGAACACGGCGTGCTCGAGCCCCTGGTCGGACAGCCGGGAGAGCGCGAAGGCCAGCTCGTGGTCGGCCGGGTCGTGGACGACGACGTCCTCGGGCGGGACCTCGGCGGTGGGCGCGACGCCCAGGCCGAACCCGCGGCGCACCACCGCCCAGCGGCCTTCGGTGCCGAAGGTGATCGGCTTCCCGGGGACCAGCGGGATGACCCGGGTCTCCGAGTCGTCGGGCTTGCGCAGCACGTCGAACGAGCCGTCGTTGAAGATCGGGCAGTCCTGGTAGATCTCCACCAGCGACGCCCCCCGGTGCCGGGCCGCCGCCTCGAGCACCGCGGTCAGCCCCTTGCGGTCGGAGTCCATGGCCCGGCCGACGAAGGTGGCGTCGGCGCCGAGGGCCAGCGAGACCGGGTTGAACGGGTGGTCGACCGAGCCCATCGGGGTGGACTTGGTGACCTTGCCGACCTCGCTGGTGGGCGAGTACTGGCCCTTGGTGAGCCCGTAGATCCGGTTGTTGAACAGCAGGATCGTCATGTTGACGTTCCGCCGGAGCGCGTGGATCAGGTGGTTGCCGCCGATCGACAGCGCGTCGCCGTCGCCGGTCACCACGAACACCGACAGGTCCGGCCGGGCGGTGGCCAGCCCGGTCGCGATCGCCGGCGCCCGACCGTGGATCGAGTGCATCCCGTAGGTGTCGAGGTAGTACGGGAAGCGGGAGGAGCAGCCGATGCCCGAGACGAACACCGTGTTCTCGCGCCTGATCGACAGCGTCGGCAGGAACGAGCGGACGGCGGCCAGCACGGCGTAGTCGCCGCAGCCGGGGCACCAGCGCACCTCCTGGTCGCTGGCGAAGTCCTTGGCCTTCTGGACGTCCTCGGTGGTGGGCACCCGGTCCAGGCCGCCGAGCTTCGGCAGCCCCAGGTCGATGGTGGTCATGCGGACACCTCGGTCTTCGGGTCGGTGACGTGCGGGAGCAGGCGGTCCTCGAGCTCGGCGGCGCCGAACGGCAGCCCGGCGACCTTGGTGATCGACGTGACCGGGCGGCAGAACCGCCCCTGCAGCAGGAAGGCCAGCTGGCCGAGGTTCATCTCCGGCACGACGACCGTGGGATAGCGCCCCAGCACGTCCGCGGTGTTCGCCGGGAACGGGTTGAGGTGGCGCAGGTGCGCCTGTGCCACGGAGTGCCCGGCGGCGCGCAGCCGGCGGACGGCCGCACCGATCGGGCCGAACGTCGAGCCCCAGCCCAGCACCAGCACCTCGGCGTCGCCGGTCGGGTCGTCCACGACCAGGTCGGGCACCTCGATGCCGTCGATCTTGGCCTGGCGCACCCGCACCATGAACTCGTGGTTGTCCGGCTCGTAGGAGATGTTGCCGGTGCCGTCGGCCTTCTCCAGCCCGCCGACGCGGTGCTCCAGCCCCTGCGTGCCCGGCACCGCCCACGGGCGGGCGAGCGTGCCGGGATCACGGGCGTAGGGCAGGAAGCTGCCGTCCGGCCCGTTCGGCCCGGCCGCGAACTCCACCGGCGTGCTCACCAGGTCGCCCTCCTCCGGCAGCCGCCACGGTTCCGAGCCGTTGGCGATCGCGCCGTCGGAGAGCAGCAGCACCGGCGTCCGGTAGGTGACCGCGATCCGGGCGGCGTCCACCGCGGCGTCGAAGGCGTCCGCCGGGGACGACGGCGCCACGATCGGCACCGGGGACTCGCCGTTGCGGCCGAACATGGCCTGCAGCAGGTCGCTCTGCTCGGTCTTCGTCGGCAGACCGGTCGAGGGGCCGCCGCGCTGCACGTCGATCACCAGCAGGGGCAGCTCGATCATCACCGCGAGCCCGATCGTCTCGCCCTTGAGCGCCACGCCCGGGCCGGACGTCGTCGTCACCCCGAGCGCGCCGCCGTAGGAGGCGCCCAGCGCGGCACCGATGCCGGCGATCTCGTCCTCGGCCTGGAACGTCGTCACGTCGAACCGCTTGAGCCGGGACAGCTCGTGCAGGATGTCCGACGCCGGGGTGATCGGGTAGCTGCCCAGGAAGACCGGCAGCCCGAACCGGCGGCCGGCCGCCACGAGCCCGTAGGCCAGCGCGGCGTTCCCGGTGACCTGCCGGTACGTGCCGTCCGGCAGCACCGCCGCGGCCACCTCGTAGGTGACGGCGAAGGACTCCGTGGTCTCCCCGTAGGCGTGCCCGGTGCGGAAGGCCAGCACGTTGGCCTCCGCGATCTGCGGCACGCGGGCGAACTTCTCCCGCAGCCACCGCTCGGTGCCCTCGGTGGGGCGCGAGTACATCCACGAGAGCAGGCCGAGGGCGAACATGTTCTTGCTGCGCTCGGCCTCCTTCTTCCCGATGCCCAGCGGGGCGAGCGCCGCCGTGGTCAGGGACGTCATCGCCACCCGGTGCACCGTGTAGGGGTCCAGCGAGCCGTCCTCCAGCGGGTCCGCCGCGTAACCCACCTTGGCCAGGTTCCGGCTGGTGAACTCGTCGGTGTCCACGATCAGCACACCGCCCGCGGACAGCTCGCCGAGGTTGGCCTTGAGCGCCGCCGGGTTCATCGCCACCAGCACGTCCGGGCGGTCGCCGGGGGTCAGGATGTCGTAGTCGGCGAAGTGCAGCTGGAAGCTGGAGACGCCGGCCAGCGTGCCGTGCGGGGCCCGGATCTCCGCCGGGTAGTTGGGCAGCGTCGCGAGGTCGTTGCCGAACGCCGCCGCCTCGGCGGTGAACCGGTCGCCGGTGAGCTGCATGCCGTCACCGGAGTCCCCCGCGAAGCGGATGACGACCCGGTGGCGGGTCTGCGCTGAGCGGTCCACGACGTCCTCGTCGGTGGTCGACATGCTGCCTCCGGGTGCGGGCGGGTTCGTGCGGCGGAGCGGCACCGCGCGCCGCGGCCGACGACGGTGTTCCACTGTAGGCAAAACTAGGATAAGCATTATTACCGATGAGGGGAACCCGTCCGGCCGATCCCCGGAGCAGCAGCCGGCTCGCCGTCCTCGTGGTCTGCACCGCGGCCATGGGCCTGGGCGCCGCGCCCACCTTCCTCGTCGGGTACCTGGGGCCGGACGTCCGCGCCGGCCTGGACCTGACCGGCGCGCAGCTGGGCCTCCTGGTCGGCCTCTTCTACGGCTCGACCGGGCTCACCTCCCTGGTCGCCGCCCGCGCCGTCGACCCGCTGGGTGCGCGCACCTGCGTGGTCGTCGACCAGGGCCTCGTCGCCGTCGCCCTGGCCGCCGCCGCGCTGTGGCCGGGGTTCGCCACGCTCGCGACGGCCAGCGCGGTGGCCGGGGCCGCGTACGCGCTGGCGAACGCCGGTACGAGCCTCGCCGTCACCTCCGTCTCCCACCCCGACCAGGCCGGCGCGGCGGTCGCCGTCAAGACCGCCGGCATCCCGCTGGGGGCCACGGTGCTCGCCCTCGCCGGGCTGCCGCTGGCCGGCGTCATCGGGTGGGAAGGCGTGGCGCTGTGCATGGCGGCCCTGCTGGCGGTCAACGCCGTCGCCGCGGCCGTGGTGCTGCCCCGGGCCGTCCGGCGCGTCGGCCCCGCGGCCGAGGGGTCCGGCCGGCCGCTCCCCCGCCGGTTCCTCTGGGTGGTGGGGGCGTCCTTCCTCTACGTACTCGGCTCGCAGCCGCTGTTCTCCTGGCTGGTGATCACCCTCGTGGACGCCGGGGTCTCCCGGGGCACCGCCGGTGCCATCTCGGCGACCGGCACGGCGCTGGGTGCGGTCACGATGGTCCTGGCCGCCCGCCGGGCGGACCGCGCCGGACCCCGGCGGCGCGCGCTGACGGCGGCCGGGGTGGCCGCGCTCTCCGTCGCCGGGACGGCGCTCGTGTGGGCCGGCTCGCACCTCGCCCTGGCGATCCTCGTCGTCGGCGCGGTCATCGCGATCCTGGCCGACCTCGTCGGTGCCGGTTTCGCCCACGCCGTCGCCATCGACCGGGCTCCGTACGCGGTCGGGCGGGCGACCGCCGTGATGTCCAGCGGCTACTACACCGGCGCGCTCTTCTCGCCCCTGCTCTTCGGCGCGGCGGCAGACCTGACCGGCAGCTACGACACGTCCTGGGCCATCACGGTGTCCGCCATGACCTGCTGCGCGCTGTGCTTCCTCGTGGTGCACCGCTGGGTGCACCCGCCGGCCGGGCCCACCGCCCCCGGCGGTCCTCCACCCGCCGCGACGGCGATGCCCGCCGTCGGCGCTCCCCCGGCCGCGGCCGGCCCGGGGCCGACCGTCCGGGAGGGGCCGGCCTGACCCGGCGCGGGATCAGGCGAGCGCCAGCGCCTCGTCCCAGCCGGCCCCGGCGACCAGGAGCTTGCGGAACGGCAGCAGCTGCTTGATCGCCCCGTAGCCGATGACCGAGCGCAGCTGCCCGTCGCCACCGGTGATCGCGACGAAGGAGCCCTCGAGGTCGCCGAAGACGACCCGCATCTCGTCCTGCGGCCGCACCTGGCCGAAGACCTGCAGGCGCGCCCCCAGCTGGTCGGTCCAGACGTAGGGCAGTGCGTCGTGCACCGCGGGATCGCCGGTCAGGTTCGCGGCGACGACCCCGGCGGTCTCCACCGCGTTCGTCCAGTGCTCGACGCGGACGTCCTCGCCGTAGCGGGGGTGCCGCCAGCGCGCCACGTCCCCGACGGCGTACACCCCCTCGGCCCCGACGGCCGCGAGGTGCCCGTCGCAGACGACCCCGTCGCGCAGGTCCAGCCCGGAGTCCGCCAGCCAGGAGGTCTCCGGCACCGTGCCGAGCCCGAGGACGACGACGTCGGCCGGCAGCAGGGAGCCGTCGGTCAGCCGGACGCCCTCCACCCGGGGATCCCCCTCGATCGCCGTGACACCGGCCCCGAGGTGCAGGTCGACGCCGGCGGCGGCGTGCCGGCGGGTGAAGACCGCACCGAGGTGCTGGCCCAGCCCGCGGATCATCAACGCCGGCAGCGGCTCGACGACCGAGACTCGGCGGCCCAGCGCGGCGAGCGTCCCGGCCACCTCCGCACCGATGAAGCCGCCGCCGACGACGACCACGCGAGCGGTCCCGCCCGCGGCCGCGCGGATGGCGGCGGCGTCGGCCGCGGTGCGCAGCGGGAAGACACCTGGCCGCACCTCCAGCTCCGGCACCGACCGGGGCGAGGAACCGGTGGCGATCACCAGCCGGTCGAACTCCAGGACCCGCCCGCCGTGCAGGACGACCCGCCGGCCGTCGAGATCCAGGTCCGTCGCCCGCCCCTCGACCAGCGCGACGTCGAGCGCGGCCAGGTCCTCGAGCGACACCAGGGGCGGCGCCACGGCGGACGGATCGGCGAGGAATGCCTTGGACAGCGGCGGCCGGTCGCTGGCCACGCCGGCGACGGTGCCGGGCTCGTGCCCGACCAGGACCACCTCGTCCGCACACCCGCGTCGCCGCAGCGCCTGGACCGTGCGGACGCCCCCGAGCGAGGCGCCGACGACGACGGTGCGCACGGTCAGGAGACCGAGATGGCCCGCTCGGGGCAGCTGTCCGCGGCCAACTGGGCCTCGTCCTGCAGTTCCGCCGGGACCGGGTCCACCTGCACGATGGCGTGACCGTCGGTCTCGTCGAGCTCGAACACGGCAGGGGCGCTCATGTGGCACACCCCGTGGCCCTGGCAGACGTCCAGGTCGACAGAGACGCGCATCGCTTCCTCCAGGAGGTCAGGCCCGGCACCTACCGCGCACGGACCCTGGTTGACAGAGCCAAACTAGGATAAGCATTATCACACTGTGACGGAGAACAGAGACGGAGACCACAGCATGAGCACTCCAGCCGGTCGGTGCCCCGTCGTCCACTTCGACCACCACTCCCCGGAGCACGCCGACGACACGGTCGGCAGCTACCGGGAGCTGCGACAGAACCACCCGGTCGCCTGGTCGGACAACTACGGCGGCTTCTGGGTCCTCTCCGACTACGAGTCGGTCTTCGAGGCCGCCCGTGACGACGACGTCTTCTCCTCCCAGCGCCTGGACCAGTACGGCGGTCCGGGCCTGTCGGTGGTCATCCCGAAGACGCCGATGCACAAGCACATCCCGATCGAGCTCGACCCGCCGGAGTTTCGCAGCTACCGCAAGGTCGTCAACCCCGTCGCATCGCCGGCCGCCGTCGCCAAGGTCGAGGACATGATCGTCCGGTGGACCACCTGGTTCATCGACGAGCTGATCGAGTCCGGCGAGGCCGACCTCGCCCAGATCATCGGCGTCCCGGCGATCTGCACCATCGACTGGCTGGGCCTGCCGGTGCAGGACTGGCAGATCTACGCCCGCTCCCACCAGGCCACCCTGGCGGAGCCGACCGACAGCCCGGCGTACAAGCGGGCCATCGAGGAGGACCTGCCGTACGGCACCGAGCAGATGCGGAAGACGATCGCCGCGCGCAAGGCGGAGCCGCGCGACGACGTCATCAGCTACCTCGTGCAGCAGCAGGTGGACGACCGGCCGATCACCGAGGAGGAGGTCTTCTCGATCGTCGAGCTGCTGGTCAGCGGCGGCGTCGGGACGACGGCCTCGCTGGTGAGCCAGGCACTCGTCTGGCTGTACGAGCACCCCGACGTCCGCCAGGAGCTGATCGACGACCCCTCGTTGCTGGACCGGGCGATCGAGGAGTTCCTCCGCTACTTCTCTCCCACTCAGGCGCTGGCCCGCACGGTGCTCAAGGAGACGGAGTTCCACGGCTGCCCGATGAACGTCGGTGATCGCGCGCTGCTGTCGTGGTCGTCGGCCAACCGGGACGAGCAGCACTTCGAGAACCCCGACGAGATCGACATCCACCGCTGGCCCAACCGGCACCTGGCCTTCGGCGTCGGCGTCCACCGCTGCGCCGGCTCCCACTTCGGCAAGCGCATGGCCAAGGAGATGCTCAAGCAGGTCCTGGAGCGGATGCCGGACTACGAGGTCGACCTGGCCGGGCTCAAGCGCTATCCGCGCCAGGGGGTCAACAAGGGCTGGCAGCGGATCCCCGCGACCTTCACCCCCGGCACGCGCCTGCTCCCCCCGGACGCGATCCCCGAGGGTGTGTCCGCCGCATCGGCGCGCAGCTGATCATGAATCCCGGGCTCGAGGGCAGCGTCGCCCTCGTCACGGGCGCCGCCCGCGGACAGGGGCGGGCCCATGCGGTGCGTCTCGCCGCGGAGGGCGCCGACGTCGTCGCCGTCGACATCTGTGCGGACATCCCCACCGTCGCCTACCCCCTGGGCACCGCGGACGACCTGGCGGAGACCGCCCGGCTGGTCGAGGCGGAGGGCCGGCAGGTCCTCACCCGCCAGGTCGACGTCCGCGACGCCGACGCCCTGCGGGCCGCCGTCGACGCCGGCGTGGCGGCGCTCGGCCCGATCCGCACGGTGGTGGCCAACGCGGGCATCGCCCCGCTCATGGGCGGTTCGGACGAGGACGAGACCTTCGCCGACGTCATCGGCGTCAACCTGATCGGCGCCTGGAACACGGTGCAGGCCGCGGCCCCCTCGATGATCGCGGCGGGCCGGGGCGGCTCGGTCGTGCTGATCAGCTCCACCCAGGGCCTGAAGGGCACCGGCGGCGACGGCACGGCGGGCATCACCGGCTACGCCGCCAGCAAGCACGGCCTGGTCGGGCTCATGCGCTCGTTCGCCCACTGGCTGGCGCCGCACTCGATCCGGGTGAACACCGTCCACCCGACCGGCGTCGCCACCCCGATGATCACCAACGACGTCATGCAGGCGCACCTGCGGTCCACGCCCGCGACCGCGGACCGGCAGGGGAACCTGCTGCCGGTGCCGATGGTCGGGTGCCGGGACGTCAGCGACGCCGTCGTCTACCTCAGCGCCGACTCCGGTCGCTACCTCACCGGCGTCACGCTGCCCGTCGACGCCGGCTTCGCGGCCCGGTGAGGCCCGCGACCGGCTGACCGCACGACCGTCCACCCACCGGTGCGCACCGACGCGGGCCGGGGACCACCGGGAGACCGGAGAACAGGAGCGCACACCATGGCAGGACGCATGGAGGGCAAGGTCGCCTTCATCACCGGCGCGGCCCGCGGCCAGGGCCGCAGTCACGCGATCCGGCTCGCCCAGGAGGGCGCGGACATCATCGCCGTCGACATCTGCCGGAACATCGACACGGTGACGCCGTACTACCCGCTGGCCACCGAGGACGAGCTGGCCGAGACGGCGAAGGCCGTGGAGGCCCTCGACCGGCGGATCGTCACCAAGGTCGCCGACGTCCGCGACCTCGACGCGCTGCAGGCCGCCTTCGACGACGGCGTCGCGCAGCTCGGCCGGGTCGACACGGTCGTGGCCAACGCCGGCATCGCCACGTACGGCAAGGCGTGGGAGCTCTCGGCCGAGCAGTGGAAGGACATGATCGACGTCAACCTGACCGGCGTCTTCCACACCGCCAAGGTCGCCATCCCCACGATGATCGAGGCCGACCGCGGCGGGTCGATCATGTTCACCAGCTCGATCGGCGGGCTCAAGGGCATCCAGCACGTCGCCCACTACGTCGCCGCCAAGCACGGCATCGTCGGCCTGATGCGCACGCTGGCCAACGAGCTGGGTCCGCACAGCATCCGGGTCAACACGATCCACCCGACCAACGTCGACACGATCATGATCCAGAACCCCGGCACCTACGCGATGTTCTCCCCGGGCGACCCCGAGCCCAGCCAGGAGAAGGCGATGCCGGGCTTCATGTCGCTCAACACCCTGCCGGTGCCCTGGATCGAGTCGCTGGACATCAGCAACGCGGTGCTGTTCCTGGCCAGCGACGAGGGCCGCTACATCACCGGCGTGACGCTGCCCGTCGACGCCGGCGCGTACGTGAAGTAGGCCGGCCGCCGGCGCCCTCGCGGCGCCCGCAGCTCCCGACTGTCGCCGCGACGGACCCACCGTCGCGGCGACAGCCACGTCCGGACCTTGTGATGCAGGTCACTCATACATATGGTGAACCTGTTTAGCAGCGCGCATCCACCACCAGGGAGCAGCCCCGCATGAGCCAGTCGACCATGGCCCCTCAGGCGCCGGACATCCTGTCGGCCGAGTACGTCGCCGACCCCTACCCCTTCCACCGGGTGCTGCGGGACCACTACCCCGCCGTCTTCCACGAGGCGACGCAGAGCTGGCTGATCAGCCGGTACGCCGACTGCGCCGACGCCTTCAAGAGCGAGGCGTTCTCGAGCCGGAACTACGACTGGCAGCTCGAGCCCATCCACGGCCGCACCATCCTGCAGATGCAGGGCAAGGAGCACGCCACCCACCGGTCGCTGCTCAACCCCTTCTTCCGCGGCAAGGGCCTCGAGGCCTTCCTGCCCGTGATCCGGCAGAACGCCGCCGAGCTGATCGAGTCCGCGGTCCGTCGCGCCGGCAGCGAGATGATGGGCGAGCTCTCCTCCCGCGGGCGGATCGACCTCGTCGCGGAGTTCACGACCTGGTTCCCGATCCGCGTCATGGTGGACATGCTCGGCCTGCCGACGAGCGACCACGACCGTTTCCACCGCTGGTACCACTCGGTCGTCGCGCACCTGAACAACCTCGCCGGCGACCCGGCCGTCACCGCTCGCGCCGACCAGACCCGCGAGGAGCTGCGCGAGTACATGCTCCCGATCATCCGGGAGCGCCGGAAGGGCGACGGTGACGACCTGCTCTCCCGGATGTGCCGGGCCGAGGTCGACGGCGAGCAGATGTCCGACGAGGAGATCAAGGCGTTCGTGAGCCTGCTCCTGGTGGCCGGCGGGGAGACCACCGACAAGGCCATCGCCAGCATGATGAGCAACCTGATCGCCAACCCCGACCAGCTCGAGGCGGTGCGGGCCGACCGCAGTCTCGTGGACGCGGCGATCGCCGAGACACTGCGGTACTCGGGCCCGGTGCACATGATCATGCGCCAGACCGAGCAGCCGGTGGAGATCGAGGGCACGACGATCCCGGCAGGGGCGACCTGCATCCTCATGCTGGCGTCGGCCAACCGGGACGAACGGCACTTCGGCAACCCCGACCGGTTCGACATCCACCGGCCCGACCTCGACGTCGCCAAGGCCTTCAGCGGGGCGGCCAACCACCTGCAGTTCATCCGGGGCCGGCACTTCTGCGTCGGCTCCCTGCTGGCGCGCACGGAGATGACGGTTGCCCTGAACCTGATCCTGGACACCATGCCGAACCTGCGGTTCCAGGAGGGCTTCACGCCTACGGAGGTGGGCCTCTACACCCGCAGCGTCGAGAGCCTGCTCGTGGAGTTCGACGTCCCACCCGCCGCCTGACCGCTGCCGGGCGACCCGGCCCGCCGGCACCGGAGCTCCGGGTGCGCGACCGCACCCGGGGCTCTGGTCAAAGAGGCTAACCATGCATAGGGTAAGCCCGATCACACCGTCGCCGCCGACACAGCCGTCGGCCAGTCGCCCAGGAGACGCACCCATGTCCGCTCGCGGAGCTCTCGAGAACGTGCTCAACCGCTACTCCGTCGCCTACGACGAGAACGACATGACCGAGATGGCCGACACCTTCGCCGACGAGGCCGTCCTCACCATGCGCATCGCCAAGGGCGACCTGATCGGGCCCTTCGAGGGCAAGGAGGCGGTGATGAAGCTGATGACCGACAGCCTGGCCAGCCAGACCGACCAGCGCCGGCACGTGACGACGAACGTGGTCGTGCGTTCCGAGGACGAGGCCAGCGCCTCGGTCACCTCCTACCTGACCCTGATCTCGGTCAAGGACGGCTCGGCCACGCTGCTGTCCACGGCCCGCTACGAGGACGAGCTCGTCCGGGAGTCCGACGGCGCCTGGCGGTTCACCAAGCGGCACATCGAGCTCGACCTGCCCTACTGACGACCGCTCGCGACCGGACGGAGAACCAGCTGTGAACCAGGGGCTCATCCCTGCCAAGTGGGCCGCGCTCACACCGCGTGGCGAGGCCATCATCGACGTCCCGAACAACCGACGGCTGGTCTGGTCGGAGTTCGACGAGCTCGTGCGGCGCCTGGCCAACGGCCTCCGCGGCCTCGGCCTGGAGAAGGGCGACCGCTTCGGCGTCCTGTCGCGCAACGGCGCCGAGTACATGGCCCTCTACTTCGCCGCCGGCCGGGCCGGTCTCGTGCTGCAGCCGCTGAACTGGCGGCTGGCCGGGGAGGAGCTCGCGACCATCGTCCGGGACGCCTCGCCCAAGGTGGTCATCAGCCAGGACGAGTTCGGCGAGGCGATCGAGCAGCTGCAGCGCGACGTCGACGTCCCGCACTGGTTGCAGTTCGGCGAGAAGAGCGACGGCAGCTTCGCGCGGCTCGTCGAGTCCGCGAGCGACGCCGAGCCGATCTGGGTCTCCTCCGTCCTCGACGACGACCCGTTCTTCATCCTCTACACCGGCGGCACCACCGGGAAGAGCAAGGGCGCCATGCACACCCACCGCAGCGCGGGGGCCATGATGCTGGCGCAGACCGTGGCCGAGCGGATCGTGCCCAGCGACGTCTACATGCTGACCGGGCAGATGTACCACATCCCGATCGTGCTGGCGATGAACTACAACCGGCACGGCTGCCCCCTCGTGCTCGTCAACTTCGAGGCCAAGCAGGCGCTCGAGGTGATCCAGGAGGAGCGGGTCTCGGCGTTCCTCGGCATCACCACGATGATCAACTGGATGATGGCCGTGCCGAACTTCGCGAGCTACGACCTGTCCAGCCTGCGGAACTTCCAGTACGGCGGGGGGCCGATGCCCTCCTCGGTCGTCCGCGCGGCGATGGACAACTTCCCGTGCACGATGATCCAGGGCTACGGGCAGACCGAGGGCGCCGGCATGACGTTCCTCTCCCAGGAGGACCACATCCGGGCGGTCAACGGCGACCACCCCGAGCGGCTGCGCTCGTGCGGCCGCGAGGGCTTCACCGCCCAGATCCGCGTCGTCGACGAGTACGGCGAGGACGTCCCGCAGGACGGGAGGACCGCCGGCCAGATCATCGTGCGCGGTGAGCAGAACATGATCGGCTACCTCAACCGGCCGGACCTGACCGCGGAGACGCTGCGGGACGGCTGGATGTGGACCGGCGACATGGCGACCTGGGACGACGAGCGGTACATCTTCATCGTCGATCGCGCCAAGGACATGATCATCTCCGGTGGCGAGAACATCTACTCGGTGCAGGTCGAGGAGGCCATCAACCAGCACCCCGCCGTGCTGGAGTGCGCCGTCTTCGGCATCCCCGACGACGAGTGGGGCGAGACGGTGAAGGCCGTCGTCGTCCTCAAGCCGGACACGCAGGCCACCGAGCAGGAGATCATCGACGAGGCGAAGAAGCACCTGGCCAGCTACCAGAAGCCCCGCTCGGTGGACTTCGTCAGCCAGCTGCCCAAGGCCCCGACCGGGAAGATCCTCAAGCGCGAGCTGCGGACGCCGTACTGGGCCGACCGCGACCGGGGGGTCTGAGTGGGCTTCCCGGAAGCCGAGCTGGACGGTCAGGTGGGCCGGGCCTTCCCGGGCGGGACGTACACCGTCGCCCCCTGGAAGGCCTGGCTCCTGGCCGACACCGTGCTCGCCGCCCCGCCGTCGCTCCGCGACGGCGGGGACCAGGTGGCCCATCCGCTGTTCGCCTGGATGGCGGCCACCGGCGCCATGGGCATCACCTGGGACGAGCTGTTCGCCTGGTTCAGTGCCAGCGCCTCCGACGGCCCGGTGTTCGGCGAGCACGAGACCACGCTGCACCGGCCGCTCCGCGTGGGCGCCACCTACCGGGTGACCGGGCGGATCGACTCCGCGCAGCGCAAGGTCGGCCGGCGCACCGGCACCTTCGACGTCGTCGGCTACTCGATGGACCTGCACGACGAGGCCGACGGCGCCCACGTCGCGACCTGCTGGAACTCGATCGTCTTCCCCCGGAGGGATGCATGACCACCGTCGCCGCGGAGATCGGCACGGAGCTGCCCGTCTACGACATCCCCTCGGTCAGCGCCGAGAAGATGAAGACGATGGCCGCCCTGCTGTCCGACCCGACGCCCATCCACTTCGACGTCGAGACGCTGCGGGCGCTCGGCATGGGCGACCGGCCGATCAACCAGGGGCCGCTCAACATGGGGTACGTCATGAACGCCGTCACCGGCTGGGCCGGCGGCCCCGACCGGCTGCGCCGGCTGCGGGTCCGGTTCCTCGGCACCGTGCTGGCCGGCCACCACCTGCAGGTGCGGGCCACGGTGACCGGGCTGCGCGAGGAGGAGGGCCGGCGGGTCGCCGACTGCGACGTCGTCCTGGCCGTCGTCGACGGCGAGGCCGTCGTCTCGGGCACCGCGACGGTGGTGCTGGCATGAGCGACGACGGGCAGCTGACCTTCCAGCTGAGCTACGGCGACTGCGACACCGTCGGCATCGCCTACTTCGCCATCTACTACCCGTGGATGGAACGCGCCTACAGCACGTGGATGTACTCCCACGGCATCCGCAGCGGGGAGCTCGCCGAGCAGTTCGGCTTCGTCACCGTGGGCGTGCACTCCGAGTGCACGTACAAGGCGATGGTGCGGGTGTTCGACGAGCTCACGGTGCGTCCGGTCCTCGACCGCATCGGGACGTCGTCCTACACGATCGGCTACGACTTCCTGCGGGACGGCGAGGTGGTCACGCACGGGGCGATGACGTTCGTCTGCCGCACGGTCGAGGGCGGCAAGACGGCCGTCCCGGACGAGCTGCTGCGCATCCTGCGCACCCTGCCCGTCGCGGAGGGGGCGAGCGCGTGAAGCTGGACCTCCCGGCCGTCGCCGCCGCCCTCACCACCGTGCCGCAGGCGCTCGGGGCCGAACCCGCGGCGCTGGCGCGGCTGGTGCGCGAGCAGGCGGACCGGCAGGCGATCGCCGACCTCGGTGTCCTCTACGCCCGCGCCGTCGACGACCACGACATCGACACGCTGCTCGCGCTGTTCACCCCCGACGGCGTCTTCGAGCGGCGCGGCGTGGCCGCGACCGGCCGCGAGGAGATCCGGGCCGCCTACGTCGCCAGCTTCGACACCTACCGGACGATGCTGCACACGCCGCACCCCGGGGTGGTGCAGGTGCACGGCGACGGCACCGCATCGGGCTGGTCGCACGGGCACGCGGAGCTCGCCACGGCCAGCACGCTCGTCGTGGCGAGCTACCGGTACGAGGACGAGTACCGGTGCGTCGACGGCCGGTGGCTGTTCGCCGCGCGGTCGATCACGTTCATGTACGCCGTGCCCGCCGACCAGCTGGCGGGCAGCTTCGGCACCACCGAGCGGATCCGCTGGCCGCGCACCGCACCGGAGACGGCCGACTACCCGGAGACGTCTCCCACCTGGGACACCTACCGGGCCTGAGCCACCGGGGCGACGGAGCCCCGGGAGAGGAGAAGACCGTGTACCGAGTGATCGCGAACTACGCCCACCCCGAGGACCCGCAGGCCTTCCTCGAGCACTACCGGAGCACGCACGCACCGCTCGCGAAGAACCTGGCGGGCCTGAGCTCCTACACCTGGGGGACCTGCGAGACCCTCGACGGCTCCCGGCCCGAGTACTTCGTCACCGCGACGCTCGACTGGCCCTCGAAGGACGCCGCACTCGCCGACCTCGGCTCGGACGCGGGCCAGGCGGCGTCGGCCGACATGGCCAACTTCGCCCAGGCCGGCGTGGTGATGATCGCCTGCGAGACCGAGACGGTCGTCTGAGGGCCGCTCCGCCGCGGATCTGCGGTCCCGCCGCGCGCGGGTCCGCAGACCTGCGGCGGCACCGCACGAGCAGGGGTGCTCACGGCATGCGCACCTCGCCGCCGAGGGCGGTGACGAGGACGACCGGGTCGAAGAACTCGGCCAATCGCACGATGCGCTGGTCCCGGATCGTGAACCGGGAGATGTAGGTGTTGCGGTACGGCCGACCGGTGGGGATGACGACCGTGTCGCTGGTGTACTCCGCGACCCACTCCCCCGGCCGGCCCTCCAGTGCGTCGATCGCGTAGCCGGCGAACCGCATCGGCTCCATCAGGCCCTCGGGGTACACCTTCATCGCCTCGGTGCGGCCGCGGGAGACCTTCGGGAAGCCGGGCGGCGCGTACGGCAGCACCAGCTCGACGTCCTCGGCGAAGGTCGCCTCGATGGCCGGTAGGTCCAGGCGCCCGACGGCGTCGAGGTAGGCCTCGACGACGGCGTGCTCGTCGCGTGCGCTCATGGTCGTCCTCTCATCGTCCGCGCGCGGCGCGGAACGCGGTGACGGCATCCCGGTGATCCGGGGTGCCGAAGAGCAGGGCGGTGGCCTCGACGGACTCGTTGAGCCCGCCGACGGCCCCGCGGTTGATGAAGGCCTTGCCGACCTGGACGGCCATCGGCGAGTGCCCGGCCATCTCGGCGGCGAGCGCGACCGCGGCCGGGAGCAGGTCGGCGTCGGCGTGCACCTCCTGGACCAGGCCGGCCCGCTCGGCGCGGGCGGCGTCGAGCTCCCGGCCGGTGAGCGCCAGGTAGCGGGTCCAGTGCCGGCCCAGGACCTCGGGCCCGCGGACCACCCCGTAGCCGGGCATCAGCCCGACGGTGGGCTCCTTGAACGCGAAGCGGGCGGACTCGGCGGCCAGCACCACGTCACAGGCCAGCGCGAGCTCGCTGCCACCACCGAAGGCGATCCCGTTGACCGCGGCGATCACCGGCACGGCGCACCGCTCGACGGAGTGGAAGGCGTCGTAGACCAGCTTCAGGTGCGGGCGGACGCGGGTCACGTCGCCGGCCAGCCCGGCGAACATGTCGATGTCGCCGCCGGCGGAGAACGCGCGGCCGGAGCCGGTCAGGACGACCGCCCGCACCCCGTCGTCCACACCGAGCGCGCCCATGACCTCGAGCAGCTCGCGGAACCAGGTCTGGTCCATCGCGTTCAGCTTCTCCGGCCGGCTCATCGTGAGGACGGCGACGCCCGGCTCGGGGTCGGTGCGGGTGAACCGCTCCATCAGGAGACCTCTCTGTCCCAGGTGCCGGGCGCGATGCCGTCCGCGCGCAGCTTGTACTTCTCCACCCGCTGGCTCGGCGTCAGCGGCAGCGCGTCGAGCACGCGCACGTAGCGGGGGACGGCGAAAGCGGTCAACGCACCCCGGCAGTGCTCGACCAGCGCGGCCGGGTCGACGGTGGCGCCGTCCGCCGGGACGACGGCGATCGCCACCTCCTCCTCCGACAACTCCGAGGGCAGGCCGTACGCGGCGACCTGGCCGACCGCAGGGTGCTCGGCGACGACCCGCTCGACCTCCCAGGAGGAGACGTTCTCGCCGCGGCGCCGGATGGTGTCCTTCATCCGGTCGAGGAAGACGAGGAAGCCGTCGGTGTCGAGGACGCCGCGGTCGCCGGTGTGGAACCACAGGTTGCGCCAGGCGGCCGCGGTCGCCCCTGCGTTGCCGGCGTACCCGTCGAACATCCACCCGGCCGCCTTCGGCCGGACGACGATCTCCCCCGGGGTACCGGGCGGCACCGGGTCGTCGCGTTCGTCGACCACGGCGACGGTGTAGTTGGCCGACTCGCGGCCGGCCGTGCCGATGCGCCGGGCGGAGGGCGGCATGTCGGTGACGATGGAGACCTCGGTGCTGCCGTAGATCTCGGTCAGCTCGACCCCGAACCGGCGCTCGAAGGACTCGAAGACCTCCGGGGGGCACGGCGCTCCGAAACCCGCCCGCACCGGGTTGTCGGCGTCGTCGGGCCGCGGCGGCTGCTTGTGCAGGATGCTCATCATGGCGCCCTGGTAGTTGAACGCGGTGATGCCGTGGGCCCGGCAGGTGTCCCAGAACCGGCTGGCCGAGAAGCTGCGGTCGAGCACCAGGTCGGCACCCGCCTCGGCCGCGGTCATCACGCTGCAGTACCGGGCGTTGGAGTGGAAGAGCGGGAAGACGCTGTAGAGCCGATCCGCGGCCGTGTAGCCCATCAACCCGACCGTGTGCCGCGCCAGGTTCACGTTGGCCCGGTGGGAGAGGACCGCCCCCTTGGGCGGTCCGGTGGTACCCGAGGTGTAGAGCACGACGGCCGGTGCGGTCGGGTCCACCTCGGGCATCGGCACCGGATCGGCGGCGAGGACGTCGGCCAGGTCGGTGCCGCCGGCGCCCTCGGGCCCGTGCACGACCAGCCGGACGCCCTTCGGCGCGCAGGCCCGCACCGCCGCGGCGAACTCCCCGTCGCACACGACCACCGGGGCCCCGGAGTGCTCGAGCAGGTAGCGCAGCAACGTGGGCCCGCTCGCCGGGTTGAGCGGCACCTCGACCAGCCCGGCGCGGGCCAGCCCGAACCAGACCGCGAGGGTGGCGACGCTGCTGCGCATGAGCACGCACACCGGGTCGCCCGGGCGCAGGCCGAGGGCGAGGAACCCGGCGGCGGCGCGGTCGGCGGCGCGGTCCAGGCCGGCCCAGGAGACCCGCTCGCCGTGCACCAGCGCACCGGCCTCCGGTGCCGACCGCTGGGCGGCGCCGGTCAGCCAGACACCGATGGAGGGGGTGCCGGGCACGCGACCTCCTGACGGGGTGACCGGGGACGGGAGCTGTGCCACCATCCAGTCAGAACATGCGAAGGATTACAAGAGTTCGATGCGGGAGGTCGGATGACCGGCGACGAACGACCCCGGGTCGGGGTCCGGGACATCGAGGACCTGCGCGGGACCCACCTCGCCCGCGACGACCAGGAGGAGCTCCTCGACGCGCAGACCGAGTGCACGGTCGCCTACACCTCCCGCGAGGGGTGGCCGGGCGCGGTGGTGATGAGCTTCCTGCGCCGCGATGGGCGCTTCTGGCTGACCGCCGTCGGCGGCCGGGACCACCTGGAGTCGCTGCGGAGCGACCCGCGGCTGACGATCGTCGTGGACAACCGGGGCACCGGCCTGCCGGGCCGCCGGATGATCGCCGTCCAGGGCACCGTGACGGTCCACGAGGACCGCGCGACCAAGGACTGGTTCTACCCCGCCTTCGGCCAACGCATGGCCGCCGAGGACCCGGCCGCCTTCGTCCGGCTGCTCGACAGCCCGCGGCGGGCGGTGCTCGAGGTGACGCCGACCGGCCGGCAGAAGAGCCACGACAGCCGCCGGATCGCCGGCGACGGCCGCGGCGGCGTCCGCAGCTGACCCCGCCGGCTGCAGAGAAGGCCTCCGGCCACCGGCAGGGTCAGGCGTCGGGCGCGGGGAACCGCGGCTTGCGCTTCTCCAGGAACGCCTGGGCGCCCTCGGCCATGTCGGGGCTGCCGATCGACTGCACGAGCATCCCGAGCCCGGTGGTGAAGGAGTCGCGGGCGGCGTTCCACCAGACGTTGGAGCTCACCTTGGCGATCTCCAGGTACCGCGGGGACAGCACCGCGATCTCCGCGATCATTGCCTCGACGGCCCCCACCAGCTCGTCGTCGGGGACGACGGAGTTGACCAGCCCGAGCTCGAGCGCCTGCGCCGAGCTGTAGCGCCGGCAGAGGAAGGCCATCTCCTTGGCCCGCTTCTCACCGATCTGGACGCCCAGCACGTTGGTCGCGCCGGTGACCGGTGCGCTGCCGACCCGGGGGCCGGTCTGCCCGAAGGTGGCCGACTCGGCCGCGATCGCCAGGTCGCAGGCGATGACCAGCTCGTTGCCACCCCCTGCGGCCGGGCCGTTGACCGCGGCGATCACCGGCCGCGGGTGGTTGCGGATCGCGTCGAAGAGCCGCAGCGAGCCACGGTAGAGACCGCGCATGCTGGTGACGTCCGGCGTGGACAGGCTGCCCAGCGCCCCGCCCGCGCAGAAGCTGCCGGGCACGCCGGTGATGACCACCGCGCGACTGCTGGTGCTGCCCTCCAGCGCCTCGACGATCTCCGCGGCCATCTCCGGGTCGTAGGCGTTGCGGCGGTCGGGCCGGTTCAGCGTGATCCAGGTGGCGTCGCCGCGCTGGTCGATCAGGACGTCAGGCACGGGGGGTCTCCTCCGTCGGGCCCGGCGCGGGCTCGCCCTCGGCGATGCCCATGAGCCGGGCGAAGTTGGCGCCGAGGATGCCCTCGGTGGCGTCGTCGGACAGGCCGAGGGCCTTGACCGCCTCGATCTCCTTGGCCGGGTCGGCCATGGGCCAGTCGGAGCCGAACACGATCCGGTCGGCACCGTGCTTGCCGATGATTTCCCGGACCTTCTCCGGGGCGAGGGTGGCCAGCGAGGGCGGCCAGGACGTCTCCAGGTAGACGTTCTCGCCGAGCAGGTCGGCCTCGGCCTCCTCCAGCTTGTGGTAGCCGCCGAAGTGGCAGGCGATCATCTTCAGCTCGGGGAACTGGCGGACGATGTCGCGGATCATGCCCGGCGTGGCCCGCTCGTTGCTCTCCCGGTCGCCGCCGGCACCGACGTGCGCGATGACCGCGATCTCCGAGCCGAAGCCCTCGAGGATGTCCCAGACCCGGCGGTCGTCGTAGGCGAAGCCCTGGAACAGCGAGTGCAGCTTCACCCCGCGGATCCCGTTGCTGCGCAGGCTGGCCAGGTTCTCCTCGACCGGCAGGTCCGGGTGGACCGTGCCGAAGCCGAGCAGGGAACCGCCGCGGGAGCGGCCGACGAACCGGTTCACGCCGTCGACGTACTTGGCGGTGTCGGCGATCCCCAGCAGCACCCCCCGGTCGACCCCCGAGGCGGCCAGCACGCCGGGCAGCGTGGAGATCTTGCCGTCGCCGACCCGCGGGAGCTGCGGCACCCGTGGGCCGAGGGCTCGCTCCGCGATCGCATCCGGCCAGGCATGGCAGTGCACGTCGATGATCAAGGGATGTCTCCGATCAGGGCTGGCCACCGTCGACGGTGAGCACCGCGCCGGTGGTGAAGGAGGACCAGTCACTGGCCAGGTACAGCGCCGTCCCGACGATCTCGCCGGGCTGCCCGCCGCGCCCCAGCGCGAAGCCGGCCGCCCGCTTCGCGAAGGCGTCCATGTCCCAGGCGGCGCTGACGTCGGTGAGGAAGGTGCCGCACATGATGGCGTTGACCCGGACCGAGGGGCCGAAGGCGTGGGCCAGGCCACCCGTCACGGCGTTGAGCCCGGCCTTGGCCGCCGAGTAGGGCACGATGTCGGCCCGCGGCCGCACCGCACCGGTGCTGCTCACGTTGATGATCGAGCCGCCGTCGCCGGCCGCCATCCGGGTGCCGATCAGCGCGCCCAGCCGGAAGGGGCCCTTGAGGTTCACCCCGAGCACCTTGTCGAAGAGCGTCTCGGTGACGTCGGCGACGGTGTCGTAGCGCGGTGACATCCCGGCGTTGTTGACCAGGACGTCGACGTGCCCGAACTCGCCGTAGGCGGTCTCGACCAGCTCGTCCAGGGCGTCCCAGCGGCCGACGTGCGCGGCCACCGGCAGCGCCCGCCGACCGGTCCGCTCCCGCACCTCGGCCGCCGCCTTCTCGCAGCTGTCGAGGTCCCGGCTGGCGATGACCACGTCGGCGCCGGCCGCGGCCAGGCCCAGCACGATCTCCCGGCCCAGCCCCCGGCTGCCACCGGTCACCAGGGCGACCTTGCCGGTCAGGTCCACGGTGGGGCCCGGCCGGCCATCCGGTGCGCTCACGCCGCGGCCACCGGGGTCGGCCCCACCACGGCGGCCGAGCCGAGCGCGCCCAGCTCCTCGCGCGACAGCCCGAGCAGGTCGGTGAGCGCGGACTCGGTGTGCTCGCCGATCGTGGGGACACCGTCGTAGACCGGCCCGGCGTAGCTGCCCATGTGCAGCACCGGTCCGGGCACGAGCGCCTTGCCCAGCACCGTGCCGGCGAGGTCGACCAGGGTCCGCTCGCGGAAGTGGGGGTCCTCGACGATGTCCCGGGCGTCGTTGACCGGCGCCGCCACGACCTCGTGGGCGTCCAGGTCGGCCAGCACCTCCGAGCGGGGCCGCTGGGCGACCCAGGCCGTCACGATCTCCTGCATCTCGTCGTTGTTCGCCATGCGGGCGACGTTCGTGGCGAACTTCGGGTCGTCCCGCAGCTCCGGTCGCCCCATGGCCTCGAACAGCCGCAGCGCGATCGTCTGGTTCGACGCCGCGATCGACAGCCACTGGCCGTCGCCGGCCTGGTAGATGCCACGCGGCGACGCCGAGCCCGAGCCGTTGCCGACCCGCTGCTGGATGAAGCCGGTGGCCGTGTAGTTCACGATCAGGTCACCGAGGATGAACATCAGCGGCTCGTACAGAGCGACGTCGACGACGTCGCCGCGGCCGGTGCGGGTGCGGTTGAACAGCGCCGTCGTCGTACCGAACGCGGCCGACAGCCCCGCGATCGAGTCGGCGAAGCCGAACGGTGGCGAGGTGGGCGGCGAGTCCGGCCAGCCGTTGACGAACGCGTAGCCGCTGCCGGTCTCGGCCACGGTCCCGAAGCCGGGGCGCTCCCGGTAGGGGCCGGTCTGCCCGAAGCCGGAGACGCGGGTGAGCACCAGCCCCGGGTTGTCGGCCGAGAGCACGTCGTAGCCCAGACCCCAGTCCTCGAGCCGGCCGGGGCGGAACGACTCCACCACCACGTCCACGCGGCCGGCCAGCCGGCGGACCAGGTCACGGCCTTCCGTCCGGCGCAGATCGATGCCGATGGACTCCTTGCCCGAGTTCAGCCGGGCGAAGCCGATGGACAGGCCCTCGTGCTGCGGCGTCCACTGCCGGGCGAAGTCGCCCGAGGCGGGGTCCTCGACCTTGATCACGCGGGCACCGAAGTCGCGCAGCATCCGGCCGGCGGTGGGTGCGGCGTACATGGTGCCCAGTTCCAGGACCGTGACCCCCGCCAGCGGCGGGGCTCCCTGTGCGTTGCCGGTCATGGCTCCCCCTCGGGTGCTCGCGTCGTTCCGATGTCCGGCGGCCGGTGTCATGGCCGCCACTGCACGTGCTGCGGCTCGAGGTACTCGCGGATGCCCCACTCGCCGATCTCGCGGCCGACGCCGGAGAGCCCGAACCCGCCGAACGGCGCGTCGGGGCGCATGTTGCCGCCGCCGTTGACCCACACGGTCCCGGAGCGCAGCTGCGCCGCCAGCGCCCGGCCGTGCTCGACGTCGGGGGTGTAGATGTTGGCCGCCAGCCCGTAGGCGGTGTCGTTGGCCAGCCGGATCGCCTCCTCCTCCGTGGCGAAGGGCACGACCACGCCGACCGGTCCGAAGACCTCGTTCTGCACCAGCCGGTTGTCGTGCGGGAGGCCGGCGAAGACGACCGGGTTGACGAAGTAGCCCCGGTCGGGCACCGGCGTGTCCAGCGACAGCACGATCTCGCCGCCGTCGGCCAGGCCGTTGTCGATGAAGGACTGCACGCGGGCGCGGTGGTCCTCGCGGATCATCGGCCCGATGTTCACGCTCCGGTCCCACGGATCGCCCACCTTGAGGGCGGTGAACGCCTCCTTCGAGGCGCCGAGGAAGTCGTCGACGAGGCTCTCGTGCACCAGCATCCGGGCGAGCGCCGCGCAGCCCTGCCCGCCGTTGCGCGCCCACCGCAGGTGGATGTCCTTGGCCAGCGCGGCGGCATCGATGCCGGGCAGCAGGATGTTGGGCGACTTGCCGCCGAGCTCGAGGGTGACGCCCTTCAGCCCGCGGGCGGCCTGCTCCATGATCGCCGCGCCCACGGCGTCGGATCCGGTGAAGGAGACCCGGTCGACCCACGGGTGCGTGGTCAGGTGCTGGCCGACCGAGGGGCCGTCGCCGATGACCACGTTGATGACGCCGGCCGGGATGCCGGCCTCCTCGAACAGCTCGCCCATCCAGAGGGTGGTCAGCGGCGTCCGCGGAGAGGGCAGCAGCACCGTCGTGCAGCCGGCCGCCAGGGCGGCGCCGAACTTGAAGACGGCGAGATTGATCGGGTAGTTGTAGCCGGTGATGCAGGCGACCACGCCGGCCGGCCGGTAGGCGACCTCGGACCGGCTGAGGACCGGGTCGTGCCACTCCCCCAGCTGCACGGTGCGGTCCACCAGCGCGGCCTCGGCCTGCCAGCGCAGGTGCACGATGCCGAGCTTCACCTGCATGACCTCGGCGAAGGCCGCCGGGGTGCCGACCTCGTTGACGATCGAGGCGGTGAGCCGCTCGGTGTGCTTCTCGAACACGTCGGCCAGCCGGTGGATGGCGGCGCTGCGCTCCTGCGCGCTCGCCGCCGCCCAGGCCGGGAACGCGCGCCGGGCGGCGGCCACGGCCTGGTCGACCTGGTCGATGGTCGCGGTGGGCACGGTGGCGGTCACCTGCTCGGTGGCCGGGTTGACGGCCTCGATCGTCGCCCCCTCCCCCGCCACCAGGCGGCCGTCGATCAGCAGCTCACGGGTGGTAGGGACCCAGGTCCGCAGGTCGGTGTCGGTCATGCTCACTGCTCCTCGTTCGCGGCCGCGGGGGCCGGGGCGGCCGGCGCCTCACCGGTGATCACCGGATTGCTGCCGCCGTGCTCGGGCGACCTGGCCATCAGGCCCACGCGGGTGCAGACCATGATCAGCTCGTCGTGCTGGTTGTAGCCGCGGTGCTCGAACCAGACGATGCCGCTGTCCGTCCGGCTACGGCTCTCGCGCTTGTCCAAGATCGTGGTCTCGCCCCGCAGGGTGTCGCCGTGGAACACGGGGTTGGGGAACTTCACGGAGTCGTAGCCCAGGTTCCCCAGTGTGGTGCCGAAGGTCAGCTCCAGCACGTGGAAGCCGCCGACCAGCGCGAGGGTGAACAGGCTGTTGAACAGCGGTCGCCCGTGGATGGTGCCCTTGGCGAACTCGTGATCGAGGTGCAGCGGCTGGGTGTTCATCGTCAGCGACGTGAACAGCACGTTGTCGGACTCGGTGACGGTCCGGGTGAACGGGTGCTTGTAGACCCGCCCGACCTCGAACTCCTCGAAGTACAGTCCGCGCACGGTCAGCGCCCTCCCTCGGGTGCGTCGATGCCCAGGCCCGACCCCGCCGGGGGCCCGCCGGCTCCGGGGGTGGCGCGCGCGTGGTCCAGCCACTCCCGGGCGGTGTCGGCGTGCGCCTTGTCGATGTGCACGCCGCGGTAGCGGACGGCACCGTCCCCGGCCGCAGCGGCCTGCTCGTAGGCGGCGACCAGCCCCTCGTGGAACTCGACGTCGGCCGCGGACGGCGAGAACGCCTCGTTGACCGTGGCCACGTGCGACGGGTGGATCGCGATCATGCCGCGGAAGCCCAGCTGCCGGCCCTTCTCGGCGAACGCCTTCAGCCCCACGAGGTCGTCCAGCCGCTCCCAGAGCCCGGTCAGCGGGTGGATGCCGGCCTCGCGGCAGGCCAGCAGGATCCGGCTGCGCAGGTAGAGGGTCTCCTCCCCCTCCGGCGTCCACCGGTAGCCGACGGCGCGGGCGATGTCCGCGTGCTCGGCGGTCGGGCCGATCATCGCGCCGACCCGCGGCGAGGCCAGCGCGATCTCGCGGGCGTGCTGGATCGCGCCGATCATCTCGACCGGGACGATGTACTCCAGCCCGGAGACCCCGTTGCGCTCCTCGAAGTGGTCCAGCAGCGCGTCGTAGCGCAGCACGTCGGTGGCCGTGCTGATCTTGGGCGCGAAGATCCCCGTCAGCCCGGGGACGACGACGGCTTCCAGGTCGCCGCCGGTGAGCCGGGTGTCCAGCGGGTTGACCCGCACGAACAGCCCGACCCGGCTGTCCCGGGCACGGACGGCGGCGATCGACTCGGCCACGGTCTGCCGGGCGCCCGCCTTGAGGTCGGCGGGCACCGAGTCCTCCAGGTCGAGGACGATGCAGTCGGCGCCGGCGGCCAGCGCCTTGTCGATCCACGCGGGCTTGTGCCCGGGGACGAACAGGATCGAGCGGTACGGCACCATCGATGGTTCCCTCTCAGTAGCTGCGGGGCAGGCCCAGCACGTGCTCGGCGGTGTAGTTGAGGACCATCTCCTGGCTGATCGGCGCGATCCGCATGAGCCGCGCCTCGCGGAAGTACCGCTCGACGTGGAACTCCTTGCCGTAGCCGAACCCGCCGTGCACCTGCAGGGCGACGTCGGCGGCGTAGAAGCCGGCCTCGGCGCAGAGGAACTTGGCGGCGTTGGCCTCGCGGCCGCACGGCAGTCCCCGGTCGACCATCCAGGCCGCCTTCTGCACCACCTGCTCGGCGGCGTCGAGCCGGATCTGCGCCTCGGCCAGCTGGAAGGAGATGCCCTGGTTCTGCCCGATCGGCCGGCCGAACACCTCCCGCTGCTTGGCGTACTCGGTGCCTCGGCGCAGCGCTGCCTTGCCGATGCCCAGCGCGGCGTTGGCGCTGATCACCCGCTCGGCGTTTAGCCCGCCGAGGATGGTCCGGAAGCCGTGCCCCGGCTCGCCGACCACGTCCTCGTCGGCGACGAAGAGCTCGTCGATGAACAGCTCGTTGGTGTCGACGGCGTTGCGACCCATCTTGGGGATCGGCCGGATCTGCACCTTGTCCCGGTCGATCGGCGCGAACAGCAGGGTCATGCCGGCCGTCCGCTTGGCGCCGGGCTCGCGGGGGCTGGTGCGGCAGAGCAGCAGCATCCGCTGCGCCTCCTGCGCCTTGGTGATCCACACCTTCTGCCCGGACACCAGGTAGCCGCCGTCGACCTTGCGGGCGAAGGTGGAGATGTTGGTCGTGTCGGTGCCGGCGTCGGGTTCGGTCACGGCGAAGGAGACGTGCAGCTCGCCGCTGGCGGCCTGCGGCAGGAAGCGCCGCTTCAGCGACTCCGAGCCGTGCTCGATGATCGGGTGGTAGCCGAAGATGCCGATGTGGACCGCGCTGCAGCCCCCCATGCCGGCACCCGAGGCGGCGATCTCCTGCTCGACGATCGCGGCCTCGGTGACGCCGAGACCACCGCCGCCGTACTCCTCCGGGATGGTCAGCCCGAGCCAGCCGGCCTTCTGCACCGCCTCGTAGAACTCCCACGGGAACTCGTGCGAGGTGTCGTGCTCCATCCAGTACTCGTCCGGGAAGTCCCGGCACATCGCCCGGACGGCGTCGCGGATCTCCCGGTGGACCGGGTCCTCGGTGTAGTCCATGACGCCTCTCTCAGCGGGCGCCGGCAGCAGCCGCTGCGGCCAGGCGGTCGGCGGTGTCGGGGGTGATGCCGAGGTCGCGCAGCTGCGCCTTCTGCACCTTCTCGGAGGGGGTCTTGGGCAGCGCGTCCACGAGGCGGATGTAGCGCGGGATCGCGAAGCCGGGCACCCGGCCCTCGCACCAGTCCCAGAGCTCGCGGGCCTCGACCGGCGCCGACGCGACGACGTAGGCCATGACCTCGTCCTCGCCCGCCTCGGACTCCGCGGCGACGCCGATGACGGCGACCTCGAGGACCGCCGGGTGCGACAGCAGCCCCTGCTCGACCTCGTAGGAGCTGATGTTCTCGCCCCGGCGGCGCAGCGCGTCCTTGTACCGGTCGACGAAGTAGTACCAGCCCTCGGCGTCCCGGCGCAGCGCGTCGCCGGTGTGGAACCACAGGTTCCGCCACGCCTCGGCGGTCTTCTCCGGCATCCCGAAGTAGCCCATCGAGCAGGTCCACGGGTGCTTCGGGCGCACGACCAGCTCGCCGACCTCGCCGACCGGGACCTCGCGGTCGGTCTCCGGGTCCACCAGCCGGACGTCGAACCAGTCGGCGGCCTGCAGGCCGGCGGCGCCGGCGGGACGGTCCTCGCCGTAGGGCGAGAGGATCGGCGCGCTGGTCTCGGTGAGGCCGAAGACCTCGGTGAACGCCTCGATGCCGAACCGCGCCTTGAAGCCGGCGACGATCGAGCTCGCGGTGGGCGCCGCGAAGACGGTGCGCAGCACGTTGTCGGCGTCGTCCTGCCGGGCCGGCTGCTTCCAGACGAAGTCCATCATCACGCCGATGAGGTTGGTGGCGGTGACACCGGAGACCCGCAGGTGCTCGACCCAGCGGCTGGCGCTGAACTTCGGCCGGCAGACCAGGCGGGCGCCGGCGATCAGCGCCGGGTAGGCAGCCATGAACTGCGCGTTGCCGTGGAAGAGCGGGGTGCAGGTGAAGTAGACGTCGTCGGGGGTCAGCCGCTGCAGGCTGACGACCTCCTGGCCGAAGAAGTACATCTGCGCGTGCGGCATCGCGACGCCCTTGGACGGGCCGGTGGTGCCGGAGGTGAAGAAGATCGATGCCTGCGCGTGCGGTGGCGGGGTGCTGAACGCCGCGCCGGGGCGGGCACCGGCGGAGAGCTCCTCCCACGGGGCGGCGGCCCAGCCGGCCGCGCGCAGGACCTCGAGCGCCGCGTCCCGGTGGCCGGTGTCGACGACCCAGAACTTCTCGATGACCTTCGCGGCGCCGGCGACGGCGACGAACTTGGCCGCCTGCACGTCGTCGATGACGGCCCACCGCGGGCCGGCGACCACCATCTGGTGCTCGAGGAAGACGCCCTCGTAGGCGGTGTTGATCGGCACCTCGATGGTGCCCCCGACGCCGGTCCCGAGCCAGGTGCGCAGGAACTGCGATGAGTTCGCGGCCATGACCAGGACGCGGTCCCCCGGCGCGGCGCCGGCCTCGGCCAGCCGGTCGGCGACGGACTCGGCCTGGGTGAGGCACTCCGCGTAGGTGAGGGTCAGCTCCTCCTCCGGCAGGTCGAGGAAGACCGCGTCCGGGCGGTGGGCCGCGTGGTGCCGCAGCACCGTCGCGAGGGTCCAGTCAGCCTGGTCCGCGAAGGCCGGCACCAGGTCCGTGTAGGTCCGCATGTCTCCCCTGCCGAGGTGTCTCGTTCGGATGGACCAATATAATCATGATTAGGGTTCCTCGACCAGACCCGGGATGCGCCGTCAGTCCGCGAGCGCGGCCTCACCGAGGAAGGCCCGGAGCACCGACGCGTTGGACCGCGCCTCGTCCGCCGGCCCGCTGAACACGACCTCACCCCGGGCCATCGCGACCACGTCGTCGGCGACCTCGAGGCCCATCTCGGCGTTCTGCTCGACCAGCAGGACGGCGATGCCTGAGTCGGCGATCCCGCGCACCGCACCGAGCACCGACTCCACCAGCGCGGGCGCCAGCCCCATCGACGGCTCGTCGAGCATCATCACCCGGGGCGAGCTCATCAGCGCTCGGCCGAAGGCGAGCATCTGCTGCTCGCCACCGGAGAGCAGGCCGGCCGGCCCACCGCTGCGCTCCCGCAGGATCGGGAACATCTCGTAGACCTGCTCGAGCACCTCCGCGGCCTTCTCCCGCGAGGCCGTGTAGCCGCCGAGGACCAGGTTCTCCTCCACGCTGAGCGGCGCGAACACCCGCCGGCCCTCCGGGACGAGGACCATGCCCTCCCGCACGATCTTGTGCGGCGCGCGGCCGGTGACGTCCCGGCCGTCGAGGGTGACCCGGCCGGCGTGGACGGGCACCAGCCCGGCCGCCGCCCGGAGCGAGCTGGACTTGCCCGCCCCGTTGGCGCCGAGCACCAGGGTGACCCGGCCCGGCGCGGCCGAGAGGTCCACGCCCCGGACCGCCTCGGCGGTCGCGTACCGGACGTGCAGGTCAGCGATCTCCAGCACGGTTCCACCTCTTTCCCAGGTAGGCCTCCTGCACGGCGGGCTCGCGGACGACGTCGGCCGGTCGGCCCTCGGCGATCGGCAGCCCCTGGTTCATCGCGAGCAGGCGGTCGCAGGTGTCCACCATCATCTGGACGTCGTGCTCGACCAGGAGCTGGGTCAGCCCCTCGTCCCGCAGCCGGCGCAGCAGCTCGGCGACCTCGAGCCGCTCGGGCTGGTTCATGCCGGCCGTGGGCTCGTCGAGCATGAGCACCCGCGGCTGCGCCGCCAGCGCCCGCGCGATCTCCACGCGGCGGGCCATCCCGTAGGAGAGCTCGCCGGGGAACAGGCCGAGCAGGTCGCCCAGGCCCGTGCGCTCGACGGCCTCGGTGACCTGCGACGGCACGACGCGCCGCAGCAGGCCGCGCAGCTTCGTGCCGCGGTCGAGGTGCAGGTCCGCCCCCAGCTGGATGTTCTCCAGCACGGTCAGGTCGGGCAGCAGCCGGACCGTCTGGAAGGTGCGGGCGATGCCCTGCCGGGCCAGCCGCGACGGCGGCGAGCCGGTGTAGTCCCGCCCGTCGAGCAGCAGCCGGCCGCGGGTGAGGGGGGTCAGCCGGGTCACCGCCCCCAGCAGCGTGCTCTTGCCCGAGCCGTTCGGGCCCAGGATGCCGAGGATCTGGCCGCTGGTCAGGGTCATGTCCAGGCCGTCCACGGCCTTGATGCCGCCGTAGTGGACGGCGACGTCACGGGCCTCGAGCACGGCGGTGGTGGCCGGGTGCCCGGCGGCCGTGGCGCCCGCGTGCGGTCCGGTGGCGGTCATGGCCGGGCCTCCGTCGTCGTCAGGCCGGCGAGCGACCGGTCGTCCCCGGCCGGCGTCCCGAAGGCCCCGGCCGCCTCGGCCGGTGGCCGGCCGCGGGAGCGCAGCCGCCGCCAGCCGAGCTGGAGGAGCCCGAGCAGGCCGGTGGGCACGTAGACGGCGGCGATCGCGACCAGCAGGCCGTAGACCAGCAGCTGCCACTCGCCCACGAACGCCAGCACCGTGGGCAGCCAGGTGAAGATGACCGCGCCGATCGCGGCGCCGGCCCACGACAGCGTGCCGCCGACGATGATCATCGTGAGCGCCGTGACCACCAGGTGGAAGCCGACGGTCTCCGGGGACACCGTCGTCCGCAGCAGGCTGTTCATGCCCCCGGCCAGCGCGCCGAGCGCGCCGCTGACCACGAAGACGGTGCGCCGCGCGCGCACCACGTCGACGCCGAGGGAGACCGCCAGCTGCGGGTCCTCGCGCACGGCGTCGACGCGGCGGCCGAGGACACCCCGCTCGTTGGCCGCCAGGAGCAGGACCACCACGACGGTCACCGCGACCAGGTGCCCCGTCGTCACGGTGCTGAGCGCCCCGTACAGGCCGGTCGCGCCGCCGGTGAGGTCGCCGCCGTTGGTCGCCACCACGCCCAGGAAGAGCGCGAAGGAGATGGTGGCCATGCCGAGGTAGAGGCCCCCGAGCCGGGCGACGAGCAGTGCCAGCAGGTAGCCCACGACCGCGGCCAGGATGACCCCGGCGCCGATCGCGACGATCCCGGGCACCTGGTACCGGATGGTGATGATCGCCGCCGTGTAGGCGCCGATGGCGTAGCTGCCGATGCCGGCGAAGGAGAACACCCCGGCCCGCAGCGGCACCTGGATCGACAGCGCCAGCAGCAGGCTGATGAACATCGACTGGATGAGGATCTCGTGCGAGAGGTACCAACTGCTCATGTGCGCCGCACCTCCTGGCGGCCGAAGAGCCCACGCGGCCGGACCAGCAGCATGAAGAAGATGAGCCCGAAGGCGATGGCCGGCGCCCACGAGCCATCGGTGGCCACGAGCACGAACGTCTCGATCCCGGCCAGGACGAGGGCACCGACGACGACGCCGGCGATGCTCCCGACCCCGCCCAGGATGATCGCGGCGAACGCCTTGAGCAGGAACGCGTCACCGGTCTCCGGCGCGATCGAGCCGAGGTAGAAGGTGAGCAGGACGCCGGCCAGGCCGGCCAGCCCACCGGCGACGGCCATGGTGAGCAGCGCGAGCCGGCGCCGGTCGACGCCCATCATGCTCGCCACCTCGGAGTCGACGCCGATCGCGCGCAGCGCCAGCCCGGGCCGGGCCGCGTGCAGCCACCAGCCGATCAGCGCGGCGAGCCCGAAGGCCGCCACCAGGATCACCAGCTGGATGTTGGAGACGCGGACGAAGCCGAGGTCGTAGGTGGTGACCGAGAAGGTGCCGGCCGAGTAGCCGAAGGGCACGCTCTTGGTCAGGTGCTGGGCGATCGCCAGCGGGATGATCGCGATGCCGATACCGCCGACCAGGATCTGCAGCTCGGCCTTGCGGTGGTCGCTCGCCCGGCGCTGGATCGGCTCGAAGGCCAGCACCTGCAGCAGCACGGAGAGCGCCCCACCCACGAGCACGCCGATCAGGATCATCGCGGGGATCGGCAGCGCCACCTCGCGGACGATCAGGTGGGCGGTGAAGGCGGAGAACATGAAGATCGACCCGTGGGCGAAGTTCAGGATCCCGATGGTGCCCCACGCCAGGCTCATGCCCAGCGCGAAGAGCAGGTAGAGCGAGCCCAGGGTGAGGGCGTTCAGCACGTCCTGCGCCACGTCAGCTCCTTCCGGCCGGGCCGGTGCCGGCCGGGCGGACCCGACCGGCACCGGGAACCGACGTCATCAGTTGCCGCCGACCTCGAACGGGACCTCCTGCGCGCCGTCCCAGCGGACGAGCGTGCCCGGGACGCGGGCGTCGTTGCCGTCGAAGGTGATCGGGCCCTGGGCCCCGTCGAACCCCTCCTCGGCCAGCGCGGCCATCGCCTCCTGCACGGCCGCGCGGTCGGCGCTGCCGGCCTCGGCGATCGCGCGGGCGATGAACCACATCGCGTCGTAGGCCTCGGCGGAGTAGTTGGTCGGCGTCTCGCCGTACTCCGCCTCGAACGCCGTCACGAACTCCTGCGAGCTCTCGACGTCCTGCCCGGCGTTGAAGTTCGTCGGCCAGACCGCGCCCGCGGCGCCGTCACCGGCGGACCGGAGGTTGCCGGCGCCCATGGCGCTCATCCCGACGACCTCGCCGTCGAAGCCCGCCTGGCGCAGCTGGGTGATGGACACCGGGGCCTGCGGGCCCTGGACCATCAGGAACGCGGCATCGGGGTTCTCCCCGGCGATCTGCGAGGCGGGCGTGGTGAAGTCCTGCGCGGTGACCTCGACCCCGGCGGAGCTGACGATCTCGAACCCGTGCTGCTCGCCGAGCGCCGGCACGGTGTCCTCGCCCAGCTGGACCAGGGTCGGGTTGCCGGTGTTGATGAGCACCGACGCCGTCGCGACGCCCTGCTCCTCCAGGTAGTCCCCGACGATCTCGAAGTAGGACTCGGCGGGCGGGGTCATCCGGAAGGTGTAGTCACCGGTGAGCACGCCCTCGCTGCCGGCCTGCACGTACACCACCGGGATGCCGGCGCTCTGCGCGATCGGCGAGACCGCCGTGGCCTGCGCGCTCGCCTCCGGCCCCAGGATCGCCACGTACGAGCTGTCCGCCGCCGCCTGGCTGGCGAAGCTCGCGGCCTCCTGCGCGCTGGCGGCGCTGTCGCGGGTGTCCACCTCCAGCGTGGTGTCCCCGAGCAGGCCCTCGGCCTCGATCTCCGCGAGTGCCAGGTCGATGCCCTGCTGGGCGGCCAGGCCGGCGAAGGACACCGGGCCGGTCAGCGCCCGGATGTTCATGACCTGGACGGTCTCCGGCAGCCCCTCACCACCACCACCACCACCACCACCACCGCCGGAGGCTTCCGAACCGCCGCCCGCGGGCGAACTGCAGGCAGCCAGACCGACGGCCAGCAGCAGCGCACCGGCCCCGGTGAGGGCCTTGCGGCGGCCCGTTCCCACTCGGTCGCTCATGGAATCCTCCGAAGGCTTGTAATGATGTGCAGGTTTCGCAGGACAGTAACGGCCATCACATCGGCTGTCCAGGGTCGGGCGACGGATCGCATCCGGGTCGTGATCGAGGCCCGGTCGGGGCCGGCGAGCGAGGCGCGGACGACGGCACCGGCCCCCGGTGCACGCGGTCGGCCCCGGACACGACGCGGCTCCGGCCCCCGCCCGATCGGCGGGGACCGGAGCCGCGACCGAGGTCAGATGCCCTGGATCAGCTTGGTCTCGAGGAAGGCGCTGATGCCCTCGACGCCACCCTCACGTCCCAGCCCCGACTGCTTGAAGCCGCCGAACGGCTGCGTCACGCACATGCCCCAGTCGTTGACGTAGATCTGCCCGGTGCGCACCCGCCGCGCGACGGACTCACCCGCGGCCGGGTCGGCGGTGAAGACCGCACCGGACAGCCCGTACTGGCTGTCGTTGGCGATCCGCACGGCGTCGTCGACGGTGTCGTAGGGGATCACCACGATCACCGGCCCGAAGATCTCCTCCTGGGCGATCCGCATGGAGTTGTCGACGTCGGCGAACAGCGTGGGCTGCACGTACCAGCCCGTGTCGAGGCCCTCGGGGCGGCCGCCGCCGGTGACCAGACGGGCGCCCTCCTCGATGCCCGTGCTGATGTAGCCCTCGACCCGCTCGCGCTGACGCTCCGCGGCGAGCGGCCCGATCATCACGCCCTCCTCACGGGGGTCGCCGACCTTGATCGACTCCATGACCGCCCGGACGCCCTCGACCACCTCGTCCTGCCGGTCCCGGGGGACCACCAGCCGGGTCAGGGCGGCGCACACCTGGCCGGAGTTCCCGATGCCGGCGAACGTCACCGTCTGGGCCACCGACGCCATGTCGGCGTCGGGCAGCACGATCGCCGCGGACTTCCCACCGAGCTCCAGGGTGACCCGCGCGATGCGCTCGCCGCACAACTGCATCACCCGCCGTCCCGCCGCCGTGGAGCCGGTGAACGACACCTTGTCGACGTCGGGATGCCGGACGAGGTGCTCGCCGACCTCCCGACCACCGGGCAGGACGCTGATCACGCCGTCGGGCAGCCCCGCGGCCTCCAGCGCCTCCGCCAGGAGCAGCACCGAGACCGGGCCCTCCGGGGCGGGCTTCAGGACGACGGTGCAGCCGGCGGCCAGCGCGGGCGCGATCTTCAGCGACGCCGTGGCGACCGGACCGTTCCACGGGATGATGACCGCCGCGACGCCCACCGGCTCACGGACGAGCGTCGCCGTCCCGCCCCCGGGCAGGCCGCGCTGCTCCTCCAGGACGATGGTCCCCGCGAGCGTGGCGGCGTCGTCCCAGATGGCGGTGGCGTTGGCGTGGAAGGCCTGGCTGATGACCGCAGGGGCGCCGATCTCGGCGGTGAACGAGGCCTCCATCGCCGGGATCCGCTTGCCCACCTCCTCGGCGACGCGGCGCAGGGCGGCCGATCGCTCGGCCGGCGACATCCGCGGCCACGGCCCCTCGTCGAAGGCCTTCCTGGCCGCGGCCACCGCGGCGTCCATGTCGGCCGGGCTCGCCGCCGGCACGGAGGCGAGGACCTCCTCGGTGATCGGCGAGATCACCTCGATCCGCTCGTCGGTGGCCGGCTGCACCCAGTGCCCGCCGATGAAGAGCTGCTCGAACGAGCGGACCCCGCTGGCGGTGTGCTCCTGTACTGCGCTGCTCATGCTGCTCGTCCTCTCGTGTGCGTGGTCGCGGAAGGGGTGTTCGGGTGCCGGCCGATCGCGTCAGGCATCGAAGCCCTCCATCTCCGGCGGCGTCAGGGCGGAGATGCGCCGTGCGGCGATCCGCCAGCCGCCGGGGGTGCGCCGGTAGACGTCCTCGTTGAGCGCGATGGCGCGGAACGAGGCCCCGCTGCGGGTGTGCCCCTCGGAGAAGACGTAGTTCGTCCCGTGGGCGGTGCCGCCGTCCGCGTCGACGTCGACGACGTGGTTGGTGATGACGTGGAACTGGTCGGCGATCGCCGCCGCGTCGCGCTCGAAGAACGCGCGGATCGCGTCGCGACCCTCGAGCCGCTCGAGCCCGACCGGCGAGGCGTCCCACACCGCGTCGTCGGTGAAGGCCGACAGCGCCTCCTCCGGGTCGAACCGGTCCAGCCCCCGGGCGTAGAGGTGGGTGATCCGCTGGATCTCCAGCACGTCCGCGGTCACGGCCGGGGTGCCGGTGTCGATGGTCACGTCGACCCCTCAGTCGTCGAAGACGATGACGCCGCGGACGTTGGTGCCGTCGCGCATGTCGGCGAAGGCCTCGTTGATGTCCTCGAGCTTGTACGTCTTCGTGATCAGCTCGTCGAGCTTGAACTCCCCGCGCTGGTACATGTCGACGATGCGCGGGACGTCGAGCTGGGAGCGGGTCGAGCCGTAGAGGGTGCCCTGGAGCCGCTTGCCCGACATCGCGAAGGTGAACAGGTTGAAGTCCACCGAGGCCTGGAGCACGGGCGCGGCCGAGGTCAGCACGATGACGCCGCCGCGCCGGGTGAGCTGGTTGGCCTGCTCCACGATCTCGCCGTGCGCCACGCCGACGGTGATGATCACGCGGTCGGCGCCCTGACCGTTGGTCAGCTGGGCGACGAGGGGCGTGACCTCCTCGAACGAGGCGACCGAGTGGGTGGCGCCGAAGGTCTTCGCCAGGTCGCGCTTGGAGGCGACGGGGTCGACCGTCACGATGTTCCGTGCGCCGCGGTGCACGGCGCCCTGCACCGCGTTCATCCCCACGCCGCCCGTCCCGAGCACCACGACGGTGTCACCCAGCTCGATCTCGGCGGCGTAGACCGCCGAACCCCACCCGGTGGGGACGCCGCAGCCGATCAGCGACGCCTGCATCAGCGGCATCGCGGGATCGATCTTCACGACCGAGTCGACCGGGACGACGGCGTACGGCGCGAAGGTGCCGAGGTAGCTGAACGGGCCGACGCCCTTTCCGCGGGCGTGGATGCGGTGGGTGCCGTCGGGCGCCGTGCCCGCCAGCACCCCGGCGCCGAGCTCGCACATGTTGGCGTGGCCGGCGATGCACATCCGGCACTTGCCACAGGAGGGCAGGAAGGACAGGACGACGTGGTCGCCCTCCTGGATCCCGGTGACCTCCGGACCCACCTCGGTGACCACGCCGGCGCCCTCGTGGCCACCGATGATCGGCCCCCAGTCCAACGGGATGTCACCGGTGTCGACGTGGTCGTCGCTGTGGCAGATGCCCGAGGAGGTCAGCTTCACCATGACCTCGCGGCGCTTGGGCGGGTCGAGCTCGATCTCCTCGACACTCCACCCCGATCGGGTCCCGGGCTCCCACAGCAGTGCTCCGACGGTCTTCACGAACGACTCCTTCGCCTAGGGGCCGGGCGCGCGGATACGCCCCGGCTGCGTGTGGCGGTGCGGCACCGACGACCCCTTGGGACCGGCGGCGTGGGCGTGACGCTATTCACAACTCGTCGCCCAGAACAGGGTCCGTGCTAATCGTTCGCATGATTTGTGCCTGACTGCGCGGATCGCCGGACAGGTCTCACGCTGGGGGCGCATCTCGTCACCGTCCGTCAGCATCTGGCCGATCGGGCTCCGTCCGACACCCCGGTCGGGCCTTGTGTCCCTGCAGATGATGTGCCTAGTTTGTGGCCTCCATCACAGCCGGTCGGCAGTGTGGCCGCCCGGCGATCCGGCGGAAGGCGGAACCCATGGCGTTGGACGAAGCGACGACGGCCTTGCTCACCCAGCTGGCCGAGAGCGGCACCAAGCCACTGCACGAGATGACGCCCCAGGAGGCGCGCGGGCTCACGGCCGCACTGGGCGAGATGTACGGCCCCGGGCCGGAGATGCACCGTGCGGAACTGACCACCGCACCCGGGCCGGGCGGGACCGCGATCCCCCTCCAGGTGCTCGTGCCCGTCGAGCGGCCCCGCGGCGTGCTCGTCTACCTCCACGGCGGCGGCTGGGTGATCGGGGCCCTGCCGGAGTTCGAGACCCTCGGCCGGCAGCTCGCCGAGCGCACCGGCTGCGCGGTCGTCCTCGTCGACTACCGGATGGCACCGGAGCACCCCTACCCCGCTGCGGCGGACGACGCCTGGGCAGGCGTCCAGTGGGTCGACGCCCACCTGGAGGAGATCGCGGGATCGCGCGTGCCGCTGATCGTCGCCGGGGACAGCGCGGGCGGCAACCTGGCGGCGATCGTGGCGCTGAAGGCCCGCGACGCCGGCGGCCCCGACATCGCGATGCAGGTCCTCGTGTACCCGGTCACCGACTGCGACCTGGACAACGACTCCTACCGCGACCCGGCCAACCAGCTCATGCTCAGCCGGGAGTCGATGGTGTGGTTCTGGGACCTCTACGCCCCCGAGCACGCGATGCGGCAGAACCCCGACGCCTGCCCGTCCAAGGCCGGCGACCTCTCCGGCCTGCCGCCGGCCGTCGTCCTGACCGCTGAGCACGACGTGCTCCGCCAGGAGGGCGAGGAGTACGCCGAGGCGCTGCGCGCCGCCGGGGTGCCGGTGGAATCCCGCCGCTTCGAGGGCCAGATGCACGGCTTCTTCACGATGGTCAACGTGCTCCCGGGGAGTGCCGCCGGGATCGACTACGTCGCGCAGGCCGTCGACCGCCAGCTCACCGCCCGGACCGCCTGAACCGACCGATCACCCGGGTGCGGGCGACGTCGTCCGCCCCGGGCCCTCCGAGGGGAGAGGAACCCCGATGACCCAGACAGCAGCACGACCGGCTCCGGCCGGGGGCACGAACGAGCGATCCGTCGACGCGGTGGTGGTGGGTGCCGGGCTCTCCGGCCTGTACCTGCTGCACGAGCTGCGCGGCCGCGGCCTGACGGTCCAGGTCTTCGAGGCCGGCGACGGCGTCGGCGGGACGTGGTTCTGGAACCGCTACCCCGGAGCCCGCGTCGACGTGAAGAGCATGGACTACAGCTACTCCTTCGACCCTGCACTGGAGCAGGAGTGGGAGTGGACGGAGAAGTACCCCCCGCAGGACGAGCTGCTCCGCTACATCAACCACGTCGCCGACCGCTACGACCTGCGCCGCGACATCCAGCTCGAGACCCGGGTGACCGAGGCGGTGTTCGACGAGGAGTCCGAGCGCTGGATGGTGCGCACCGATCGCGGTGACCAGGTGTCCGCCCAGCACCTCGTCATGGCCACCGGCTGCCTGTCGGCCTCCAAGGTGCCCGAGGTGCCCGGGCTGGACACCTTCACCGGCCGCTGGTACCACACCGGGCACTGGCCGAAGGAGGGCGTGGACTTCACCGGGCAGCGGGTCGGCGTGGTCGGCACCGGGTCCTCCGGGGTGCAGGCCATCCCGCTGATCGCCGAGCAGGCCGCCGAGCTGACGGTGTTCCAGCGGACGGCGAACTTCGTGCTGCCGGCGCGCAACCACCCGATCGACCCGGAGCACCAGCGGTCGGTCAAGGCCCGCTACGACGAGGTCCGGCAGGGCGCCCGTGAATCGGCGTTCGGCATCGCGGGCACCACGCCGACCAGGTCGGCCCTCGAGGTCAGCCCGGAGGAGCGCGAGTCCCGGTACTCCTACGTCTGGTACGACGAGGACAACAACCTCGTCGACATGCTCACCAGCTACACCGACATGATCACGAGCAAGGACGCCAACGACACCGCGGCGCAGTTCGTCCGCGACCGGATCGCCGAGATCGTCGACGACCCGGAGGTCGCCCGGCTGCTGCAGCCCACCGACCACCCGTTCGGCACCAAGCGCCCGTGCCTGGGGACGAACTACTACGAGACGTTCAACCTGCCGCACGTACGGCTGGTCGACGTGCGCAAGGACCCGATCGTGGAGATCACGCCCAAGGGACTCCGGACGGCGGTGGAGGAGTTCGAGTTCGACGCGCTGGTGTTCGCCACCGGTTTCGACGCGATGACCGGCGCGCTGACCGCGGTCGACATCGTCGGGAGGAACGGCGTCCGGCTCAAGGAGAAGTGGGCGGCCGGGCCGCGCACCTACCTCGGCATCCAGGTGGCCGGCTTCCCGAACCTCTTCACCATCACCGGCCCGGGCAGCCCGTCGGTGCTGTCGAACATGATGACCTCGATCGAGCAGCACGTGGTGTGGACGGCGGACGCCATCACCGCCCTCCGCGCCGAGGGCCTCGCCACGATGGAGCCGACGGTCGAGGCCGAGGACGCCTGGACGCAGCACGTGGACGAAGCGGGGCACATGACCCTGTACCCGACGGCCAACTCCTGGTACATGGGCGACAACGTGCCCGGCAAGCCCCGGGTGTTCATGCCCTACATCGGCGGGGTGGGCGCCTACCGGCAGAAGTGCGACGAGGTCGCGGCGAACGGCTACGAGGGCTTCGTCCGCACCCGGCCCCGGGTGGCCGTCGCGGCCGGCTGACAGCGGGCGACGGAGGGGGCGGGCGCCGAACGCGCCCACCCCCTCCGTTCCGCCGGCCGGACGGGGCGCCGCCCGCCGGGCATCAGATGAGCAGCGTGCCCATGTCGACCGGCAGGGCCGTGCCGGTCACGTACTTCGCCTCGTCGGAGAGCAGGAAGAGCACGCCGTCGGAGATGTCCCCGGGCTCGACCGGGCCGCGCTCCATCACGTTGGCCATCCACCCGGGGGGCGCATCCGCCAGCAGGTCGTTGCTGAAGAACTCGTTGGCGATCATCGGCGTGTTCACCCCGGCCGGGATGATGGTGTTGACCCGGATGCCGTGCTTCCCCAGCGCCATCGCGTAGTTCCGCATCAGCGCCAGGACGCCGGCCTTGGCCGCGCCGTAGGCCATGTGCCCGGGGTTGAGCATCTCGGTCTTGTAGGCGACCCCGCGGAAGGTCGACGTGGACCCGGTGATGACGATGGCGCCGCCGTTCCCCCGCTCCACCATCCCGGGGGTGACCGCCCGCAGCGTGTAGAAGACGCCGGAGAGGTTGGTCGCAATCGTGTCGTGCCAGGCGCTCATCCGCTGGGCGTGCGGGCCGGTCGAGGGCAGGATCCCGGCGTTGGCGCAGACCAGGTCGACGTGCCCGAAGCGCTCCTCCGCCTGCGCGACGGCGGCGTCGACCTGCCCCTCCTCGCGGACGTCGCCGACGATGCCCAGGAACTCGCGCCCGTGGTCGCGCACCATCTTCTCGGTCTCGGCCAGGTCCTCCGGCGTCGACATCGCGTACTGCACCGAGTCGAACTGCCGGGCGACGTCGACGACGACGACGTCGGCCCCCTCGGCGGCCAGCCGCACCGCGTGCGAACGCCCCTGCCCCCGGGCACCCCCGGTGACGAACGCGACCTTCCCCTCGAACCGACCCATGACTCCTCCTGGTGGACTGCTGCTGCTGACGGTGGGACGTGCGGGCGCTCAGGCCCCGGCGGACGGCGCGGCGGGCACGGGCTCGGGCTGCGGGGTGGGCAGCGCCCGGATGGCCGGGATGACCTCCTTGCCCAGCCGCTCGATGGCCGCGATCGTGTCGTCGGCGCTCATCGACGGCCACTGCGGCCGCAGCAGCAGCGGGTCCACCGGGAACCGGGTGCACAGCTCGGTGAGCTCGGCGATGACCTCGGCGTCGCTGCCCAGCACGGCGTGCTCGCCGACGGTCGCCAGGAAGTCCTTCTCCAGGTCGGCGGCGCTGCCCGCGTACGCCATGCCCTTCTGCGCGTAGCTCAGGTACTTGCCCTTGGCGACCCGGGCGTACTCGACGATCGCCTCCTCCCGCGAGCCGGCCACGAGGACGTTGCGACGCAGCGGCTGGGGGCCGAACGGCTTGCCGCGCGCGGCGAAGCCCTCCCGGACGACGTCGAACCGCTCGGCGATCTCCTCGGGGGTCGCCTCCGGCGTCACCGGGTAGGCGTCGCCGATCCGGCCGGCCCGCCGGGCCCCGGCGATGCTCTGCGCCCCGATCCAGATCGGCGGGTGCGGCTGCTGCACCGGCTTCAGGTGCGGGCGCACGCCCTCGAGCTGCCAGAACCGGCCGGAGTGGGTGACCTCGTCCTCGGTCCAGAGCCGCTTGACCACCTCGATGATCTCGTCCATCCGGGGCGCGCGTTCCTTGAACGGGATGCCGAGGTAGTCGAACTCCTCGGGCCGGTAGCCGATGCCGGCCCCGAAGATCAGCCGCCCCTCCGTGACGACGTCGAGGGTCGCCAGCTCCTCGGCCAGCATCACCGGGTGGTACAGCGGGGCGATCATGATCTGGGTGACCAGCCGGGTCTGCGGATCGCACTCGGCGGCCAGCCGGGCCAGCAGCGGCACCGGCTGCAGCCAGCGCAGCTCCCCGTAGAGGAAGTGCTGGCCGATGGCGATGTGCGTCATCCCGTTCCGCTGCGCCGCCTCGACGATCCGCCGGACGTCGGCGAACTGCTGGGCGGGGCTGACGGACGTGGGGACGTCGGAGAGCAGCATGCCGACGGCGACCATGGCGGGGCCTCTTTCTCTGGGTCGGGGGGACGTCAGCCGCGCGCGGGGCGGGTGAGCGTCTTGGCCAGCTGGCCGAGGAGGACCTCGTTGCCGCCCTCGTAGATGCGCATCGGGCGCGCGTTGCGGTACAGCCGCTCGATCGTCGAGCCGGTGACCACGCCGAAGCGGCCCATCATCTGCACGCACCGGTCGGCGACCCGGCCGGCGGTCTCGGTGGCCGCGACCTTGGCCATCGACGACCAGTGCAGGGCGCCCATCGGGTCGGCCGCGGCCCGGGTGGCGGCCGCGTAGGTCAGCAGGCGGGCCTGCTCGATCTCCATCCAGCAGGTGCCCAGCATCTGCGGCATCGGGCCGAGCCGGGCGAGCGTGCTGCCGAACTGCTCCCGGCCCGTGGTGTGCGCGACCGCCTCGTCCAGGGCCGCCTGGGCCAGGCCGACCGCGGAACCGGCGACCGAGACCCGGAAGGTCGCCAGGGTCTGCAGGACCATCGGGAAGGCCTGGCCCGGCAGGCCGACCCGGGAGTCCAGCGGCACGCGGACGTCCTCCAGGACCACCTCGCCGATGATGTGCGGCGCGATGAGGCCCGGTCCGGGCACCACCCGCACGCCGGGGGTGTCGGCCGGGACGAAGACCAGCGAGTACCCGTCGCCCTCCTTGGCCAGGATGCTGTAGAAGTGCGCCGCGCCGGCGTTGGTGATGAACGACTTGTGCCCGTTCAGCACCAGCTCGCCGTCGCGCTCGACGACCGTGGTGCTGATCGACTTGAGGTCGGACCCGACGTCGGGCTCGGTGAGCCCGAGCGCGGCGATGGCGTCGAGGGAGACCACGCGGGGCAGCCACTCCCGCTGGATGCGCTCGCTGGCACCGACGGCCAGGGCGTAGCTGCCGATCCCCTGCATCGCGAACAGCGAGTCCAGGTGGGCCGACACCCCGCCGAACGCCTCCCGGACGACGGTGACGGCGAGGGAGTCCACCTGCTCGGAGACCCCGCCGTGCGCGGCCGGCACCGTCAACCCGGCGAGACCGCTCTCCCGCAGCGCGGCCAGCATCCCCGGGTGGACGTCGAGGGCCTCGTCGGCCTCCCCGGCCTGGTCCCGCACCTTCTCCCCCACCGCCTGCGCCCGCCGGCGCAGCTCCTGGTGGTGATCGGGCAGATCGAACGACATTCGCGGGTCCTCTCCCAGACACGATCCCGGCCTCGCTGCGAGGATCGACCCCACCGCGGCTCCGGCCCCGGTCGGTGTATCCATGTTATTGGTGTTCATGGTTATTGTGTCAACGCCCACATCCGGATCCGAGAGGACGCTCCCATGCCTCCAGCCGTCATCGTCGACGCCGTCCGCAGCCCGATGGGCCGCGGGAAGGCCGGAGGCGCCCTGTCCGGCCTGCACCCGGTGGACCTGCTCGCCCAGGTCCTGACCGCGCTGGCCGAGCGCAGCGACCTGGACCCCGCCACGATCGACGACGTCCTGGTCGGCTGCGTCGGCCAGAACGGCGAGCAGTCGGCCACCCCCGGGCGCCAGGCGGTCCTCGCGGCCGGCTGGCCCGAGTCGGTCCCGTCGGTGACAATCGAGCGCAAGTGCGGCTCCGGCCAGCAGGCCCTCGACTTCGCCGTGCAGGGCGTGCTCGCCGGCGCCTACGACATCGCGGTGGCGGCCGGCGTCGAGTCGATGAGCCGGGTGCCGATGGGCTCGGCCCGCGGGGACGCCGACCCGCACGGGCCCCGGGTGGCGCAGCGGTACGCACCCGGCCTGGTGCCCCAGGGCATCTCCGCCGAGCTGGTCGCGCAGAAGTGGGGCCTGTCCCGCGAGCAGCTGGACACCTACGCCGTCACCTCGCACCTGCGCGCCGCCGAGGCCACCGCGTCGGGCGCGTTCGACCGGGAGCTGGTGGCGATCACCACCCCCGACGGCGTGGTCGCCACGGACGAGACGATCCGGCCCGGGTCGACCGTCGAGAAGCTGGGCGCGCTCAAGCCCGCCTTCGCGACCAGCCCGCACGCGCCCCGCTTCCCCGACCTCGACTGGAAGATCACCGCGGGCAACTCCTCGCAGCTGACCGACGGCGCCGCCGCCCTGCTCGTCATGAGCGAGGAGCGTGCCGCCGCGCTCGGGCTCACCCCACGGGCACGCATCGTGGCCACCGCCGTCACCGGCGACGACCCGCTGTTCATGCTGACCGGACCGATCCCCGCGACGCACAAGGTGCTCGCCCGCTCCGGCATGTCGATCGACGACATGGCCGCCGTCGAGGTCAACGAGGCGTTCGCCTCCGTGCCCCTGGCCTTCCAGGCGGAGTTCGGCGTCCCGGACGCCACGCTGAACCCGCGCGGCGGCGGCATCGCGCTCGGCCACCCGCTGGGCGCCTCGGGCACCCGCCTGGCCACCACGCTCCTCGCGTACCTCGAGGACACCGGGGGCCGTTACGGGCTGCAGACGATGTGCGAGGCCGGCGGCATGGCCAACGCCCTGATCCTCGAGAACCTCTCCGCCGGAAGGAACTGACCATGGACGTCACCACCGGATCCGCCGTCGTCACGGGCGGGGCCTCCGGGCTCGCCCTGGCCACCGCCCGCCGCCTGGTCGAGAAGGGCGTGCCCACCGTCCTGGTCGACCTGCCGACCTCCGCGGGCGCGGAGGTCGCCGCCGAGCTGGGCGGGCAGACCCGCTTCGTCGCCGCCGACGTCACCGACCCCGAGGCGGTCGCCGCCGCCGTCGAGGCCGCCGACGAGCTGGCCCCCCTGCGCACCCTGGTGCACTGCGCCGGGCGCGGCGGCGCCATGCGCGTCGTGGACAAGGAGGGCCGGCCCGGCGATCTCGCGTTCTACGAGGAGATCGTCCGGATCAACCTGATCGGCACCTTCAACGTGCTCAGCCAGGCGGCCGCCAGGATGGCCGCCCACGAACCCGTCGACGGCGAACGTGGCGTCTGCGTGCTCACCGCCTCGGTGGCCGCGTGGGAGGGGCAGATCGGGCAGCTGCCCTACGCCTCGGCGAAGGCCGGCATCGTCGGCCTGACGCTGGTCGCCGCCCGCGACCTGGCCAGCAAGCTGATCCGGGTCACGACGATCGCCCCCGGCACGTTCGACACCCCGATCCTCGCTCGCCTGCCCCAGAACGTCCGCGACTCCCTCGGTGAGATGACGCCGCACCCGCGGCGGCTCGGGCAGCCGGACGAGTTCGCCCGCCTGGCGATGGCGATCATCGACAACCCGATGCTCAACGGCGAGACCGTCCGGCTCGACGGCGCGATCCGGATGCAGCCGAAGTGAGCGGCCCGGAGACCGGCGGGCCCGAGGTCCTGGTCGAGCGGCAGGGCGCCGTGCTCGTCGTGACGATCAACCGCCCGAGGGCGAAGAACTCCATCAACACCGCCGCCGCCGAGCGCATCGGCGCGGCCATGGAGCAGCTCGACACCGACGACAGCCTGTTCGTCGGGGTGATCACCGGGGCGGGCGGCGTCTTCAGCGCGGGCATGGACCTGAAGGCGTTCCTCGCCGGCGAGAAGCCCGCCGTGCCCGGCCGCGGGTTCGCCGGCCTCGTCGAACGCCCGCCGTCGACCCCGCTCATCGCCGCGGTCGAGGGCCCGGCGCTGGCCGGTGGGTTCGAGATCGCCCTGGCCTGCGACCTGATCGTCGCGGCCGAGGACGCCTCCTTCGGCCTGCCGGAGGTCAAGCGCGGCCTGCTCGCCGGCGGCGGCGGCCTGCTCCGCCTGCCGGCGAAGGCCGGCCTGCCGAAGGCGACCGAGTGGGCGCTCACCGGTGACCGGGTCACCGCCGCGGAGGCGCACGCCGCGGGGGTCGTGAACCGGCTGGTCCCGGCCGGGCAGGCGCTGACCGCCGCCCTCGAGCTCGCCCGGCAGATCGCCGGGAACGGACCGCTGGCGGTGCAGGGCACCAAGCGCATCCTGTCCGAGGGGGGCGAGTGGCCGGCCCGGGAGGCGTTCGCCCGGCAGTGGGAGATCTACGCGCCGATCCGGTCCTCCGCCGACGCGAAGGAGGGGGCGCTGGCCTTCACCGAGAAGCGCGCCCCGAGGTGGCAGGGCCGCTGACCGGCCCCACCGGCACCGCGGCTACTTCCAGTCGATGACCTGGTCCATCATCTGCGGGTGCCGCGTCCGCACCCAGTCGGCGTACTCCTGCATGTGCTCGTGCATCAGCCGCTCCGCCTCGTCGGTGTGCCCGCCGGCGATCGCCTCCGCGATCGCCGTGTGCACGTCGAGGACGTGCCGGCGCTCCTCCAGAGGTGACAGGGCACCGCTGACCTGGTCGCGGAAGATGTCCTCCAGCGCCATGCTCATCAGGTTCAGCACCGGGTTGCCCGAGAGCCCCGCGACCCCCCGGTGGAAGTCGTTGGTCGCCTCGAAGTAGGCCGTGTCGTCCTCCGACCGGACGGCGTCGGGGCCCCGGAGTCCCGTGAGGTCCTGGGCCCGCCGCTCCGCGGCCAGCCGCGCCATCAGCGGCTCGAGCACCAGCCGGGCCTCGAGCAGCTGGTGGAAGGTCATGCCGCCCAGGTGGAAGAAGAGCGTGGACATGCGCCCGTAGTCGCGGGTGCCGACCTCGATCACCATCGGCCCGCCGTTGCGGCCGGGTTTCATGGTGATCAGACCGTGCACCTCCAGGATTCGCAGCGCCTCCCGCAGGGACCCCCGGCCGACCCCGTAGTCCTCGAGCATCTGCGCTTCCGAGGAGAGCAGCGTGCCCGGTCGGAGCTTCCGGGACACGATCTCGTGGACGATCTCCTGCGCGAGTGCCTCGGCGACCTTGGCGCCCCGCTTGATCGGACGAGGGGACGAGCCGTCCTCCCGAGGACGTGCACTGGTGAGCATTCTTCCCAGCGTAGTAGCTCTGCGCAGGGTTTTGGTGACGGCCGTCGGCTCCTCCCTCTCAGGTGGCAGCCCGGTGCCGGTGGGGACGCGGTCAGTCCTCCGGCGCGTCCTCCGGACCCGCCCCGCGGGTGAGCTGGCGCAGCTCGGTGACGACGTCGGTGGCCACCGTGCCCAGCGACGTCAGCGCGCCGGTCACCAACCGGCGGACCCCCGGCACGTCCAGCCCCAGCGCCGCCCCGCTCCCGGACCCCGCCTCCAGCCCGGCGAGCTCCCCGGAGGCCGGCCCCCGCTCGGCCAGTTCGGGCGACCAGCGCATGGCGTCCCCGGACAGCGACCAGTCACCGGTCGCACCGTCCATCGCCTCGGTGAGCGGGTTCGAACGAGCCGACGAGTCCATGGCCGCCTCCTGCCGGGTCGGCTCCATGGTGACCCGAAACGGCGGTGGCCGGAAGCGGTCACCGCCCCCGAGTTGCCGCCGTCAGAGGCGGGTCAGCGCCAGCAGCGCGATGTCGTCGGCCCGGTGCACCCCGGTCAGCTCGGCGAGCAGCCGGTCGCACAGCTCCTCGGGGTCCGCGGTGCACGAGCGCGCCGCCACCTCCAGCAGCCGGGCCAGCCCCGCGTCGATGTCGGCTCCCCGGCTCTCCACCAGCCCGTCGGTGAACAGCAGCAGCGTCGCGCCCACCGGCAGCACGCCGGTCCACTCCTCCGCCGGCGCCGGGGGCGCGCCGAGCATGCGGGTCGGCCGCACCGGCAGGTACTCCGCCGAGCCCGCCGTGCACATCAGCGGCGGCAGGTGCCCGGCCGACGCGACGCGCAGCTCGCCCGTCGCCGGGTCCAGCGTCGCGAACAGCGCCGTCGCCATCCGCTGCAGCTCGAACAGGTCCCAGTTGTGCTGCAGCCGGTCGATCAGCACGGCGGGCGGAGGCCGGTCGGCCGACATCGCCCGGGTCACGCTGCGCAGCTGCCCCATCGTCGCGGCGGCCGTGATGTCGTGACCGACGACGTCGCCGACCACCAGCGCGACCTGGTCCCCGGGCAGCCGGAGGACGTCGTAGAAGTCGCCCCCGACGTCGACCCCCTGGGTGGCCGCGACGTAGCGCACCGCCGTCGCCAGCTGAGGCAGCCGCGGGGGCGACGGGGGCAGCAGGCTGGCCTGCAGCGTGTGCGACGTCCGCTCCTCGAACTCGAACCGCTGCACCTTGTCGACCACCTGCGCCAGGTGCAGCGCCAGCTGCTCGGCGACGTCGACGTCGGCCGCGGTGAACGGGTGCCGGCGCCGGTCGGCCGCGAGCGTCACCACGCCCAGCCGGCGGCCCTCGACGATCATCGGCACGCTGACCAGCCCGGTCAGCTCCAGCCGCCGGGCGACGTCCCGGGCCGCGCTGTCGACGGTGATCGCCTCGAACAGCGCCCGGGCCTCCCGCACGTCGCGCACCCACTGCGTCCGGCCCTCCCGCAGCGCCCGGGCGGACGGGTGCACCGGGGAGCGCTGCGGCAGCTGGCTCTCCCGCAGCCGGTCCAGCCACGGCTGGCGGTCCGGGTCGCGGTGCCGTGCGACGGGGCGGGTCATCCCGTGCTCGGTGACCAGGTCGACCACGCACACGTCGGCCAGCCCCGACACCACCAGCCCGGCCAGCCGCTCGACGGTCTCGGTCACGTCCGCCGCGTCGGCCATGAGCCGGGAGGCCTCCAGCAGGAACGCCGACCGTTCCCCCTGCTGGCGGGTCTCCTCGTGCAACCGCACCCGCTCCAGCGCCTGACCGGCCTGCCGGCCCAGCGTCCACAGCAGGTCCACCTCGGCCGGGGTCAGCGGCTGGTGCCGCCCCGGCTCCTCCAGGCTGATCAGGTCACCGCGGGCCGGCACCCCTCGCGCGAGCACCAGCACGCCCAGGCGCTTGGAGTCGGCCGACACCGGGACGACCACCAGGTCGGTCAGCCCGTCGGCCGCCATCGTCGCCGCCAGCTGCGGCTGGTCGGCGCGGAGCCGGGCGTCGAGCACGATCGAGCGCAGCCCCTGGGCCAGCTCCAGCGCCAGCCGGCTGCCGGCCGCCTCGCGCAGCCGCCGCAGCAGCTCCTTGGACAGGCCCTCCGAGCGCACCGGGCGCAGCGCGGGCAGCTCCTGCCAGTCGTCGGCCTCGCCGTCGACCATCACCAGCGCCGCGCCGCTGGCCCGCATCGCCGCCCGCCCGCGCTGCACGATCACCGTCGCGACGTCCTCGGGGGTCGTCGCGGCCGCCAGGTCGAACACGACCTTCTGCACCACCCGCGACCGGGCCTCCGACTCCTCGGCCAGCCGCTGCGCCGCCAGGAGCTCGCGCTCGTACCGGCGGCGCGCGGTCGCCTCGAACAGCGTCGCGCGCACCAGCAGCGGCGCGCCGTCGTCGTCGCGCACCTCGACGGCGTTGAGCAGGCAGGGCAGCAGCGTGCCGTCGATCCGGGTGATGTCGATCGCGATCTCGCGCACCGCACCCTGCATGCGCAGCAGCGGGACCAGGTGCGTCTCGTAGAAGACCCGTCCGCCCACGCTGAGCAGGTCGTGGATCCGGCTGCCGAGCAGGTCGGCCGGCAGCCGGCCGGTCCAGGCGCAGAACGTCCGGTTGGCCTTCACGATCCGGCCGTCGGGCAACGTGGACAGGTAGCCCATCGGCGCGTTCTCGTACAGGTCGGCCGGATCCTCGTCGAGCAGGCGGTTCAGCCGGCTCGCCGGGTCACGCCCCTCCTCGGGGCCGGTCACGCCGCACCGCCCCGGGCGGTCACGGCGTCAGGAACGCGCGGATGGCGGCCGTCGTCTCCTCCGGCGCGGACAGCTGGGGCACGTGACCGCTGGCCCGCATGCGCACCAGCACGCTGCCGGGGATCGCGCGGTGCACGTACTCGCCCACCACGTCCGGCGCGATCGCGTCGGCGCTGCACTGCAGCACCAGCGTGGGGACGTCGATCCCGCACAGGTCGGCCCGGTTGTCCGACAGGAACGTGACCCGTGCGAACTGCCGGGCGATGTGCGGGGCGGTGCGGCAGAAGCTGTTCGTGAGCTCCTCCGCCAGTTCGGGCCGCTCCGGGTTGCCCATGATCACCGGTGCCATCTGCGCCGACCAGCCGAGGTGGTTGCTGTCCAGCGCGTCGAGCAGCCCCACGATGTCGCTGCGGCTGAACCCCCCGACGTAGTCGCCCTCGTCGATGTACCGCGGGCTCGGCCCCACCATCACCTGCGCCCCGAACAGCTCCGGCGCCCGGTGGTAGGCCAGCACCCCGATCATCGCGCTGACCGAGTGCCCCACGAAGACGACGTCGGAGAGCTCCAGCTCGCGGCAGAGCTCGATGACGTCGGAGGCGTACCCCTGCAGCGAGCCGTACTTCTCGGGGTCGTACGCCGACAGGTCCGATCCCCCGGAGCCGACGTGGTCGAACAGCACCACCCGGTGGTCGACGGCGAAGTCGGGGGCGACCAGGCGCCACAGGGTCTGGTCGCAGCCGAAGCCGTGGGCGAAGACCATCGGCCGCCCCTCCGCGGGACCGATGACGCTCACCCGGTTGCGTGCCACGACGCTGCCCACCCAGCCGACCGTAGCCGAACGGGAGCCCGCTGTCGTCGATCTCCGCGATCCCCGCGGAACCGGATCGCGCCCACGCCCGTCACCGTCGGTGCGCCCCGCGGCACGGACCGCCGCGCGCCGCCGGAGCGGCCTCCGGACGCCTCCCCGTCCGCCGGAAACCGCTGTCGGCAGCGCGCCGGGTGCCCCTACCCTCCGCCGCATCACGCTCCGGCCCGTCCGGAGCACCTGCCCGAGCCGCCGAACGAGGTGCGCACCATGACCGCTGCCGCGGTCCGCTCCCCCGCCGTGACCATCCCCTCGCCCCGGCGCGCCGCCGAACCCGCTGCGGCCGCCACACCGACCCGGCCCGCCGGCCGTGCGGCCACCTACCAGCGCGTGCTGCACCAGCTCGTGCGCCGCGAGCTGCGCACCCTGGCCGACGTCGCCACCTGGGCGCCCGACGGCGAGTGCGCCCGCACCGGGACCCTCACCTGCCACGCCGGGCTGCTGGCCCGGGTGCTCCTGCACCACCACGCCGTGGAACGGGAGTCGGTGTGGCCGGCGCTGCTGCGGGCCACCCCCGGGGCCGCGCGTCCCGCCGTCGCGGCCACCGTCGCCGAGTGGACGCGGTCCTGCTCGCGGATCGACGCCGCGCTCCGGGACCTGGACACCGCCGCGCGTCAGTGGACCGTGTGCGGCAGCGGGCGGGCCCGCGACGGCTTCGCCCTGACCTGCCGGCGGCTGGCCGACGACGTCGCCGCGCAGACCGCCGCGGAGGAGGCGACCCTCCTCCCCCTGCTCGACCGGTACCTGACCGACGCCGACTGGGCCGCGATCATCCGGACCGCCCGCTGCGGGCTCTCCGGGCGCCAGCAGCTGCTGGTGCTCGGCCTCGCGCTGGAGGACGCCTGCGCCGGTGACCGCGCCCGCCTGCTCGCCGGGGTGCCGCGCTCGACCCGGCTGGCCTGGCGCCTCTACGGCGGGGGCCGGTACCGCGCCGCCGTCGTGCGGCTGCGCGGCGCCCCGCCCGCCGCCTGAGCGGCATCCCCCCGCGTCAGCGGTTGCAGCTCGGCCTCAGCGTCCGTCGCTCAGTAGCGGGAGGTCCCGCACTCGCGGCAGCGCTTGCGCGGGGTCACCGCCTGCCCCTGGCAGTTGTCGCAGACCCAGGTGGTCCGTTCCTTCGTGGTGGTGCTCATGGCTGCCCCCTCGGAAGTGTGTGCTTCCGACGGTAGGGAGCGCGGATGTCCCCGAGGTGACGCCGAAGTTGCCTTTGGGCGGAGGCTCACAGCCCGCCTGCGTGCCCGGCGAGGCCGCGCGGACGATAGTTGTCCGCCGGATCTGACGACGGAAGCGACGGGCATTGACGACAGCACGACAGGCAGCGACGCAGGACGCCGACCTCGCAGCGGAGCAGACCTACGTCACCGGCCTGCACCAGCGGCTCGACGAGGTGCGGGCGCGCACCGTCACCCGCCTGCAGGAGGCGCTGGCGACCGTCCCGCACAACCCGCAGGCGATCGGCGAGCGGGAGGCGGCGGTCGAGCTGCACTCCCAGCGGATCGTCGCTCTCGACGCGGCCGACAGCGGGCTCTGCTTCGGCCGGCTGGACCGGCACGACAGCGAGGTGGCGCGCTACATCGGCCGGATCGGGCTGAACGCCGACGACGGCCGGGAGGAGCCGCTGCTGGTCGACTGGCGCGCCCCGGCGGCCCAGCCCTTCTACACGGCCACGCCGCTGCACGACCTCGGTGTCCGGCGACGCCGGCACCTCCGCACCCGCGGCCGCACGGTCGTGAGCCTCACCGACGAGACCCTGGACCTCACCGATCCCGAGCTCGCCCAGCGGTCGGGGCTGGCCGGGGAGTCGGTGCTGCTGGCCGCGCTCAACGCCACCCGCACCGGCCGGATGAACGACATCGTGCGCACCATCCAGGCCGAGCAGGACAGGATCATCCGGGCCGACCACCGCGGCGTGCTCGTCGTGCAGGGCGGGCCCGGCACCGGGAAGACGGCGGTCGCGCTGCACCGCGCCGCCTACCTGCTCTACACGCACCGGGAGCGGCTGGCCCGCAGCGGGCTGCTCGTCGTCGGCCCCTCCCCGACCTTCCTCACCTACATCGCCGACGTGCTGCCCTCCCTCGGCGAGACCGGCGTGGTGCTCACCGACCTCGGTGGGCTGCGGCCCGGTCTTCAGGCGCACGCCCCCGAGCGGCCGGAGGTGACCGTCGTGAAGGGTCGGCTGGCGATGGTCGGCGTCGTCACCGCCGCGCTCCGCGACCGGCAGGCCGTGCTCGACGGGCCGGCGCTGCTGACCATCGACGGGACGCCGCTGCGCGTCACCAAGGCCGACGCCGCGCGCGCCCGCAGCCGCGCACGGGCCGCGTCCCGGCTGCACAACGAGGCCCGGCCGGCGTTCGCGCACGCGCTCATCGACCTGGTCGCCCGCAAGTACGCCGCCAAGCTGGGCGAGAACGTGCTGGGCGGCGGCAACCTGCTCGAGGAGGGCGACGTCGCCGCGCTGCGCCGCGAGGTGGCCGCCGAGCCCGCCGTCCACGCGCTGATCGACCGGCTCTGGCCCCGGCTCACCGCCGAGCGGCTGCTGCGCGACCTGTTCGCCTCGCGCCGGCGGCTGGCGGCGGCGACCCGGGGGTGGTCCGACGCGGACCGCGAGCTGCTGCTCCGACCGCCGTCCGCGCCGTGGACCCCGGCCGACGTCCCGCTGCTGGAGGAGGCCGACGAGCTGCTGGGCGTCGACGACAGCGCGCAGCGGTCCGCCGACCGCCGGGAGCGGCAGCGCCGGCTCCGGGACGCCCAGGAGACGCTGGACCTGCTGCACGGGTCCCGCTCCACCGACTGGGAGACCGAGGACGAGTCAGAGGAGCTCTCCGCCGGCGACCTGCTCGACGCCGAGGGGCTGGCCGAGCGGCAGGAGGTCTCCGACCACCGGTCGACCGCCCAGCGCGCCGCGGCCGACCGCACCTGGACCTACGGGCACGTCATCGTCGACGAGGCGCAGGAGCTGTCGGCCATGGCCTGGCGGGTGCTGCTGCGCCGATGCCCCACCCGGTCGATGACGCTGGTCGGCGACGTGGCGCAGACCGGCTCGGCCGCCGGCGCGTCCAGCTGGGCAGAGGTGCTCGAGCCGGCGCTCGGGCCCCGGGACCTGCGCGGGTGGCGGCTGGAGGAGCTGACCGTCAACTACCGCACCCCCGCGGAGATCATGGACGTCGCCGCCGAGGTGCTCGCCGCGGGCGGGGCGGCCACGTCGGCGGCCCGGTCGGTGCGCTCGACCGGCGAGCGGCCGTGGTCCCGCGAGGTGCCCGAGGGCGAGCTGGTCGCCGCGGTCGCGGCCGCCGCCGCCGAGCTCGACGCCGCAGAGGGCACTCTCGGCGTCGTCGTCCCGCGCAGCCGGGTCGACGCGGTCACCGCCGCCGTGCGCGCCGCCGTCCCGTCGGCATCGGCCGACGGCGACCTCACCACGGGCCCGGTCGTCCTCACCCCCGAGGGCAGCAAGGGCCTGGAGTTCGACTCCGTGCTCGTCGCCGACCCCGTCGGGATCCTCACCGAGGGGGTGCGCGGCCACAACGACCTCTACGTGGCCCTCACCCGCGCCACCCAGCGGCTCGGCGTCGTCCACGCCGGTGGGCTGCCCCCGGAGCTGAAGGGCCTCGACCCGCGCTGAGCGGCCGGCCCCGGAGGTGTTCTGCGGGCAGTCGGTCCCTGCCCAGCCAGGGTGGGCAGAGACCGACTGCCGGGCGACCCCCCTCAGGCCCGGCCGCGCACCTGCAGGACGACGCCGCTGGCCGGCCGGGCCGGGATGCGGTGCAGGGCGATGGTGAGGTCCTGCTCGGGCACCTCGTAGTCCAGCCGGGCCAGCTCCGCCGCGAGCGCTGCGAGCAGCGCCACGGTGATCTGCTCCCCCGGGCAGCGGTGGTTGGTGCGCGGATCGCCACCGCCCTGGGGCACCAGCTCGAACTCGCCGATCTTCCGGTCGAGGAACCGCTCGGGGCGGAACGCGTACGGGGTGTCCCAGAGCTCCGGGTCGTGGTTCTGCCCGTACAGGTCCAGCAGCACCATGGCGTGCTCGGGGATCCGCCGGCCGTCGAACTCGATCTCCTGCGGGGCCCGGCCGCCGATGAACGGGGCGAACGGGTAGAAGCGCCGGACCTCGTGCGCCCACGCCTCCGCGAACGCCGGGTCGCCGCTCGCCAGCCGCTCGCGGTGCTCCGGCCAGCGCACCAGCGCGTGCCCGGAGAAGGCCATGAACCAGGCGACCGCCGTCGTCGGCCGGATGATGTTGAGCAGCTCCACGGCGGCCACGTGCGGGGGCAGCTGGGTGCCGTCGGCGTCCCGGTGCCGCGACACGACGTCGACCGCGGTGCCCTCCTCGACCACGGCCCGGCCGCTGCGCACGTCGCCCACCAGCTGGGACAGCCACTTCTCCCGGCGGCCGCGCGCCCGGCGGGCCCGGAAGTGCCGTGGTCCGCCGGTGGCGAATCCGTCGACCATCGCGATCAGGTCCCGCGCGAGGCCGGCCACCTCGTCGTCGCGCACCGGGATCCCGGTCCAGCGGGTCACCGATCCGGCGATCACCCGGCTCGCCTCGTCGAAGACGACGATCTCCGGCCGGTCCGGCCACTCCCGGGCTGCCTCGCGCCAGGCCGCCGTCGCCTCCTGCACCAGGGCGGCGATCCCGTCCTCGCGCATGAGCAGCGCGACGAACATCGCCTTCCGCACCCGGTGCATCTCACCGTCGAGGGTGTGCACCGCGCCCTTGCCGAACAGCGTGCCCTGCACCGGCTCCGGGATGGCGTGCGAGCGGCGCACGTGGTCCTCGTCGTAGAGGAACCGGGCGGCGTCGGGGCCCTCGATGCCGTACGCGGGCATCCCGCCGAGCCGGGTCGCGACCGTGCGGCCGCCCGCGCGGCGCCGCTCGTCGGGCAGCCACGCGTAGCCCTTCGCCAGCAACTTCAGGCCGTTCTCGAGTCGAGGCATGCGGGTCTGCCTGCCCAGCGGATGCCGCGGGCAACCGTGGTCAGCCCGGCCGCTGCTCCTGCGTGCGGTCGTCGCGGGGCCGGCTGGCGGTGTCCGGCGGCGGGTCCTCGCCGTCGGCGGCGGAGCTGCCGTGGCCCAGCCGGCGGAGCAGCCCGGCGACCTCCAGCGCGGCGGTGGAGGACGCGTCGTCCGGGAGCGCGTCCGCCACGCCCCGCAGCGCTCCGGCCAGCGTGCGCTCCTCGTCGTTGAGCAGACCCCGGTAGGCCGGGTCCAGCAGGTAGCCGGTGGGCGGGGTGGAGAGGCAGCCGATGAGGTCCAGCAGCACCTCCAGCCGGCGCGCGGCCTCCGCCGGCTCCGCGTCGGCGGGGCTCATCGCCACCGTCTCGACGTCCTGCTCCCACAGGCGGGCTCGGGCCGGGTCCTCCCGCAGCGCCAGCACCGTGCCGGTGCGCCGGGCGGTGCCGGGCCCCTGGGTCTGCAGCGCGGTGCGCACCTGGTGGGCGATCCGGATCAGGTCGTCGTCCAGCATCGAGGTGCCCACGAACAGCACGTGCCGGGTGAGCAGCAGCGAGTGAAGCACCCCCGCCAGTGCCGCGCCCTGGGTGCCGAACTGCAGGTACTCCTCCCGGGTCAGCACCACGCTCTCCGGGTGGGCGGCGTCCCCGTGCAGCTTCAGCAGCCACGGCGCCCCGGGACGCGCCTCCTCGTACGGCAGCACCGTCACCTGCCGGCCGATGTCGGCGGCGGCCAGCTCCACCAGCGGGTCGTAGTTGGTGGTCACGAACTCCTGCACCGGCAGGTCGGCGATCAGCGCGTGCGCCAGCGCGTACGACCCGGGGCCGAACCGCTCGGCGACGAACGCCTCCAGCTCCGCCGTCCCCAGCTCCCGCGCCAGCAGCGCGGCCGAGTCCTGCGGGGGGAGCCGGGACAGCCCCTCGCGCAGCCCGTCGTCCAGCCCGGAGCGGGTGGCCAGCTCGTCGACCAGTTCCGGCCACGTCGGCAGCCCCGCCGCCGCGCTCACGCCGGCGCCGATGAACAGCGCGAGCTGCCCCCGGCGGGCCCGCTCCCCCAGGTCCTCGGCCAGCTCCCGCAGGTGCCCGGGGAGATCCCAGCCGCCGTCCTCGCCGCGGCGTACCCGCTGGGCGGCGGCCAGGTCGCTCGGCCCGCGGAGCACCAGGGCGACGTCGAAGCCGTGCTCGTCGGCGGCGTCCCGCAGCACCGGCAGCAGCTGCTGCAGCAGCGCCCCGCGCTGACCCGCGGCGCCGCCCCAGCCGGTGCCCAGCGCGGGCAGCCCGACGAGCCGCCGCGCCCGGCCGTGCGCCGGCTCGGGCACCTCGCGCCGGGCGACCGCGGCCAGCGCCTCACGCGCGCCCTCGAGCAGCCAGGGCAGCCCGCGCCCGCCGTCGTCGACGGTGTCGACCAGCCAGGCCCGCCGGGAGCCGTCCCCGGGGACCTCCAGCACCCGCTCGTCGCCGGACCACGACATGCCGACGCAGTCGCCTTCGGCCTGCCGGTCGGTGATCAGCTCGTCGGGGAACAGCGGCCGCCAGCTGCGGGCGACCCGCAGGGAGCGGTCGGTGGGCACCAGCACGTCGTCGCAGGAGAGCCGGGTGAGGTCCGCCCCCACGACGAACACGTGTCCACCCACGCCCCGCCCCTTACCCAGGGCCCGGCGGATATGCGGCACCGGTCCGGCGGTCCACCGGGGAAGGCCCGTGGGTGAGGCGGTCAGGCGGCAGCGCGGTCAGGAACCGCAGCCGCCGGCGCCGCAGGCGCAGCCGCCGCAGCCGGAGCGCACCGGCTCCGGCGCGGGCGCGGCGGCGACCGTGCGCAGGTTCACCGCGCCGATCAGCAGCGGGATGCCGAGGACGGCGACGGCCAGGGCGGCGACGACGGTCGCCACGTCGGCGGCCCGGTCCCAGTCCTGCGCCAGGCCGGTGACGACGAGCAGCCCGGTGACCAGCACCGACCAGACGAGCAGCGCCTGCCCCCCGCGCCGGGCGGCGCCCCCGCGGCCCAGCAGACCCGCCGAGGTGGCCAGCAGCAGCACCGGGACGCCGACGAGCAGCACCGTCGCCGACAGCGACGCCGAGGCGACCGCCACGACCAGCCCGGCGGCGCCGGCCGCGACGGCGACCGTGCCCAGCGACCGGGCCCGGCCGGCCGGCTCGCGGTCCAGCGCACCCGTGCGGGCGGCACTCAGCAGCGCCGCGCCGCGCACCGCCAGGACGAGCCCCAGCCCGCCGAGCAGCAGCCGGGCACCGGCGTCGTCCCACACCACCGCGATCACCGCGACGGCGATCATCCCGACGCCGAGGGCCAGCCAGCGCGGCCACGTGCGCCGGGCCACCTCCGGGGTCGCCATGCCCACCGTGCCGGCCGAGAGGATTCCGGTTCCGTTCGCCACGCCGCCAGTGTCCCTCACCCGTGCCACCGCTCGGGGAGGCACCGGACGGACGTGCGTGCCACGCTGATCATCTCCGCGCTCCGTGCGGCCAGGAACCAGGTCAGGAGGCACTCGGGATGAGCGTGCAGGGCAGCGCCCGGTCGGCGGCGGGCACGGCGAAGCAGGCCGGGGACAGCGACGGCCTCGAGCACCTGGCCCGCGTCGGGCTGATCGCCTACGGGCTGGTGCACCTGCTCATCGCCTGGCTGGCGCTCCAGCTGGCGTGGGGCACCAGCAGCGCCCAGGCCGACCAGTCCGGCGCGCTGGCCACCCTCGCCCAGCAGCCGCTCGGCGAGCCGCTGCTCTGGGTGCTCACCGTCGGGCTGGTCGCGCTCGCCCTCTGGCAGGCCGCGGAGATCCTCCGCTGGCGGCACGGGCTGACCGCGTCGGGGGACCGCCGGAAGCAGGCGCTGGTGCGGACCGGCAAGGCGGTCGCCAAGACCCTCATCTACCTCGCGGTCGCGGTGCTCGCGTTCCGCTACGCCAGCGGCACCGGGCAGAGCAGCAGCTCGAGCACCCCGCAGCAGACCGCGGCCGGCGTCTTCGGCTGGCCCGGCGGGCGGTGGCTGGTCGGCGCGATCGGGCTGGTGGTCGTGGGCGTCGGCGCCTACCACGTCTACAAGGGCCTCTCGAAGCGCTTCCTCAAGGAGATCGACCTCGTCGGCTGCTCGGCCGGGATCACCCGGGTGGTCACCCGGCTGGGCCAGGTCGGCTTCCCCGGCAAGGGCGTCGCCCTGGGCCTGATCGGCGGGCTGCTCGTCTGGTCCGCGGTCACCTTCGACGCGTCCAGGGCCGACGGCCTCGACGGCGCCCTGCACCTGGTGCTCGGCGCCCCCGCCGGGCAGGTGCTGCTCACGCTGATCGCTCTGGGCATCGCGGCGTTCGGCGCCTTCTGCTTCGTCCGCGCGCGCTTCCCCGAACGGACCTGATGCCGCCGGCGTCCTCCGCGCGGGCCCTGGTGCACCGGCTGCACGAGCTGGTCGACCGGGTCCGCCGGGTCACCGACCACCCGGTGCTCACCCACCTGGCCCGTGCGGGCCTGATCGCCTACGGGGCGATGCACCTGCTCATCGGCGTGCTGGCCCTGCGCATGGCGATGGGCCTGCGTGGCGCGGACGCCGACCAGACCGGCGCGCTGCTCACCGTCGCCGGTGGGCCCGGCGGACGGCTGCTGCTGGTCGCGATCGGGCTGGGCATGCTCTCGCTGGCCGTCTGGCAGGCCGCCGAGGTGCTGCTCTGGTGGCACGGGCTGCTGGACCCCGCCCACCGGGTGCACACCGCCGTCGTCTGCGCCAAGTGCCTGGCCAAGGGCGCGGTGTACGGGTTCCTCGGGATCACCGCGCTGCTGTTCGCCGTCGGCCTCGAGTACGAGGCCGACGAGCGGCTGCGCGGGCTCACCGAGGAGACGCTGTTGGTCCCCGGCGGGATGCTGCTCGTCTGCGGGGTCGCGGCCGGGGTGGTGGCCGTCGGGATCTACACGTTCGTGCGCGGCTGCACCGGAGGTTTCATGCGCGACATCGACCTGCCCGCGGCCCCCGACCGCTGGGAACCGGTGATCGAGGTGCTCGGGCGGATCGGCTACCTGGCGAAGGGCATCGCCTTCGGGCTCGTCGGTGTCCTGCTGTGGCGCGCAGCCACCTCGCACGACGTCTCCACCGCCACCGGCCTGGACGGCGCGATGACGGCGATCGCCGGGGTCGGTGCCGGGCCGTGGCTGCTGACCGGGGTCGCGGCCGGGTTCGGCGCGTTCGGGGTCTACGCCCTCGCCCGCGCGCGGTACCCCGACCGCGACCCGTCGTCCTAACTCGCCGTCGTCCTGGCTGCCCTCTCGACCTAGGCCTTGGGGCCGCCGGCGACGTAGATGACCTGGCCGGAGACGAAGCCGGCGCCCTCGCTGACGAGGAACGAGACGGTGTGCGCGATGTCCTCCGGCTGGCCGGCCCGGGCGACCGGGATCGCCGCCGCGCGCTTGGCCACGTAGGGCTCCCACTCCTCACCGATCCGCTCGGCGGTCGCCTTCGTCATGTCGGTGGCGATGAACCCCGGGGCGATCGAGTTCGCGGTGACACCGAACTTGCCCAGCTCGATGGCGAGGGTCTTGGTGAAGCCCTGCAGGCCGGCCTTGGCGGTCGCGTAGTTGGCCTGCCCGCGGTTGCCCAGCGCGGAGGTGCTGGACAGGTTCACGATCCGACCCCACTTCTGGTCGATCATGTGCTTCTGCGTCGCGCGGGTCATGAGGAACGAGCCGCGCAGATGCACGTGCATGACGACGTCCCAGTCGGCGTCGCTCATCTTGAACAGCATGTTGTCGCGGGTGACCCCGGCGTTGTTCACGAGGACGACCGGCGGGCCGAGCTCCGCGGCGATCCGGTCGACGGCCGCCTGCACCTGCTCGGCGTCGCCGACGTCGGCGCCGACGGCGAGCGCGCGACCGCCGGCGGCCTCGATCGCCTCGACCGTGCCACGGGCGTCGTCCTCCTTGAGGTCGATCACCGCGACGGCGAAGCCGTCGGCGGCCAGCCGCTGGGCGGTGGCGGCACCGATGCCGCGGGCGGCGCCGGTGACGATCGCGACGCGGGGGGAACCGTTCGGGGGCGTGGACATACGGGCTCCTGTCTCGGAGGGACGGGCGCGGCCCCGGTGCCGGGGCCCGCCGCGAGGGTGCGAGTGGTGGGCAGCGGGGTCCTCGGTCAGACCCGCTCGAACAGCGCGGCGAGGCCCTGGCCGCCGCCGATGCACATGGTCTCCAGGCCGTAGCGGGCACCGCGGCGGTCCATCTCGCGCAGCAGCGTGGCGAGGATGCGGCCACCGGTCGCGCCGACGGGGTGGCCCAGCGAGATGCCGGAGCCGTTCACGTTGGTGCGCTCCCAGTCGGAGTCGGTGAAGCCCCACTCCTTGGCGACGGCGAGCACCTGGCTGGCGAAGGCCTCGTTGAGCTCGATCAGGTCGACGTCGGCGAGCTTCACGTCGGCGAGGGCGAGCGCCTTCGCCGTCGCCGGGACCGGGCCGATGCCCATGGTCTTCGGGGGCACGCCGCCCACGCCGAACGACACCAGGCGGGCCAGCGGGCGCAGGCCGAGCTCGGCGGCCTTCTCCGGGTGCGTGACGATCGCGACCGCGGCGCCGTCGTTCTGGCCGGAGGCGTTGCCGGCGGTGACGGTCGCGTCGGGGTCGTTCTTGCCCAGGATCGGACGCAGCTTCGCGAGGGTCTCGACGTTCGAGTCGGGGCGGATGTGCTCGTCGCGGTCGACGACCGTCTCGCCCTTCCGGTGCTTCACCGTCACCGGGACGATCTCGTCGGCGAACCGGCCCTCGGCGGTGGCCGCGGCGGCGCGCTGGTGGCTGCGGACGGCGTACTCGTCCTGCTCCTCGCGGCCGATCCCGTACTCGCGCCGGACGTTCTCCGCGGTCTCCAGCATCCCGCCGGGCACGGGGTGGTTCTGGCCGCCGGCGGTGACGCGGCCGCGGGCCAGCCCGTCCTCCAGCAGCACGCCGGGCCCGGGCTTGACGCCCCAGCGCATGGCGGTCGAGTAGAAGGGCGCGTTGCTCATGGACTCGGCGCCACCGGCCAGGACGACGTCGGAGGCGCCGGACTGCACCTGCATCGCCGCGTAGACGACCGCCTGGAGGCCCGAGCCGCAGCGCCGGTCGACCTGCAGACCGGAGGCGGTCACCGGCAGGCCGGCGTCGAGGGCGGCGACCCGGCCGAGGGCCGGTGCGTCCATCGTCGGGTAGCAGTGCCCGAGCAGCACGTCGTCCACCGCCTCCGGCGGCAGGCCGGTGCGCTCCATGAGCGCCCGGATGACCGTGGCGGCCAGCTCCTGGACGGGGACGTCGCGCAGCGAGCCCCCGAATCCGCCGACCGGCGTCCGCAGGGGCTCGCAGATGACCGCTTCCCGCACGTGGTCCTCCTCGTTCGTCCGCTCTCGGCGCACGGCTGTGGCCGGCGCAACACCCCGAGTCTGCCGCGCGGACGCGCGTCCCGCGCCCCCGGGCCCTCCGGTCGGCCGGGCGAGGAACGGGTCAGGAGGCGGCGGGGCCGATCTGCTCGCCGCCGAGCATGTCCCAGAGGCCGGTGATCTGCAGCGGCCGGATCACCGCGCGGGTGGCGGCGAGGACCCGGAGCCGACCACCGGCGGCCACCGCCCGCCGGTGCGTGGCCGCCAGGGCGCACAGGCCCGCGGAGTCGAGGAAGGTGACGGCGGTCAGGTCGACGACGATCTCCTGCGGCGCGGCGTCGACCAGCCGGTCGAGGACGGCGCGGACCTGCGGAGCCGAGGTGCAGTCGATCTCCCCGGCGGCGGTCAGCCGCGGGCGGGAGGCGGCGCCGGACACCTCGAGGGTGACCAGCGCGGGGTCGGGGAGGTCGAGCCCGGCCGTGGCGAGGGTGGCGGTGGTGAAGGAGCGGTCGAGCGAGGAAGCGGTCACGGGTTGCCTCTCGGGGCGAGTACCGGACCAGTGAGCCTGTGCATACGAACGACACGACGACCAGCACTGGCGTGGCACGGCTGCTGTTGAACCGCTGCTCCGACCGTAGGGACCGGGGACCTCGCACGCAAGGGTCTCCGGTCGTCCGGCGCAGGCTGACGCGCCGCCGACCGCTGGAACCTGACCGGGTAATGCCGGCGTAGGGAGCGTCTCGTGAACACATCCGCCACCGTCCACCCTTCCGGTGCGTCCGGGGACGCACCGCTCACCCTGTCCGAGC
>NZ_JBJHAM010000018.1:0-83622 GCF_054051035.1 Blastococcus sp. SYSU DS0619 | reverse complement strand
GGGTGGGCTGGGTGGGGGGGGGCGGGGGGGGGGGCGGGGGGGGCGCCGCCCCCCCCCCCCCCCCCCCCCCCCCCCCCCCCCCCCCCCACCAGACTGCCAGACGACCGGAGGACCCCTGCGCCGCCGGGTAGGTCCACCACGCCCTGCCCCCGCCACCGCGTGACGAGGCTCTCGACGGCCCGCAGGTGGACCGCCTGCAGGTCGGGGACACCGGCCGCGCGCAACCAGCCCCGCAGCACCCGGCGGCGCACCGCGGCGGGCAGCGGCTCCAGCGGCCGGGCGGGCAGGCCGCCGTCCCCGGACTCCGCGGCCAGCCGGGTCAGCTCGGCGGCGGCCAGGGCGTCCAGGGCGTCGAGGTCCTCGCGGAGCAGCTCGGCGGTGCGGGCCAGTGCGGGGGCCACGCCGCCCCCGAGCACCTCCTCCAGCAGCGGCAGGACATCGGTGCGCAGCCGCACCCGGGTGTAGGCCGGGTCGCTGTTCCACGGGTCGTCCCACACGGGCAGCCCCTGGTCGGCGCACGCCTGGCGGGTCGTGGCGCGACGGACGCCCAGCAGCGGCCGCCACCACGACACCTCGCCGTCGGCCCGCTCGGGCACCATGCCGGCGACCGAGCGCGGCCCGGAGCCCCGGCCCAGCCCGAGGAGCACGGTCTCGGCCTGGTCGTCGAGCGTGTGCCCGAGGGCGACGCGCGCACCGGCCCCGGGGGCTGCCTCGGCGGCAGCCTCGGCGAGGGCCGCGTACCGGGCGGCGCGGGCGGCAGCCTCCGGGCCGCCGTCCTCCCCCACCCGCACGGCCAGCACGAGGACCGGGTCGAGGCCGAGGTCGCGCAGCACCGCGGCGGTCCGGCGGGCGCGCAGCTCCGAACCCGGCTGCAGGCCGTGGTCGACGGTCACCCCGCCGACGCGGACGCCCGCGGTCCGCGCCTCGAAGGCCAGCGCGGCGGCCAGGGCCACCGAGTCCGCTCCCCCGCTGCAGGCGGCGAGCACCGGCCGGTCGCTGCCGCGCAGCCCGGTGCGGACGGCGTGCCGGAGCACCGCCACGGCGCGGGGTGGCCCGCTCACGCCGTCGGTCAGGCGGGCAGGGCCGGGCGGCCGAGCACCCGCTCGACCCAGAGCTGCGGTGCGGTCAGCTCCTCGACCAGCGGCAGGTTCGCCGGCCCCTCCCAGACCCGGTTGAAGCCCTCCATGCCGGCGAGCTCGATCACGCCACCGACGAAGTGCCGGCCGTCGGCGTACTGCTTCATCTTCTGCTCCAGGCCCAGCAGCCGGCGCACCACGCGGTCGACCGGGCCGCGCCCCTTGCGCCGCTGGGCGAACCGCTTGCGCAACGTGCGCACCGTCGGCACGACGTCCGGCCCGACGCCGTCCATGACGTACTCGGCGTGCCCCTCCACCAGGCTCATCACCGCGGTGACCCGGTCGAGCACCGCCCGCTGGCGGGGGTCGCGCACCAGGGCCATGAGCCCCTCGGGCTCGCCGTTCCCGCTGCTGCCGCGCACCGCATCGGTGACGCTGCGCAGCACGTCCTGCAGGCGCTCGCGCAGCACGTCGGGCTCGAGGTCGGTGGCGGCCACGAACTCCGCGATCTGCTCCTCGAGGTAGCCGGTCAGCCACGGGACGCCGGTGAACTGGAGCTGGTGGGTCACCTCGTGCAGGCAGACCCAGAGCCGGAAGTCCGACGGGTCGACGCCGAGCTTCCGCTCGGTCGCCACGATGTTCGGGGCCACCAGCAGCAGCCGGCCGCCCGTCCCGAAGATCTCGTACTGCCCGAGCACCCGGGAGGACAGGAAGGCGAGCAGCCCGCCGGCCTGCACGCCGGTTGCGCGGGAGCCGATGGCCGTGGCCAGGGCGCCCGGGCGGGCTCCCTGACGCTCGGCGAGCTTGTCGACGAGCGGGTCCAGCAGCGCGGCCATGCCGCGGGCGTTGGCGTCCGCCCAGCCGGGCCGGTCGACGACCGCCACCTCGGGAACCGGCCCCCCGGGGACCGGCCGCAGGCCGGTGAGGGCCTCGACGTGCGCCACGGCGGTGGCGGCGGCCCGGTGCAGCTCGGCGACGACCGCGGCGGCCTCCTCCCGCGTCGTGCGCGGGCCCGAGTTCACCAGGCGGCGGGCTGTGCGTCCGGCCAGGTCCCAGTCGACCATCGAGGAGGCGCTGCTCATCGCCTCACCGTACGCGGCGACCCGGTGGCGGGACGGCCGCGGAGCAGGTCAGCGGCAGCCGCAGGCGGCCAGCGTGGCGGCGATCCCGTCGAGCGACGCCTCCGCCGCCGCCTCGCTGCCGGTCGCCTCGTCGGCGACGACGGCGAAGGCGAGCAGCCGGCCGTCGGCGGTCACGACGGTCCCGGCGAGGGCGTGGACGCCCAGCAGGGTGCCGGTCTTGGCACGGACGGTGCCGGGTGCGGTGGCCGGGTCGTCGTCCCCGCGGTCGGCGAGCGTGCCGTCGTACCCGGCGACCGGCAGACCGGCGAGCAGCCCGGCGGCCTGGTCCAGGCTGCCGTCGGCCGCGCCGCGCACGAGGGCGGTGAGCACCTCGGCGGTCACGCTGTTCTCCCGCGAGAGGCCGCTGCCGTCGGCGAGGGTGACGCCGGAGACGTCCAGCCCGGCCTCCTCGAGGGCGTCGACGACGGCCCGCGCGGCCCCCTCGAAGGAGGCCGGCTCGTTCCGGGCCAGCGCGACCTGCCGGGCGAGCGCCTCGGCGAGCACGTTGTCGGACATGGAGAGCGCCTGCTCCACCAGCCGGGAGACCGGGGCCGACTGCACGGTGCCCAGCGTCGTGGCACCGGCCGGCGCCTGACCGAGGACGACCGCGGCACCGGGCGCGCCGAGGGCGTCGGCGAGCGCCGCACCGGCGTCGAGGCCGGGCTGACCGCTGCGGGCCGTCGCGCCGGGGCTGACGCGGGCGCCGTCGACAGCGGTCGCGGTGACCGGGGCAGCGTAGCTGGACGGGGCGTCGCCGGCCCCCCAGCCGCTGGCGGTGAGCGGGCCGGTGAACAGCGAGCTGTCCACGACCACGCGGGTCACGGGGGTGCTGGCGGGCAGCGCGCCGATCACCTGCGTGGCGAGGTCGGCCATGGTGGGCGCACCCGGGTAGCTCTGGGACGGCTCGGTGCGGGAGAGGGTCGGGTCACCCCCGCCGACGAGCACCACCTCGCCGGGGGTCGCGCCGCTGACGACCCGGGTCTCCAGGGTCTCGGCGGGGTCGAGGGTCGTGAGCACCGCCGCGGCGGTGAGCAGCTTCGCGGCCGACGCCGGCGTCAGCGGTGCGGCGGCATCCTGGTCGAACAGCACCTGGCCGGTGGCGACGTCGACCACCTGGGCGGTGGTGCCGGGGCCGAGCGCCGGCCCGGTGACCTGCGGCCCGAGCGTGGCCGAGAGGACGTCTGCGGAGGGGACGGGGGCGTCGGCGGACAGGGCGGCGAGGACGGGGTCGGCGGCACCCAGGTCCGGCAGCTGCGCGTCCGGGACGGCGACGGCGTCCCCGTCGGCCCCGGCGTCGGTGCCCAGCAGGACCCCGAGTCCGATGCCGCCGCCGACGAGCACCAGGAGCAGCGCCACGATGCCCAGCGCCATGCGCCGTCGGAAGCGCCCGTAGTTCGCCGTGACGACCGTCGACCCGCTCGACGAAATGCTGTCCACCCCCCTGAGGGGGGCCTGCGCCGACCGGATCCGCCCCCGTGGGCCACACTACGGTCGTGCAGTTCGACGTGACGGTAGAAATCCCGAAGGGCCAGCGGAACAAGTACGAGCTGGACCATGAGACCGGACGCATCCGCTTGGACCGGATGCTGTTCACCTCCACCCGCTACCCGGCGGACTACGGCTACATCGAGAACACCCTGGGGCAGGACAGCGATCCGCTCGACGCCCTGGTGATCCTCGAGGAGCCGACGTTCCCCGGGTGCCTGGTGACGTGCCGGGCCATCGGCATGTTCCGCATGACCGACGAGGCCGGAGGGGACGACAAGGTCCTCTGCGTGCCGGCGACGGATCCGCGGGTGGCGCACCTCAAGGAGATCGAGGACGTGTCGGAGTTCGACCGCCTCGAGATCCAGCACTTCTTCGAGACCTACAAGGACCTGGAGCCGGGCAAGTCGGTCGAGGGCGCCGAGTGGGTCGGCCGCGAGGCCGCCGAGGCCGAGATCCTGGCCTCGATCGAGCGCGCCAAGAACAACTCAACGCACCACTGATCTCCCGCCCGGCCTCCGGGACCGGGCGCCGAGCGCACCGACGGCGGCACGCCCCACTGGACGTGCCGCCGTCAGCCGTGCCCGCGTACGGGTCCGGCACCGACCTCGCGAAGCCCCGGGAACGACGCAGCGGGCCCGTCCTGGTGGACGGGCCCGCTGCGAACTGGCGAGCCGCCTGTCGGAATCGAACCGACGACCTTCTCATTACGAGTGAGATGCTCTACCGACTGAGCTAAGGCGGCGAACTGCCCGCACAGCCTACGACACCGCTCACCCGGCTCCGCGCAGGGGCGGGGGGTGTCAGGCGGGGAGACGCAGGGCGACGGTCAGCGCCTCCAGCGCCACCTGCGGCTTCACGTTCTGCTCCAGCGCCAGCCGGCAGGCCAGGATCGCGTCGATGCGGCGCAGCGCCCCGTCCGCGCCGATCCGCCGGGCCAGCTCCTCGGCGTCGGACCGGCGGTCGGGGTGGTTGAGCCGCGGTCCGATCCCGGGCGCGGCGTCGAGCACGAGCGCGTCCCGGTAGAGCCCGGCGAGGTCGACCAGCGCCCGGTCCAGCGAGTCGCGCCCCAGGCGGGTGGCCCGCGACTTCTGCCGCTTCTCCAGCTCCTTGAGCTGCCCGGCACCCCGGCTGGCGGCGGCCACCCCCGGGCCCCGGGCACCCACGCCGAGGCTGGCCTTGACCGCCTCGGTCTCCGCCCCGTCCAACGCGGCGGACGCCTCGTCGGCCTCCTCCTTCGCCGCGCCCACCAGGTCGTCGGCGGCGTCGAGGCAGGCGGCCAGCGAGACCAGCCGCAGGGGCACGTCGAGCACCGCCTTGCGGGACATCCGGGCGTCCTCGTCGCGCGCCAGCCGGCGGGCGCGGCCGACGTGCCCACCGGAGGCGGCGGCCGACCAGGCCGCCATGGCCGGGTCGACACCGTCCCGCCGCACGAGGACGTCGGCGATGGCCTCGGCCGTGGGCGTGCGCAGGCTGACCAGCCGGCAGCGCGACCGGATGGTCACCATGACGTCGTCCGGGTGCAGGCTCGGGACGCAGAGCATCACCACGGTGCGCGGCGGCGGCTCCTCGATCATCTTGAGCACCGCGTTCGCCGCGTGCTCGGTCATCCGGTCCGCGTCCTCCACCACGATGATCTGCCAGCGGCCCTGCGACGGCGCCCGGCTGGCGCCCGTCACGATCTCCCGCGCCTCCTTGGCGCCGATCGACAGGCCGTCCGGGACGATGAGCTTCACGTCCGCGTGGGTGCCGGCCAGTGCGGTGCGGCAGGCGTGGCAGGTGCCGTCGCCGCCCGCCGGGCACTGCAGCGCGGCGGCGAACGCGCGCGCCGCCACCGACCGGCCCGAGCCGGGCGGCCCGGTGAACAGCCAGGCGTGGGTCATCGCCGCGGGGTCGGTGACGGCGGCGCGCAGCTCCTCCACCACCGCCGGCTGCCCGATCACCTGCTCCCAGACGCCTCCCGGCGCGGTGCCCGTGGCGGTCACGGGTGCAGCTGAGGGGTCGAGCCGGTCTGCGCGTGCGGGCGGTGGGGCGCCCACTCCACGTTCCCGTCGTGGCGGAGGGCGGGCTCGACCCGGGCCTCCGCGCCCGGCTGGGCGAGTGTCTGCAGCGGGAGCCCGGACAGCAGCTCGGCGACCCGGACGCGGATGGCGGCGGCGAGCTCGTCGGGCGACTTCCGGGCGTCGAGCACGAGGTACCGGTCGGGCTCGGACTCGGCCAGCGCGCAGAACGTCTGGCGCACCCGCAGGTGGAAGTCCAGCGACTCCGACTCCAGCCGGTCGGCGGCCGCCCGGCCGCGGGCCCGCGCCAGCCCCACCTCGGGGGGCAGGTCGAGCAGCACCGTGAGGTCGGGACGCAGGCCCTGCGTCGCCCAGCGGGAGAGCATCCGGATGTCGTCGAGCGGGATGGTGCGCCCGGCACCCTGGTAGGCCAGCGAGCTGTCGGTGAACCGGTCGGTGATGACGACCTCGCCGGCGTCCAGTGCCGGCCGCAGCACGTCGTTCACGTGCTGGGCGCGGTCGGCGGCGTAGAGCAGCGCCTCGGACCGCGGCGAGATGCCCACGTTCGCCCGGTCGAGGACGATGGACCGGATCCCGGCCCCCGACGGGGTCGCGCCGGGCTCGAACGAGGCGCGGCACACCAGCCCCTCGTCGGTGAGCCACTCCTGCAGCCGGCGCACCTGGGTGGACTTGCCGGCGCCCTCGCCGCCCTCGAAGGCGATGAGGACCCCGCCCCCGGCCAGCCGCCGGCGGGCCGTGGTGTCCCGGCGCAGCGCCGTCACGACGTCGGCGAGCAGCGGCACCGGCCGGCCGTCGTCCATCTGCCGGTAGGCGATCACGCCGACGCCGATCGCCAGCAGGCCGGCCGCGAACAGCATGATCCGCTCGCCGGAGAGCTGCAGCGCGACCGCGCCGAGGTCGACCTCGTGCCGCCCGATCAGGCCCACCCCGATCGGCACGAGGGCGAGCGAGATGATCAGCGCGGCCCGGACCAGCGACTGCACGATCGCGAAGGTGCGGCCCCGGATCTCGTCGGCCACCTCCGTGCCGATCAGCGTGATGCCGGCCAGGAAGGCCATGCCGGCGAAGAACCCCATGAAGACCACGAGCAGCAGCGAGATCCACAGCGCGAAGGACCAGGACAGCAGCACCACCACGATCCCGGCGCCGACGATCGCCACGCCGAAGACGCGTTCGCGGGCCAGGTCGCGGGCGACGCTCGGGCCGACGCCGATCCCGAGACCGAGGCCGACGAAGACCGCGCCGAACAGCAGCCCGTAGGCCGCCTGCCCGCCGCCGAGCACGTTGACGTAGGCCTGACCGGTCGCGATGATCGCGCCCGCCGCGACGAAGGCGCCGGTGATGCCCACGACCAGACCCCGGATGAGCCGGGTGTGGCCGGCGAAGGAGAAGCCCTTCACCAGCGAGCCCAGGAAGCTCTCCTGCTGGCCGACGACCGCACCCTCGGCGCGGCGGCCGCTGATCGAGGGCAGGTTCCAGATGACCACGGCGGCGACCAGGAAGGTGAGCGCGTTCAGGTAGAGCGCGAGGTCCACCTCGTTCACGCCGGGGAGCACGTCGCTGACCCGGCTGCCCACGCTGGTGAGCACCGCGAACACGATCGCCGCGACCACCGGCGTCAACCCGTAGGTGGTGACCAGGGAGAGCTGGTTGGCCGCCTCCAGCTGGTCCTTGCGCAGCATGTTCGGGACGGCGGCGTCCTTGGCCGGGATCCAGAAAAGGCTGAACGCCTCGATGACGAACTGGGCGATGAACAGCCACACCAGGTTGTCGACGATCGGGATCGACGCGAACAGGGCGAACCGGAAGACGTCGGTGACCACCATCGTCTTGCGCCGGTCGAACCGGTCGGCGAAGGCCCCGGCCACCGGGCCGAGCACGATGGCCGGCAGCAGCCGGAACAGCAGGACGCCGGCCAGCGCGAAGTTCTGCGCGGCGTAGTCGTCGAAGGTCAGCGTGGCGGTCACGGTGATCGCGAGCAGGCCCAGCCAGTCGCCGAAGCTGGACAGCAGCGTCGACAGCCACAGCTTGCGGAAGTCGTTGATGCGCAGGACGGCGCGGATCTTGGCGACCTGCCCGACGCCGCTGCCGCCGTCGTGCGCGTCGTCCGCCCCGGGTGCGTCCTCCGGCAGCGGCGGCGGTGCCGCCGGCGGCACCGGGGTGCCGGCCGGTGGCAGGCCGTCGCCCGGGGCGGCCACGTCACCGACCGGTGCACCGGTCACCGCCTCGTCGCGCGGCGGTACCGGTGGGGTCGGGTCGGCCGGAATCGTGAGCTCCCAGGGTCGGTGGGCGGAGGGGCGGAGCAGGCCCCGGCGGGGCCACGGTACCGGGCCGACCGGACGATTTCGCCGACTTGCCACCCGGAAGGGATCCGTCACCCACGGGCCGGCAGCGGGGTCCCGCCCCGGCTAGGGTCGGGGACGATGACCGCGCCCGGGGACCCGACGCACCCGGTCGGCGACTCTTCACCCGCCCGTTGGCAGCCGGACACCTACCTGCGCTTCGCCGGGGAACGCGCCCGGCCGTTCGCCGACCTGCTCGCCCGGGTCGATGCGGAATCGCCGGGCCGCGTGGTCGACCTCGGCTGCGGCGAGGGCGCCCTCACCGCCTCCCTGGCCCGGCGCTGGCCGGGTGCCCGCGTCACCGGCGTCGACTCCTCCCCCGAGATGCTGACCGCCGCGGCCGCGTGGGAGCTGCCGGGCCGGGTCGCCTTCCAGCTCGGTGACGTGCGCGACTGGGCACCGGACGGGCCGGTCGACGTCGTCGTCAGCAACGCCGTCCTGCACTGGGTGGACGGACATCCCGGCCTGATGGCCCGGTGGGCCGCGCAGCTGGCACCGGGCGGCTGGATCGCCGTCCAGGTGCCGGGGAACTTCCGGGCTCCCACCCACGCGCTGCTGGCCGAGCTCTGCCGGTCCCCGGAGTGGGCCGGCCGGCTGGCCGACGTCGCGCCCCGGGCGGACACCGTGCTCGACCCGGCCGGCTACGCCGAGGTGCTCACCGCGGCCGGACTGTCGGCCGACGTCTGGGAGACGACCTACCTGCACGCCCTCTCCGGACCCGACCCGGTGCTGGCGTGGGTGCGGTCGACCGTGCTCCGGCCGGTGCTGGCCCGTCTCGACGAGGACGCCGCCCGCCGGTTCACCGACGCCTACGCCGCCGCCCTGCGGGCCGCCTACCCGCCCCGCCCCGACGGCACGACGCTGCTGCCCTTCCGGCGGGTCTTCGCCGTCGGCTCCCGCCCCACCTGACCGCCGCAGCCGCTCAGCGAGAGCTGAGCCGGTAGGCGTGGGTGCGGTAGGGCAGGTCGAGCACCGGGCGCCCCCGGGTGCCAGGGTGGTCGACCAGCAGCTGCCGGATCCCCGCCAGGAACTCCTCCCGCCGGGCGTCGTCCATCACCGCCACGTAGCTGCGGGTGGCGATCCCGCCGACGACGTCCTCGGGCGGCACCCGCTGCACGATCTGCGACTCGACGACGTCCACGTCCGCCGAGAGCTCCCCGGCGAACCGGTCGACCACGCGTTGATCGGCCTCGTGCCCGCGCGCCGCGTCGGCGATCAACTCCTCCAGCGCGGCGACCCAGGGCACCCGGTCGTCGCGGGTGTTCCAGATCAGGCCGAGGACCCCACCGGGAAGCAGCACCCGGCGGATCTCCCGGGCGGCCGGCGCCGGGTCGAACCAGTGCGCGGCCTGCCCGGCGACGACGGCGTCCACCGTTCCGTCGCCGGCCGGTAGCGACTCCGCCGATCCTACGGCCGTGCCGACACCGGACAGCCCGGCGGTGAGCTGGGCGAGCATCTCCGGCGACGGGTCGACCGCCCGCACCCGGTGCCCCAGGTCCCGCACGACCGCCGTCAGCAGGCCGGTCCCCGCGCCGACGTCGAGCACGTCCAGCGGCCGGTCCCGGCCGACGAGGAAGGCGACGGCGTCGGCCGGGTAGGTCGGGCGCAGCGCCGCGTAGCCGGCCGCGACCCCGCCGAACGACCGCGCCCGCGCCCGCAGCACCTCGTCCGGACCCGGCACGCCGATCAGCCGGCGGTGACCGGTGCGGCGGTGTCCGCCGCCTTCTTCGCGCTCGTCTTCTTGGCCGCCGCCTTCTTCGCGGTGGTCTTCTTCGCCGGCGTCTTCTTGGCCGTGGTCTTCTTCGCGGCCTTCTTCCTGGTCGACGGCCCGGCCGCCCGGCGGTCGGCCAGCAGCTCGGCCGCCCGCTCGATGGTGATCGTCTCGACGTCGTCGCCCTTGCGCAGGCTGGCGTTGGTCTCGCCGTCGGTCACGTAGGGGCCGAAGCGGCCCTCGCGGACGGTGATCTGCCCCTCGGTGACCGGGTCGGGGCCCAGCTCCTTGAGCGGGGCCTTCGCCGCGGCGCGGCCGCGCTGCTTGGGCTGGGCGAAGATCGCCAGCGCCTCGTCGAGGGTGACGGTGAACAGCTTCTCCTCGCTGTCCAGCGACCGGGAGTCGGTGCCCTTCTTGAGGTAGGGCCCGTAGCGGCCGTTGAGCGCCTGGATCTCCTCGCCGTCGGGTGCGGTGCCGACGGTGCGCGGCAGCGTGAGCAGCTTGAGCGCGTCGTCGATGGTGAGCGTCTCCGGCGACATGGAGGAGAACAGGCTCGCCGTCCGCGGGGCCTCCTTGCCGTCCTCGGGGACGACGGTGGTGACGTAGGGGCCGTACCGGCCGGCCTTCACCACGACCGGGTGCCCGGACTGCGGGTCGGTGCCCAGTTCGCGGTCGCCCGACGGCGCCTCGAGCAGCTCGCGCACCTTCTCCTCGGTCAGCTCGTCGGGCGCGAGGTCCTCGGGGATGCTGACCCGCCCGCCGTCCTCCCCCGCCTGCAGGTACGGGCCGTAGCGGCCGACCCGGGCGACGACCGGGCGGCCCTCGGGGTCGGTGGCGCGCAGCGGGATGGAGTTGATGCCGCGGGCGTCGATCTCCTCCAGCCGCTGGCCGATCACGTGCTTGAGGCCACCGGACTGCGCGATGGCGCCGGCGTGGCCGCCCTCACCGCCGAAGTAGAACTCGGTCAGCCAGGTGACCCGCTGCAGGTTCCCGCCGGCGATCTCGTCGAGCTCCTCCTCCAGCGAGGCGGTGAAGTCGTAGTCGACGAGCTGGGTGAAGTACTGCTCCAGCAGGTTCACCACCGCGAAGGCGACGAAGGAGGGCACCATCGCGTTGCCCTTCTTCCAGACGTATCCGCGGTCCTGGATCGTCTGCATGATCGACGCGAAGGTCGAGGGCCGTCCGATGCCCAGCTCCTCCAGCCGGGCGACCAGGCTCGGCTCGGTGTAGCGGGACGGCGGCTGGGTGGTGTGCCCCTTGGCGTCCAGGGCCTGGGTGTCCAGCTGCTGGCCGCGCTCGAGCCGGGGCAGCCGGCGCTCGGCGTCGTCGCTGCCGTGGTCGTCCTCGCCGGTGTTCTGGGCGCCCTCGTCGCGGGACTCCACGTAGGCGCGCAGGAAGCCGGGGAAGGTGATGGTGCGCCCCGACGCGGTGAACTCGACCGCCTCGTCGGTGCTGCTGCGACCGGCCAGCCGGACGCTGACGGTCTGCCCGACGGCGTCGGCCATCTGCGAGGCGACGGTGCGCTGCCAGATCAGCTCGTAGAGCCGGAACTCGTCCCGGGCCAGCCCGGCCGCGAGCTGACCGGGCGTGCGGAAGCTGTCCCCGGCCGGGCGGATCGCCTCGTGCGCCTCCTGGGCGCCCTTGGCCTTGCTCTTGTAGCGCCGGGCCTCGGCGGGCACGTAGGCGTCGCCGTACAGCTCGCGCGCCTGCTGGCGGGCGGCGTTGATCGCCTCGTCGGAGAGGTTGGTCGAGTCGGTGCGCATGTAGGTGATGTGGCCGTTCTCGTACAGCCGCTGGGCCACCCGCATCGACTGGGCAGAGGACCAGCCGAGCTTGCGGCCGGCCTCCATCTGCAGCGTGGAGGTGGTGAACGGCGCGTACGGACGACGGCGGTAGGGCTTCTCGTCGACCCGGCTGACGCTCACCTGGCGGCCCTCGAGCCGGGCGGCCAGTCCGCGGGCGCCGGCCTCGTCGAGGTGGACGACGTCACCGGTGGTGCGGCCGGTGGCGGGGTCGAAGTCCCGGCCGGTTGCCACCCGGCTGTCGTCGACGCTGACCAGCTTGGCGCGGACCGTGGTCGGCTCGCCCTCGTCCGCGCCGTCGGCGCGGCCGGGGACGGCGAAGGTGCCCTCCAGCGACCAGTAGTCGGCGGCGGTGAAGGCCATCCGCTCGCGCTCGCGCTCCACCACGATGCGGGTGGCCACGGACTGGACGCGGCCCGCCGACAGCTTGGGCAGCACCTTCTTCCAGAGGACCGGGCTGACCTCGTAGCCGTACAGGCGGTCGAGGATGCGCCGGGTCTCCTGGGCATCGACCAGGTCGGTGTCCAGCTCGCGGGGGTTGGCGACGGCGCGGGCGATGGCCTCGGGGGTGATCTCGTGGAAGACCATCCGGCGCACCGGCACGCGCGGCTTCAGGGTGTCGATCAGGTGCCAGGCGATGGCCTCGCCCTCGCGGTCCTCGTCTGTCGCGAGGTAGATCTCGCTGGCGTCCTTGACCAGCTGCTTGAGCCGGGTCACCTGCTGCTTGCGGTCGGGGCTGACCACGTAGAGCGGCTCGAAGGAGTTGTCGACGTCGACCCCGAGCCGGGCCCACGCCGCGCCCTTGTGCTCGGCCGGCACGTCGGCGGCGTTCCGCGGCAGGTCACGGATGTGCCCGACGCTCGCCTCGACGACGTAGCCGCTGCCCAGGTATCCGGCGATCTTGTTCGCCTTGGTCGGCGACTCCACGATGACCAGCGGCCTGCCGCCGGACGCGGCCGACCCCCGGCGGGCGGGCTTCTTCGCCGCCCCGTCGGTCGTCGGGTCGCTCTCGGCTGCGGGCTTCGTGGTCTTGGTGGGCACGGGACTCCTGTCGGTGGTGCTGAGGTGGTGCGGGCGCGGCGTACCGGTCCGCACCGGGTGGCCCCGGTGCACCGGCCCCGGGGTCCGGGACCGGACGGGCGCCGCCGCGCAACGCCCCTCGGCGGGCCACGGTAAGCCACCCCGCGGCCGGGCCGCCGGGCGCGACCCTCCGTGGGCGTGCCGTCACCCGCCCCAACGTGGATGCTGCGGCGGAGTTCCCGGCCCGCGGAAGGCCCTGTCCCGCGGAGGGGTCAGACGCTCCCGGACGCGGCGGTCAGGGGGCGGTGGTGGTCAGCCGGGTGCCGTCGGCCTCCGACGTCGGCTCGCCGACGACGACCGAGCGGCGCTTGGAGACCACCACGGCGACCACGACGACCACCACCGCGGCGAGCGCGATCGCCACCCGGACCGGGGTGTTGGCGTCCTCCCCCACCGACAGGGCGACCACCGCGGGCGCGATGAGCAGGGCGACGAGGTTCATCACCTTGATCAGCGGGTTGATCGCCGGGCCGGCGGTGTCCTTGAACGGGTCGCCGACGGTGTCCCCGATGACCGTGGCGGCGTGGGCCTCGCTGCCCTTCCCGCCGTAGCTGCCGTCCTCCACCATCTTCTTGGCGTTGTCCCAGGCGCCGCCGGAGTTGGAGAGGAACACCGCCATCAGGGTGCCGGCCGCGATGGCGCCCACCAGGTAGGCGGCCAGCGGGCCGATGCCGAGCCCGAAGCCGACGGCGACCGGGGCGAGCACGGCCAGCAGGCCCGGCGTGGCCAGCTCGCGCAGCGAGTCCTTGGTGCAGATGTCCACGACGGCGCCGTAGTCGGGGCGCTCGGCGTAGGTCATGATCCCGGGGTGCGTGCGGAACTGCTCGCGCACCTCGAACACGACCCGTCCGGCCGCCCGGGACACGGCGCTGATGGCCAGCCCGGAGAAGAAGAAGACGACCGCGGCGCCCAGCACCGCGCCGACGACGTTGTTCGGGTTCACCAGGCTGAAGGCGTTGCCCAGCGTGGTGCCGGCCTCGTCGAGCGCGACGGCGACCTGCGCGTTGTAGGAGCCGAAGAGCGCCGTGGCCGCGAGGACGGCGGTGGCGATGGCGATGCCCTTGGTGATCGCCTTGGTGGTGTTCCCGATGGCGTCGAGGTCGGTGAGGACGCGTGCGCCCTCGTCGTCGATGTCGCCGGACATCTCGGCGATGCCCTGGGCGTTGTCGCTCACCGGGCCGAAGGTGTCCATGGAGACGATCACGCCGGCCGTGGTGAGCAGACCGCACCCGGCCAGCGCGACCGCGTAGAGCGCCGCCCCGCCACCGATGAGGAAGGCGCCGTAGACCGCCCCGCCGATCAGCAGCGCGGCGTAGACCGCCGACTCGAGCCCCAGCGAGATGCCGGACAGGATGACGGTGGCCGGACCGGTCAGCGAACTGCGGCCGACGTCCTGCACCGGCTTGCGGCTGGTCTCGGTGAAGTAGCCGGTGAGCTGCTGGATGGCCGCGGCCAGGACGACGCCGACGAGCACGGCGACGAAGCCGAGCACCTGGGGGCTCACCGCCAGGTCGGCGCCGCCACCGGTGTCGGGGAGCAGGGTGAACGAGGCGACCGCGACCAGCAGCAGCGAGACCGCGGCGGAGACGAAGAAGCCGCGGTTGATGGGGGCCAGGCCGTTGCGGTCGTTCTTGCCCGGGTTGGTGGCCAGGACGCCCACGACCGACGCGATGACGCCGATGGCGGCGACCACGAGCGGGAAGACCATGCCGATCGAGCCGAAGAAGACCTGGCCCAGGATGAGTGCGGCGACCAGGGTGACGGCGTAGGACTCGAAGAGGTCGGCGGCCATGCCGGCGCAGTCGCCGACGTTGTCACCCACGTTGTCGGCGATGGTCGCGGCGTTGCGCGGGTCGTCCTCCGGGATGCCGGCCTCCACCTTGCCGACCAGGTCGGCGCCGACGTCGGCGGCCTTGGTGAAGATGCCGCCGCCGACGCGCATGAACATCGCCAGCAGGGCACCGCCGAAGCCGAAGCCCTCGAGGACCACCGGCGCGGTGTCGTCGAAGAGGAGCAGCACCAGGGCGGCGCCGAAGAGGCCCAGCCCGATGGTGATCATCCCGCACACGCCGCCGGTGCGGTACGCGATGCGGAAGGCGGGGCGGTAGCCGCCGCCCTGCGCCGCCGCGGCCATCCGGACGTTGCCGCGGGTGGCCAGCGTCATGCCGATGAAGCCCACCAGCGCCGAGAACACGGCGCCGACGAGGAAGAACACCGCCCGGCCGAGACGCGTGCCCAGCCCGCCGTCGGCCACCGGGAGGACCAGCAGCACCGCGAAGACGACGACCGCGAAGACGGCGAGCGTGCGGAACTGCCGACGCAGGTAGGCCGCCGCCCCCTCCTGCACCGCCCGCGCGATCTCCTGCATCTTCTCCGTGCCCTGGTCGGCGGCGAGGACCGCGCGGACCAGGTAGGCGGCGAAGGCGAGGGCGGCCAGGGAGATGGCGAGGACGACGGCGACGAGCGCCGTCTCCCCGCCGGACAGCGAACCGTCGGGCATGGGTCCTCCAAGCATCGGCGGCCGCCCGGGAGGCGCCGTGCTCCCCGGATCGGCGGAGGTCGGCGTCCCGGGGCAGGCCCCGGGACGGCGCGAAGTGTAAGCGAGATCACACTTCGTGAGGCCGTCTCGCCCTCCCCTTCCTCGGTGGGCGTCGCGGTGCGGTTGCGGGCAGGTGTGACAGTGGTGAGGTGACCACGCTCCACCCGGTCCGGTCGGCTCCCCCCGGCACGGACGACGACCTCGCGCGCGAGGGCCGGGCCGGTGGGGTGACCGGTCCGGGACCGGTGCCGCCCGGCGGCGAGCTGCTCACCGCCCTCCTCGCCGCGACGGCCGAGGACGAGCAGCCGGTCACCCACGTGCACCACGTCCCGGTGCGGGAGAGCCGCACCCTCGACTGGCCGGCGTGGACCGATCCGGGGCTCCGCGAGCGGCTGCAGGCCCGCGGCGTGCAGGCGCCGTGGCAGCACCAGGTGGCGGCCGCGCAGCTGGCCCGGGAGGGCCGGCACGTCGTCGTCGCGACCGGCACCGCGTCGGGGAAGTCGCTGGCCTACCAGCTGCCCGCGCTCACCCGGCTGGCCGAGGACCCGCGGGCCTGCGTCCTGTACCTGGCGCCGACCAAGGCGCTGGCCCGGGACCAGCTGGCGTCGGTGGCCGCGCTGGCCGACCCCTCCGTGCGGCCGGCGGCCTACGACGGCGACACCCCCGCCGAGGAGCGCGACTGGGTCCGGCGGCACTCCCGCTGGATCGTCACCAACCCGGACATGCTGCACCGCGGGATCCTGCCGGCCCACCAGCGCTGGTCGAGCACCCTGCGGCGGGTGGCCTACGTGGTCATCGACGAGTGCCACGCCTACCGCGGGGTCTTCGGCTCGCACGTCGGCCACGTGCTGCGCCGGCTGCGGCGGATCTGCCGGCGCTACGGCGCGGAGCCGGTGTTCGTGCTGGCCTCGGCCACGGTCGCCGACCCCGCGGCCGCCGCCACCCGGCTGGTGGGCGAGGACGTCGTGGCGGTGACCGACGACGGCTCGCCGCGGCCGGGGGCCACCTTCGCGCTGTGGGAGCCGCCGCTCACCGAGCGGACCGGCGAGCACGGGGCCCCGCTGCGCCGGTCGGCCGCCGCCGATGCCGCCGGCCTGCTCGCTGACCTGGTCGAACGGGGCGCACGGACGCTGGCGTTCGTGCGGTCGCGGCGCAGCGCCGAGTCGGTGGCCGAGCAGGCCCGCCGGATCCTGGCCGACCGCGGGCGCGGCGATCTGGTGCGCCGGGTCGACTCCTACCGCGGCGGCTACCTGCCCGAGGAGCGGCGCGAGCTCGAGCGTGCGCTGTCGGCCGGCGACCTGCTCGGCGTCGCCACCACCAACGCCCTCGAGCTCGGCATCGACATCGCGGGCCTGGACGCCGTGGTGCTCGCCGGCTACCCGGGCACGCTGGCCTCGCTGTGGCAGCAGGCCGGCCGCGCCGGGCGGGCGCAGCGCGAGTCGCTGGTCGTCTTCGTCGCCCGCGACGACCCGCTGGACCACTACCTGGCCCACCACCCGCGGGCGGTGTTCGGCCGGCCGATCGAGGCCACCGTCACCGACCCGGCCAACCCCTACGTGCTCGGGCCGCAGCTGTGCGCCGCCGCCGCCGAGCTCCCGCTCGTGCCTGCGGACCTCGCCGACTTCGGCGGGCCGGTGGCCGAGGCGCAGCTCGAGGAGCTGGTCGCCGCCGGTCAGCTCCGGCGCCGGCCCACCGGCTGGTACTGGGCCGGGCGCGGGCGGCCGGACGTCGACATCCGCGGCAGCGGCGACCAGCCGGTCGCGATCATCGAGGGCGGCACCGGGCGGCTGCTCGGCACCGTCGACGGGGGTGCGGCGCACGCGACCGTGCACGAGGGCGCGCTCTACGTGCACCGCGGCGACACCTTCGTCGTCGACGAGCTCGACGTCGACGACGCCTGCGCCGTCGTGCACCCGGAGAGCCCCGACTGGACCACCGTCGCCCGCGACGTCACCGACCTGGCGGTCGTCTCGATCGAGCAGACCCGGCCGCTGGGCACGGTCACCGCGCACACCGGCGTCGTCGACGTCACCAACCAGGTGGTCGCCTACCAGCGGCGGCGGCTGGGCACCGGCGAGGTGCTCGCCGAGTTCCCGCTCGATCTCCCCGCCCGCCAGCTGCGCACCAAGGCCGTGTGGCTCACGCTGGACTCCCGGGCGGTGCAGCGCGCCGAGGTCGACGACGTGGCGCTGCCCGGTTCGCTGCACGCCGCCGAGCACGCGGCGATCGGCATCCTGCCGCTGCTGGCCACCTGCGACCGCTGGGACCTCGGTGGCCTCTCCACCGCGCTGCACCCGGACACCGGCACCGCCACGGTCTTCGTCTACGACGGGCACCCGGGCGGAGCCGGGTTCGCCGAGCGCGGCTACGCGGCGCTGCGCCGCTGGCTGCAGGCGACGCGGGCCACGGTGGCCAGCTGCGAGTGCGAGAGCGGCTGCCCGTCCTGCGTCCAGTCGCCCAAGTGCGGCAACGGCAACGACCCGCTGGACAAGGCCGGCGCGGTACGGGTGCTGGACGTCGTCCTCGACGAGCTGGCCGCCGCCGACGAGCGGGGCGACGCCGAGCCCGACGACGGTGTGCGGGGCGCGGCCGACGACGCTCCCGCCGAGGCCGCGGATGAGGACGAGGCCGCGGCGGCGGACGAGGACGACCTGGTCTTCTGATCCGGGGCCGCTCACCCCGGGGCCTCCGGACCGGCGCGGGCGCGGCCGTGCGCGGTGTGGACCCCCAGCCGGCCCAGCCGTACCGGCACCGTGACCGCGACGTCGACGACGCCGCCCTCCCCCACCCGGCAGCCGGTCAGCTCCGCGCCGTTGGCGGCGGCGACGTCGGTGGCCGCGGTGCACGCCGCCGGGTCGCCGACGACCGCGCGCCCGGCCGCGGCGAGCGCGGCGAGATCGGCGGCTCCCGCGGCCCGGTGCCGGGCCACCGCCGCGACCCCGACCAGGACGGCCGCCGTGGCCAGCAGCGCGAGCACCGCCGACAGGGCGAGCACCCAGACCGTCGCCGACCCGCGTTCGGAGCTCACCCGGACGGCTCCGCGCCGGGCTCCCACCGCGCGGCCGCCTCGGCATTCACCGTGACCCGCCACGGCAGCGGCCCGAGCGGGGCTACCTCGGCGCTGACCCGGACCCGGACCGCGTCCGCCGCGGCGGTGACCGTCGTGCGCGCGCCGTCCGGTGCGGCCCGGCCGGCCCAGTCGGTCACCGTGACGACGTCCTCGCCCCGGGACGCCGCCCGCGCGCCCTCCCGGGCGGCGTCGACGCAGCGCAGCTGGGCGCCCACCACCGTCACCGCGGCGAGGGCGCCCACCAGCACCACGAGCAGCACCGGCAGGACGACGGCGGTCTCGGCGGTGACCATCCCGGCCTCCGCGCCCGGGCCCCTCCGCAGACGGCCGCGCACGGCTCAGGAGAGGGTTGCCAGAGCGGCGTCGACGAGGTCGGTCAGGCCCGAGACGATCGAGTCGCCGGTGACGACCCGGTAGAGCACCGCCGCGAAGGCGCACGCCGCGACGGTGCCGACGGCGTACTCGGCGGTGCTCATGCCGGCCTCCGCGGCGGCGTGCAGCCGCGCCCAGCGGCGCCCGAGAGCCGTCGGGCGGGGGCCGGCTCCCGCGTGCGGGGCGGGGTCGGTGGGCGCGGGTCCGGGCAGCGGTGCGGTCATGGGGTTCCTCCTCGGTCGGGGCCCCGGCGGGGCCGTGGGACCGAGCCTCGGCGGTGCGCCGGCCCCCGACGAGGGCCGCGCGGCATCTGTGGAGAGCGCCGCCGGCTGTGGACGGGGTCAGCCGAAGACGTCGCCGGCGATGCCGAGCACGAGCGGGACCACGCCGAGGCAGACGAAGGCCGGCAGGAAGCAGACGCCGAGCGGCGCCAGCACCCACACCCCCGCCCGCTGCACCGCCGCCTCCGCAGCGGCCCGGTCCGCCGCCCGGGTCTCGGCCGCCAGCGCGGAGAGCGCGGGCACCGCGGCCGCCCCCGACTCCCCGGCCCGCACCAGCGCCCGCCCCAGCCCGGCGAGCTCCACGGGGACGTCCGCCCACGCCCGCCGGGGTGCCGCGCCCAGCCGGTAGAGGGCGGCGACCGCGCGCAGGGACGGCCCGAGCGGTGCCGGCACCGCTCCGCCCACCGCGGCCAGCGCCCCGGCGACGGGCAGGCCTGCGGCCAGGCAGGCGGCGAGCAGGTCGCAGGCCGCCGGCAGGTCCCGGGCCAGGGCAGCCCGCGCCTCCTCGTCCGGATCGGGGCCGCGCCGGAGCAGCCGCTCGCCGGCCACGGCGACCCCGATCGCGGTGAGCGCCCCTGCGGTCCCCCCGACCAGCAGGCCGGCGGCGAGCCCGGCGCCCCCGGCCAGCGCCCACCGGCGGCGCCGCGCCCCGGCCGCACCGTCCCCGGCGTTCGTCCGGTCGGGCGCCACCTGACGGACCAGCCGGCGCAGCCGCGAGCCGGCGAGCGCCGAACCCGGCACCCAGACGGCGCAGGCCAGCGCGAGCAGGAGCACCGGCAGCGCCGGGCCGGGCGTCATCGCCCGATCCGGCGCACCAGCCGGCCGGTCCAGGCGATCCCGGCGACCTCCAGCAGCACCCCCGCGACCAGCAGCAACTGCCCCGTGCCGGTCGCGGTGAGCACGTGCCACGGATCGGCGCCGACGCCGCTGCCCATGGCCAGCCCCAGCACCGGCAGGCCGGCCAGCAACCGGGCGCTGGACCGGGGGCCGGCGGTGGCGACCTGCAGCGTCCGCCGGCGCCGGAGCCGGGCCCGCAGGTCGTCCTCGACCGCGGCGACCACCGTGGCCAGCGAGCACCCGGTGCGGCCGCTGAGCGCCACCGCCGCCGACAGCCGGGCGAGCTCCGCGGCCAGCCCGTCGGCGCCCTCGGGACCGTCCGCCTCCACCGGGGCTCCGGGGGCGCGGACCGCCCGGGTGAGCGCGGCGCCCGAGCGCCGGTCGGGGCAGGCGGCGGCCGCCGTGCGCACCGCGTCGTCGAGCGCCCGCCCGGCGCGCAGCTCCCCGGAGAGCGCGCCGAGTGCCTCGGCCAGGGCGGCCAGCCGCGCCTCCCCCGCGGCCGCGGCGCGGCGCGACGACCACGCGCGGGCGGCCAGGACCGCGCAGCCGCCGGCGAGCAGGGCCACCAGCGGGGTGCTCAGGACGGCGGCGACCGCCCCGGCGCCGACCGCGGCCACCAGCGGCACCGGCGGCTGCCCCGCTCCCGGTGCGCCGCCGGCGACCGCGCGCAGCCGGGCCCGCCGCTCGGCCCGCCCGTCCGGCCAGAGCAGGACCGCGCCGGCCACGGCCAGCAGCGCCGCGGTCATCGGCCGGACAGCCGGGCGCGCAGCGCGTCCCCGGCCGGGCAGGGCCCGCCGTCGGCCCGCCAGCCCGGCTCGACCACGACCAGCTCACCGACCCGGCGGAGCAGCCCGATCTCGTCCACCCGCCGCTCCCCCGCGACCCGCCGCAGGTGCAGCACGACCTCGAGCCCGGCCGCGGCCTGGCTGTGCACCGCCGCGCGCCCCAGGCCCGCCGCGACCCCGAGCGCCTCCAGCCGCGCCGGCACCTCGGCGGAGCGGTTGGCGTGCAGGGTGCCGCAGCCGCCGTCGTGCCCGGTGTTGAGCGCGGCGAGCAGGTCGACGACCTCCGGCCCGCGCACCTCGCCCACGACCAGCCGGTCGGGGCGCATGCGCAGCGCCTGCCGGACCAGGTCGCGCAGGCCGACCGCACCCGCGCCCTCCACGTTCGGCGGACGGGTCACCAGGCGCACCACGTGCGGGTGCGGCGGGGTCAGCTCGGCGGCGTCCTCGCACAGCACCAGCCGCTCGGCCGGGTCGACCTCACCCAGCAGGGCGGAGAGCAGGGTCGTCTTGCCCGAGCCGGTGCCGCCGGTGACCAGGAACGCCGACCGCCGCGCGACCACCGCCCGCACCAGCGCACCGCTCTCCCCGGGCAGCGCGCCGCGGGCCTCGAGGTCGGCCAGCGGCTGCGCGCACCGGCGCAGCACCCGCAGCGACAGGCACGTGCCCCCGCCCGACACCGGCGGCAGCACGGCGTGCAGCCGGGTGCCGTCGGCGAGGCCGACGTCCACCCAGGGCGCCGCGTCGTCGAGCCGGCGCCCGCCCGAGGCGGCCAGCCGGACGGCCAGCCGGCGCACGGCGTCCTCGTCGGCGAACCGGACGCCGGCGGCCCGTTCCAGCCCGGCGCCGCGGTCCAGCCACACCTCGTCGGGCCCGTTGACCAGCACGTCGGTGACGCCGGGAACGCGCAGCAGCGGCTCCAGCGGCCCCGCGCCGGCCAGCTCGTCGACGGCGCTGCGCACCGCGCGCAGCACCTCGCCGTCGCCCATCAGACCGCCGGCCTCCTGGCGCACCAGCGCGGCCACCCCGGCCCGCGAGGGCGCCTGCTCCTCCACGGCCAGCCGCGCCCGCACCCGGTCCAGCAGCGACGGGGCGCTCACCGGCCGCCCTCCCCGTCGAGCACCCCGAGGACCCGGCGGGCCAGCCCGGCCAGCGGCGACCGGGGCACGGCACCCGGTGGGTCGCCCCGCTCGCCCCGCGCCACCGCGCTCCGGTCGTGCGGCAGCTCGGCCAGCACGGGGCGGCCCACCACTTCCGCCACGTCGTCCGCGGCCAGCCCCCCGGGCAGGGCCCGCACCACCAGCCGGGCCGACGACCAGGCCGACCCGTCGGCGTCGACCAGCTGCCGGGCGGCCGTGGCCGCGCGCAGGCGGGCGGGCACCACGAGCACCGCGAGGTCGGCGTCGGCGAGCACGTCCTGCGGCCCGCGCCCGACGCCGTCCGGCCCGGGCCGCGGCAGGTCCACGACGACCGGGTGGCCGGTCGAGCGGGCGGCGTCCACCACCGCCGTCAGCGCATCCTCGGGGATCGGCGTGGCACGGCTCCGGTCGGCCGAGAGCAGGTGCACCCCGCCGACCTCGGGCAGCGCGGCGAGCAGCGCATCCCCGGCCACTGCCCCGCGCAGCCCGGTGAGCTCCGACCAGCGCAGCCCCTCGGCGAGCTCGGCCCCCATCACCAGGTCCAGCCCGCCACCCCAGGGGTCGGCGTCGAGCAGCACCGCACCCCGGGGCGCGCCGACCGCGACCGCCGCCGCCACCGTGCTCGCGCCCGCGCCGCCGCAGGCGCCACCCACGGCGACCAGCGCGCCGCGCTCGGCCGGCGCGCGGACCGCGGCCGCGCAGCGGGTGAGCAGCCACGCCTCGTCGGCCGGGAGCACGGCGACCCGTTCCGCCCCGACCTCCACCGCGGCCGCCCACTCCGCCGGGGGCAGCTCCCGCGGAGCCACGACGACGACGCCGGCGCGGCGGGGCAGGGCGCGGACGGCACCACCGGTCAGGGCGTCGGCGCCCAGCAGCACCAGCGGCGCCTCGCGGTGCGCCCGGCGCAGCGCCGGGCCGCCGGTGGCCAGCTCCGGTTCCGCCCCGGCGGCCGCGAGCAGCCGGAGGAGCTCGTCGAGCAGCTCCTCGTCGGCGCTGACGACCAGGGGGCGGGGAGGCCGGGACACCGGCGGCAGGACGGGCACGCGCCGACCCCATCGGACAGTGGGCAGACAGTGCCAGAACGGCAGCGGAACTGTGGATGACCCCATCGGGTGTGGACGGTGTGCGCTCTCCTGTGCGACGTGCCGATCGACCTACAGTGACTTCCGTGTCCCGTGCCGCGGCGTTCTTCGACCTCGACAAGACGGTCATCGCCAAGTCCAGCACCCTGGCCTTCGGCCGGCCGTTCTTCAACGGCGGGCTGATCAACCGGCGTGCCGTCCTGAAGACGGCCTACGCCCAGTTCGTCTTCTCCGTCGCCGGCGCCGACGCCCAGCAGATGGAGCGGCTGCGCGCCCAGCTCACCGCCATGGTCACCGGCTGGGACGCCGGCACGGTCCACGAGATCGTCCGCGAGACCCTGCACGAGATCGTCGACCCGCTGGTCTACGCCGAGGCGGCCGACCTGATCGAGGAGCACCGCGCCGCCGGCCGGGAGATCGTCATCGTCTCCAGCAGCGGGGCGGAGATGGTCGAGCCGATCGGCGAGATGCTCGGCGTCGACCGCGTCGTCGCCACCCGGATGGTCACCGTCGACGGCCGCTACACCGGCGAGATCGAGTTCTACGCCTACGGCGAGCACAAGGCCGAGGCCATCCGCGCCCTCGCCGCCGAGGGCGGCTACGACCTGGCCGACTGCTACGCCTACAGCGACTCGGTCACCGACCTGCCCATGCTCGAGGCCGTCGGCCACCCCACCGCGGTCAACCCCGACCGCGGCCTGCGCAAGGCCGCCCTGCAGCGCGGCTGGCCGATGCGGCGCTTCGAGCGCCCCGTCAGCATGCGGGCGCGCTTCTCCGTGCCGCCGGCGCCGGTGGTCACCGGCGCGGCCATGGGCGTCGGCGCGGCCGTCGTCGGGCTGGCCTGGTACGCCCGGCACCGGGCGGTGCGGGCGGGGCTGCTGCCCGCCGAGGGACCGGCACCGGTCCCCGGCCGCCGTCGCCGCCGCGGCGCCTGACCGCCGGTCAGCGCCCGAACCGCTCCCGCACCCCGTCGAGGAGCGTGCGGACGCCGGAGACCGGGGAGAAGGCGCGGGCCGCCGCCGTCAGCGCCGTCACCTCGTCGTCGGCCAGCCGCAGCGCGTCGGCCGCGGCGTTGAACTCCAGCTGCTCCACGCTGGACGCCCCGGGGATGACGACCACCCGGGGCTGGGCGATCAGCCAGGCCAGCGCCACCTGCGCGGGCGTGGCGTCGTGCGCGTCGGAGACCTCCCGCAGCACGTCCAGCAGCGGTTGCGCCCGCCGGAGGTTCTCGGTGCCGAACAGCGGGTTGACCGCGCGGACGCCCCCGGGGCGGCGGTCGGCCGAGTACTTCCCGCCCAGCAGGCCCTGCGCGAGCGGGCTGTAGGCGATGACCAACCGGTCCTCGCGCTCGGCGAAGGGCACCAGGTCGTCCAGCGGGCCGACGTGCGCCAGGGAGAACTGCACCTGGTTGGCCAGCACCGGCGTCCCGAGGGCGTCGTCGGCGGCGCGCCAGCGGTCCAGCGAGTAGTTGGAGACGCCGGCCGCGCCGATCAGCTCCTCGTCGAGCAGCGCCCGCATCCCGGGCATCGTCACGGTGTCGGGCACGACCGGGTTGGGCTGGTGCACCTGGTAGAGCGGGATGCGGTCCAGCTGCAGGCGGCGGGCGCTGCCGGCCCAGCGCTGCCGCACGACCCGTGGGAACGGGGCCACCGGGAAGATCTTGCTGGCGACGACGACCCGGTCGCGCTCCTCGCCCAGCGCCTCGCCCAGGATCGTCTCGCTGCGCCCGAAGCCGTAGACCTCGGCGGTGTCGAACAGGGTGATGCCCAGCTCGCGCGCCCGGCGGACGATGTCCCCGGCCGCCCGGTCGGCGTAGGCGTCGCCGTAGCCCCACTCGCGGGAACCGAACTGCCAGGTGCCCAGGCCGATGCGGCTGACCGGGCCGAGCCCGGGGACGTCGAGGGTGCGCATGCCCCCAGTGTCGCGTCCTGGCCCGCCCGGCGCCGGGTTCAGCCCCGGAGCAGGCTCTCGCAGATGGCCAGGCCCTCCCGCGCGCCGTGCTCGGTGGCCCGGCAGCAGTGCACCAGCCAGCCGGCGACGCCCTCGGGCGTACCGGCGGCGTAGCCGGCCAGCGCCTCGCCGTAGGCCTCGCGGCCCAACTCGGCGAACCCCACCTCGGGCACCGACACGGCCTTGACGTCCAGGCCCCGGGCGATGCCGGTCAGCCGGGCGGCACCGCGGGCGACGACGCCGTCGGCGGTGCCGAAGGGGGCCAGCGCGGCGAGCTCGCCGTGCACCAGGGCGGCGACGACGACGGCGGGCACGGTGGTCACGGCGGGGACGATCGAGAACAGCCCGGACAGCCGGGCCCCGGCGTGCGCGGCCGGACGGCCCAGGTCGTCCCGCTCGGCGAGGTCGGCGGCGGCCAGGACGTGCAGGCGGGCGAGCACCTGACCGGGGGCCCGGGGCCAGGTCTCCACCATCGAGCCCAGTGCCGCGGAGACCCGCAGCGCGCCCTGCACCACGGGGTCGTCGACCGATCCGGCCCGCAGCTCCGCCAGCGGCACGTCGACCCCGGCCAGCGCGGCGGAGGCGCGGGCGCCGCGCAGGGCCGACTCGGTGCTGACCCCGGCCGACTCCCGGCGCAGCACGCGGTGGCCCAGCAGCCGGTCGATGCCGGCGCGGGCGGCGTCCGCGGCCTCCCGCACCCCCGGCAGCTCGAGCAGGGGGGCCAGCGGGTCAGGGGTGCCCGGACGAGCGGCCGGACGGGCGGCACCGGGGCGGACGGGGATGGTCACGTCCACGACGGTACGAGGCGGGCCGATACGCACCGCAGACCCCTGCCCTACGCTGCCTCCTTGCCATGGCCCACCCCATCACCCTCCTGCTCGTGCGGCACGGGCAGAGCGAGTGGAACGCCGCGGGGCTCATGCAGGGGCAGACCGCGCACGTGCCGCTGACCCCGCTCGGGCACAGCCAGGCCGAGGCGGCCGCCGCGGAGCTGGCCTCGCTGCGGCCGGGTGTGCTGCTGTCCAGCGACCTGCTCCGCGCGGTGCAGACCGCCGAGCACTGCGCCCGCGCGACGGGCCTGCCGTTCCGCACGACGCCCGCCCTGCGCGAGCAGGGTTACGGGGTGCTGGAGGGCCGGCCCTCGCACGAGCTGTGGGACGTCGTCGACTGGTCCGACGCCCAGTGGTCGGCCGAGGGCGGGGAGAGCCTGGCGGAGCTGCACGCCCGCGTGGCGGCGTTCCTCGCGCAGCTGTGCGCCGAGCCGCCCGCCGACGTCGTCGCGCTCGTGACGCACGGGGACACCATCCGGGCGGTCCAGGCCGTGGCGGCGGGGCTCGGGCCCGACGCGATGCCCGCGATCACCCCGCACAACGGCTCGGTGACCCGGCTCGAGATCTGCGAGTAGCGGACGGCCCGGCCGCGGCCGGGCCGTCCCCCTGCTCAGCGCCGCCTGAGGAAGCCCTGCACCATGCGTCCGAGGCCGCCGCCGGAGCTCGCGGCAGCGCGCCCCCGGCCCGACCGGCGACCCGTGCCGCCGCGGGTGGTGGCGCGGCCCATGCCGCGTCCCGGCCGTGCGGTGCCCCGTCCACCCCGGGTCGCGCTCTGTGCCGTGCCCATCAGCTTTCCGAGAATGCTCATGGACGAGTGGGTGCCCACGGGTCCCCCGACCGACGCGGCGTCGGCGCGTCGGCCCGGCGTGGCGCGGCGTGCCGTGACGCAGCGCGTGTCGGCAGCAGCGGTCCGCCGGTCAGCTGACCTCGACCAGGTCGATGACGAAGACCAGCGTGGAGCCGGCCGGGATGGGCCCGGTGGCCTGGTCGCCGTAGCCGAGGTCGCTGGGGATGGCGATCGCCCGGCGGCCGCCGACCTGCATGCCGGTGATGCCCTGCTCGAAGCCGGCGATCACCTGGCCCGCACCGAGGGTGACCGGCAGCGTGTCGTCGGCGCCGCGGCTCCAGGAGGAGTCGAACTCCTCGCCGGTCTCGTAGAACGCGCCGACGTACTTCACCGCGACGGTGGTGCCGTCGACGGCCTCGGCGCCGTCCCCCTCGACGACGTCCACGGTGACCAGCTCGGCCGGCGGCTCCGCATCGGTCGCGGGCACCTCGGGGGCCTCGGAGAGGTCGGCGGAGACCTCCTCCGCCACGGTCGTCGACCACTCCCCGGCCGACGAGCCCGCCTCCTCGCCACCGCAGGCGGGCAGGACGAGGACGAGGAGGGCGAGCAGCGCCCCGGGGACGGTGCGGCGGGTCATGGGAACTCCTGGTCGAGCGCGTGCTCGGATCGGGACCGGGACGGCGGACGCGCGCGGCCCGTGCGGATGCGGAGGGGCGATGCGCCCCGTCCTGCCCATCGTCCCAGAACCGCTCGGCCCGGCCGGGGCACCGCCGGTCAGGCGGCGCCGAGGGCGTCGGCCATCCGGTGGTGGACGGTGGCCTCGCCCGCCCGGCTCTGCCGCTCGAGGGTGCGGGCCAGCGCCCGGCGAGCCCAGCCGTTGCTGGGCGCCAGGTCGACCAGCCGGCCCAGCGACTCCTCGGCGGAGGCGAGCTGGGCCGAGCCGTAGTAGGCGCGGGCCAGCAGCTCCAGGGCCGCCGCGTTGCGCGGCTCGGCGTCGACGACCGGCCGCAGGATGCGCGCGGCCTCGTCGGGCCGGCCCATGTTGTAGAAGAGGTCCGCCCGGAGGAACTCCGAGTGCAGGTCGAGCTCGAAGGGCTGGGTCATGCCCCGCGCAACGCGGGCGGGGCAGGTGCGCTTCCCGCTCACTCCTCCGGTTCGGGGTAGCGGGCGCCCGCGGCGACCTCGGTGCCGTCGGCGACCCGGGCCTCCCGGCCGACCAGCGCGATGTCACCCTCCCCGCCCACCGAGGCGCCCGACCCGATGTGCACGTTGTCGTCGAGCACGGCGCGCGTGACAGTGGCCCCGGCCCGCACCCGGACGCCCGGCAGCAGTACCGAGTCGACGACCGTGGCGCCCCGCTCGACCACCACGCCCGGGGAGAGAGCCGAGCCGCGCACGTTGCCGGAGATCCGGGTACCGCCGGACAGCAGGCTGTTCTCGATCCTCCCCTCGTGGAGCACCCGGGCGGCGCTGTGCCGCCCGCCCCGGGTGTGCACCGGCCAGCGCGGGTCGTCGAGGTCCAGCGGCGGCTCCTCGTCGAGGAACTCGCGGTTCGTCCGCCAGTAGGACTCGATGGTCCCGACGTCGCGCCAGTAGCCGTTCAGCGGGTAGGCGCGGGCGAGCCCGTCCTTCGTCTGCGCCGGCAGCAGGTGGTCGCCGAGGTCCTCCAGACCGTCCTCGCCGACATCGCGGCTCAGCGCCTCCAGCCGGTCCAGCGTGGGCTCCGGGGAGAAGACGAACACCTCGTTGGTCGCCGTCGTCGTCGCCGGGTCGTCGGGCTTGTAGGCGTAGCCGGTCACCCGGCCCCCCTCACCGACCTCGACGATGCCGTAGCGGGAGGCGTCGTCCGCCTCGACCTCGGTGGTCACCATCGTCACCTCGGCACCGGAGCCCAGGTGGCTGTCGACGACGTCGCGGTAGTCCAGCTTGTACACGGCGTCGGAGCTCACGACCACGAGCGCGTCGGGGGCGAACTGCCGGATCAGCTCGGACTGCCGCCACAAGCCGTCGGCGGTGCCCTCGGTGAAACCGCCCCGCTCGCTGCCCTGGAACGGCGGCAGCATCATGAGGCCGCCGTTCGTGCGGTCCAGGTCCCAGGGGCGACCGCCGCCCAGGTGCTCGTTCACCGACTGCGGCTGGTACTGCACCGACACCCACACGTCGGCGATCGACGAGTGCTCGCAGTTCGACAGCGGGAAGTCGATCAGCCGGTAGACCCCGGCGAACGGGACGGCAGGCTTGGCCCGCTGCTCGGTGAGCAGTTCCAGCCGGTTGCCCTTGCCACCGGCGAGCACGAGCACGAGGACCTTGGGGAGCGCCATGGGCCCTCGCTACCCCGCCGGTGCCCGGCGCACCCGCGACGGGCACCGGCCCGTCCGCCGGCCCGGCTAGCGCCGGACCGAGTCGAGGAAGCCCCGGACGCGGTCGCGCAGCTCCAGCGCGCGCTCGGCGACCACCTCCGCGGGGTCCCGCTCCTGCAGCCACGGCGGCATCTCGGCGCGGACCCGCTGGGAGCACTGCAGGTCGGCGCAGATGTAGGTGCCCACGGTGTTGCCGTTCCGGCCGGCCGCACCGGTGCGCCGGGCCGTGAACAGCGAGACGCCGTCGCCGGGCTGCGCGGTCTGGCAGAGCAGGCACATCGCCGCCGTCCGGCTGGACATGCTGGTGTCGGCGGCCCGCACCGCGATCCCGACCGGCTGCCCGTCGACGTCGGCCACCAGGTAGCCGCGCAGGGGTGCCTTCGGATCGCGCCAGCCGAGCACCTCCTGCTCGGCCCACTCCAGGGAGTCGAACCCCTTGGGCAGCGTCAGGGTCGAGGCCTCGCCCCGGGAGCAGTTGACGAACGAGCGCCGGACCTGGGTCTCGGACAGGGGTCTCACCGGGAGTGCCTTCCTGGGGGTGCGTACGGCCGGCGACGATCATCGGTGATCCGTGCCGCCGGGCCCACCCGATTTCCGGGCCGCGACTCAGGCGGGCAGCTCGCCGCCGGGCCCCGCGGCCTCGGCGAGCAGCCGCTCGCGGTGCTCCTCGGGCAGCAGGTCGACGTACACCGTCCCGTCCAGGTGGTCGACCTCGTGCTGCAGGCAGCGGGCGGCCATCCCGGTCGCCTCGATGGTCACCGGGTCGCCGTGCAGGTCGACGCCGTCCACCCGGGCGCGGAAGGCGCGCGGCAGCTCGGCGTACGGCCCGGGCACCGACAGGCAGCCCTCCTCGGTGACCTCCTCCGCGGGGTCCTCCCCGACCGGCGGGAGCAGGGTCAGCGACGGGTTGACGACGTAACCGACGACGTCCTCCCCGCCGGCGTCCGGGCAGTCGATGACGAAGACCCGGGCGTCCACACCGATCTGGTTGGCCGCCAGCCCCACGCCGTCGGCGGCCTCCATGCTGGCGAACATGTCCAGCACCAGCCGGCGCAGCGCGTCGTCGAAGGTGGTCACCTCGGCGCAACGCCGGTGCAGGACCGGGTTGCTGCCGTAGGTGACGATCGGCCGGGCGACGCCGTCGTAACGGCCGAACAGGCGCATGACCACCGATCCTAGGGACGCCGCGTCCCGATGCGTGGCCGGCCACGGGTCCCTTGCCACCATGACGCCGTGCCGCACCCGACCCCCGACCCCGTGACCGCGCTCGGCCTGGCCCTGGGCGCGCTCGCCGACCTCGCCCTGGCCGACCCCCGCCGCGGCCACCCGGTCGCCGGGTTCGGCGCCGTCGCCGCCGCGCTGGAGCGCCGGACCTGGCGGGACTCGCGGGCCGCGGGGACGGCGCACTGGGCGGTGCTGGTCGCGGGCACGACCGCCCTCGGGGCGGCGGCCGACCGCGCCACCCGGCGGCGTCCGGTGCTGCGCACGGTGGGCACCGCGGCCGCGACGTGGGCGGTGCTGGGCGGCACGTCGCTCGGCCGGGCGGCCGGGCGGATGCACGACACCCTGGCCGCCGGCGACCTCGCGGCCGCCCGGGCCGCGCTGCCGGGCCTCGCCGGGCGCGATCCGGCCGGCCTCGGGGAGGCCGAGCTGGCGCGGGCCACCGTCGAGTCGGTCGCGGAGAACACCTCCGACGCCGCCGTCGCCCCGCTGTTCTGGGGAGCCGTGGCCGGCCTGCCCGGGCTGCTCGGCTACCGGGCCGTGAACACGCTGGACGCGATGGTGGGCCACCGCTCCGCCCGGTACCGGCGCTTCGGCTGGGCGTCGGCCCGCGCCGACGACGTCGCCAACTGGGCGCCGGCCCGGCTGACCGCCGCCCTGACCGTGGCGTGCGCGCCGCTGGTGGGCGGCTCCGCCGCCGGGGCGTGGCGGGTGTGGCACCGGGACGGCGCCGCCCACCCCAGCCCGAACTCCGGGCGCTGCGAGGCCTCGCTCGCCGGGGCGCTCGGGCTCCGCCTGGGGGGCCGCAACGTCTACGGCAGCCGGGTGGAGGACCGGCCGGCGCTGGGCGACGGCCGGCCACCGGCGACCGGTGACATCCCCCGCGCCGTCGCGCTGTCCCGCGCGGTGTGGACGGCGGCCACGATCGCGGCGGTCCTCGCCCGGCGCGGTCGGCGCCGGTGGAGCACCCCCCGGGGCCGCGGGACCACCGGGAAGCCGGCCTGATCGACCCGCAGGTGGCTGGCCGGCGGATCGGCCGGCCCGCGGCCGCCCCGCAGCGTGACCAGCAGCGTCGCTGCCGAGAGGTAGCCCAGCCCGAGCAGCACCGACACCATCGCGATCACTCCACCTGTGTCCATGAGCTCAGAGTGGCATCATTCATGCTGGCAGATCGCAGTCCAATCCGGCATGGTGGTCGCATGCCACTCGGCTCCGACCGGTCCACCGGCGCACGCGAGCTCGCCACCCTCGTCCGCTCGGGCGGGGAGCTGCCGACGCCGCGCTACGCGGGCCTGGCCCGGCGGGTGCGGGACCTGCTCACCGCCGGGGCGCTGGCCGCGGGCGTCCGCCTCCCCGCCGAGCGCGAGCTCGCCGCGGAGCTCGACGTCAGCCGGGTGACGGTGGCCGCCGCGTACCGGGTGCTGCGCGAGGACGGCTTCGCCCACACCCGGCACGGCTCGGGCACCGTGACCGCCCTCCCCCGGGCGACGACCGGGTGGACGCCGCCGGGCACCGCGACCGGGCTGCTCGACCTCGCGCACGCGGCTCCCGAGGCGGCACCCCAGCTGCTGCCCGCGTACGAGCAGGGGCTGGCCGCGTTGCCCGCGCAGCTGTCCACCCACGGCTACGCCCCGAGCGGGCTCCCGCAGCTGCGCGCGGCGGTCGCCGGCTGGTTCGGGGCGCGCGGGCTACCCACCGACGCCGACCAGGTCGTGATCACCGCCGGCGTCGGGGACGCCGCCGCCCTCGTCCTGGAGACGCTGCTGGAGCCCGGGGACCGGGTGCTCGTGGAGCACCCGACCTATCCCGGCGCCGTCCAGCTGGTCACCGCGGCCGGCGGCCGGTGCGCCCCGGCGACGGTCGACCCGGCCGACCCCGACGCCCTCGTCGGCAGCGCCCAGCTCGTGGCCCGGCAGAGCAGCCCCCGGCTGGCCTACCTGATGCCCGACTGCTCCAACCCCACCGGGACCGTGCTGTCGCCGGCCGGACGGCGGCGGCTGGCCGCGACGCTCTGGCAGCACGGGATCGTCACCGTCGTCGACGAGGTGGCCACCGGCCTGCACCTGGGCGGTGCGGCGCCGCCGCCGTTCGCGGCCGGCGTGCCCGACGGCGCCACGGTGACCGTCGGCGGGCTGTCCAAGGCGGTGTGGGGCGGGCTGCGGATCGGCTGGCTGCGGACCGAGGCCGGCCTGGCCGGCCGGCTCGGTGCCGCGCTGGCCCGGCGGCAGCTCTCGGTGGGGGTGCTCGACCAGCTGGCCGCCACCGTCCTGGTCGGGCAGCTCGACGAGGTGCTCGCCGCCCGGCGGGAGCAGCTGCGGGAGCGCCGTGACGTCCTCCTGGCCGAGCTCGCGCGCCGGCTCCCCGACTGGTCGGTCGCCGAGCCCGCCGGCGGGCTCTCCGCCTGGTGCCGCCTGCCCGCCGGAGTCGGCTCGGCGGCGGTGACCGCCGCGGCCGCCGAGGTCGGGCTGCTGCTGGCCGAGGGACGGGCCTTCGGGACCGGGCACGCCTTCGACGACCACCTGCGCCTGCCGTTCACCCTGCCCCCGGAGCAGCTGCGGGCCGCCGTGGGCCTGCTGGCGGAGCTGGACCCGCGGCTGCGGGCCCGGGCCGGCTCCCCCGTCCCCGCACAGCCGCCCACCGTCGTCTGAGCGTCGGAAGCCGGCCACGCCGCGTCGCGACACCCCGGCCCGCCCGGTGCCGCCCTCCACCCCCGTCCCCGCTCCCCCGCGAAGCGGTGCGACCGCACCGGCCGCGACGTACCGTCCTGGCATCGGATGGGGTCGGCCCCTCGGGGGCCGGAGCACCGCGGTGTCCAGCAGCCGGCGCCCGGGGCCTGCCGGGCCGCCGGCACTGCCCTCCACCGAGGAGGTCGACCGATGGCGTCACCCGCGCTGCCCCGGGCCCGCACGGCGGCCTCCCGCACGAGCCACGACCGGGGCCCGGGATCGTCCCGCACCATCACCCGGCACGTGCATCCCCCGCCGGCGGCGGCCGGCCGCTACCGGTACGACCGGCGCACCGGGAGCTGGTGGTGGTCCCCGGAGATGCACGAGGTGCTCGGGCTCGACGCCGGCGTCACCACCCCGGGCACCGAGGCGCTGCTCCGCGCCCAGCACCCCGACGACGGGAGCCGGGTCCTCGCCGCCCTCACCGCCTGCGGGAGCGGGCACCCGTTCGTGCTCGAGACCCGGATCGTCCACCCGACGCGGGCCCGGCGATCGGTGGTGCTGGTCGGCGAGCCGGTCCGTGACGACGACGGGGACGTGCGCGCGGTGGAGGGCATCTGCGTCGACATCACCGACTGCCGTCCGCCGGCACCCGAGGGGGCGGCCGAGCTGCACGCCGAGGTCGAGCAGCTGCGCACGGCCATGGCGAGCCGGGCGGTCATCGAGCAGGCCAAGGGCATCCTCATGGTGCTCACCGGGTGCGCGGAACAGGTCGCGTTCGACCTGCTCGCCCACATCTCCAGCCACACCCACCGCAAGGTGCGCGAGGTGGCCCAGGTGCTCACCGACTCGGCGGCGGGGCGCGGCGGGCTGCCCGACGACGTCCGCGTCATCCTCCGGGACGCCTGCCCACCCGCGTAGCCGACCGCCCGGCCCGCCACCGGAGCCGCCGCCCTGCCGCCGGGCGGCTTCGGGCAGGATCCGGTGCGGCACGTGGAGTCCGCGGCCGCGGCCCCGGGCCGCCGAGGAGGGGAGCCTGCGATGTTCTACGTCCTGGCCACGTTCGTGCTGCGCCCGCTGTTCCACCTCCTGTGCCGGCCGCGCATCACCGGGCGCGAGAACGTCCCGCTGGACCGTCCGGTGATCCTCGCCAGCAACCACCTGTCGTTCATCGACAGCATCGTGATCCCGCTCTCCTCCCCACGCCGGGTCGCCTACCTGGCGAAGGCGGAGTACTTCACCGGGCGGGGGGTCGGCGGGTGGCTCACCCGGACGCTGTTCACCGCGCTGGGCGCGTACCCGGTCGAGCGGGACACGCACCGGGCCGCGCAGACCGCGCTCGACACCGCGCTGGGGATCCTGCGGGGCGGCACCGCCTTCGGCCTCTACCCGGAGGGCACCCGGTCCAAGGACGGCCGGCTGGCGCGCGGGAAGACGGGCGTCGCCTGGCTGGCGCTGACCGCCGACTGCCCCGTCGTCCCGGTGGCGGTCCACGGCACCGACCGGGTGCAGCCGGTGGGCGCCCGCTGGCCGCGGCCGCACCGCGTCACCGTCACCTTCGGCGAGCCGCTGAGCTTCCCCGAGCACCGCGGCGAGGCGCACCGCAACCGGGCCCGCCGCGAGGTGACCGACCGGATCATGGTGGCGATCGCCGAGCTCTCGGGTCAGGAGAAGGCCGGCTGGGACGTCCCCCGCGAGACCGCGTGAGCGGGGCGCTGCTCGTCGCCGGCACCACCTCGGACGCCGGCAAGTCGGTGGTGACGGCCGGGATCTGCCGGTGGCTGGCGCGCCAGGGCGTGTCGGTGGCGCCGTTCAAGGCGCAGAACATGAGCAACAACTCCATGGTCACCCCGGACGGCGCCGAGATCGGCCGGGCGCAGGTGATGCAGGCGGCCGCGGCGCGGGTCGAGCCGGAGGCCGCCATGAACCCGGTGCTGCTCAAGCCCGGCGGGGAGAACTCCAGCCAGGTCGTCGTCCTCGGCCGGCCGGTCGCCGACGTCACCGCGCTCTCGTACCGGCCGATGAAGGCGGCCCTGCTGGAGCAGGTGCTCGAGTCGCTGGCGGACCTGCGGTCGCGCTTCGACGTCGTCGTCTGCGAGGGCGCCGGCTCCCCCACCGAGATCAACCTCCGGGCCGACGACATCGCCAACATGGGGCTGGCCACCGCCGCCGGGCTGCCCGTGGTGGTCGTCGGCGACATCGACCGGGGCGGGGTGTTCGCCGCCTTCCACGGCACGGTGGCGCTCATGCCGCCGGAGGACCAGCGGCTGGTCGCCGGTTTCCTGGTCAACAAGTTCCGCGGCGACGTGCGGCTGCTGCGTCCCGGGCTGGACCAGCTGGCGGCGCTCACCGGACGGCCGACGCTCGGGGTCCTGCCGTGGCTGGGCGGCCTGGAGCTGGACGTGGAGGACTCGCTGAACGTGCCCTCGGCGTCGTCGGGGGCCGCCCCGGTCGGGGACGACGTGCTGCGCGTCTCGGTGGCGCGGCTGCCCCGGCTGTCGAACTTCACCGACCTCGACGCGCTGGCCGCCGAGCCGGGGGTCCTGGTGCGGTACGCCACGAGACCGGAGGAGCTCGCCGACGCCGACCTCGTCGTGCTGCCCGGCACCCGCGCCACGGTGACCGACCTGGCGTGGCTGCACAGCACCGGCCTGGCCGACGCGGTGCGCCGCCGCGCCGCGGAGGGGACGCCGGTGCTGGGCATCTGCGGGGGACACCAGATGCTGGCCCGGACGATCACCGACGAGGTGGAGTCACGGGCCGGGACGGTGGCCGGGCTGGGGCTGCTCCCGGCCGACGTCCGGTTCGCCCCGGCGAAGACCCTCGCCCGCCCGGTGGGGACGGCGCTGGGCGAGACGGTGCACGGCTACGAGATCCACCACGGCGTCGTCACCGTCGACCTCTCCGCCGAGCCGTTCCTCGACGGAGCGCGAGCGGGATCGGTGTTCGGCACCACCTGGCACGGCGCGCTGGAGAACGACGGCTTCCGCCGGGCCTTCCTCGCCGAGGTCGCCCGGATCACCGGCCGCCGGTTCGTGCCCGCCCCGGCCACCGACTTCGCCGCCGTGCGGGAGGCCCGGCTGGACCGCCTCGGCGACCTCGTCGCCGAGCACGCCGACACCGACGCGCTGTGGCGGCTGATCGAGTCCGGCCCGCCGCCCGGGCTGCCGCTCCTGCCGCCGGGAGCGGGCGTCAGCCCTCGGTGAGCCGCGCCCGCACGTCGTCCGGCCAGGGGGTGGCGCGGCCGTCGGCGGCGGAGACGTAGGTGGTGCGGATGACGCAGCAGACCCGGTCGCCCACGCGCACGGTGAAGCGCACCGTCACGCTGGTACGGCCCACTCTCTCGGTCTCGGCGTCCACGGCGACGGTGTCGCCCCAGCGGGCCGACGACGTCCACTCCAGCGAGCTGGCCTTGACCACCGGGTCGATGCCGCGGGCGACCAGGTCGTCCCAGGTGAGCCCGTGCGCGGCCCACCAACCGTTGGACGCCTCGTCGGCCCACGTGAGGAAGTGGCCGTTGAAGACCACGCCCTGCTGATCGCACTCGACGTATCGGACGGGAGAACTCCACACCTGCGGCACGAGGCGCCACGCTAGCCCGGCGACCGTCTACGGTCGTCGCGTGCCCGCCTCCCCACTGCCTCCGCTGCCCACCGCCGACCCGGTGCTCGCCGGCTACCGGACGCCGGGCGGCCTGGTGCTGGACAAGGTCATCGACCGCCTGGACGACCACTGCCGGGAGTTCATCGCGCACTCCCCCTTCGCGACGCTGTCCACCGCGGACGCCGACGGCTGGCCGGACGTCTCCCCGCGCGGCGGCGACCCGGGCTTCGTCCACGTCCTCGACGAGCACCGGCTGCTGCTGCCGGACCGGCCGGGCAACAACCGGGTCGACAGCCTGCGGAACGTGGCCGTCAACCCGCGCGCCGCGCTGATGTTCCTGGTCCCCGGCGTCGAGCAGACCCTGCGGGTGTACGGCACGGCGTCGCTGGTCGCCCCGGACGAGCTGCCCGTGGACCTCACCGAGTTCGGCCGCGCCCCGCTGTCGGTGCTCGTCCTGGAGGTGCGGCGGGCCTACTTCCAGTGCCCGAAGTCGGTCATGCGCTCGGGCCTGTGGGACCCGGCGCGGCAGGTGGCCCCCACGACGCTGACGCCGTTCGGCCGGGTGATCCGGGACCACTGCGCGCTCGAGGACGACCTCCCGGACGACGCCACGATCCGCGCCGGCCTGGCCGAGGAGCTGTAAGGACGTCCCCGGTGTCGGTACCCGGGCCTAGCCTCCGGCCATGGCGTTCGACGTCCAGATCACGATCGACTGCTCCGCGCCGCACGAGCTCGCCGACTGGTGGGCCGAGGTGCTCGGCTGGCAGGTGGAACCGCAGGACGAGGCCTTCATCCGCCGGATGGTCGACTCCGGGGCCGCGGCGGAGGAGGACACCACCCGGCACCGCGGCGCCCTGGTCTGGCGGGTGGGGGCGGCCGTCGGGTCCCCAGATCCCGGCCGGCCCCGGCTGCTCTTCCAGCTGGTGCCGGAGCCGAAGGCGGGGAAGAACCGGCTGCACCTGGACCTGCGGGTCGGCCCCGAGCGGCGGGAGGCGGAGCTCGCGCGGCTGCTGGGCCTGGGTGCCACCGAGCTCTGGCGCGCGTCCCAGGGGCCGTTCGACTGGGTGACGCTCGCCGATCCCGAGGGCAACGAGTTCTGCCTGACCTGACAGAGCCCTCTGCAGGGAGCGGTCCTCAGCCGGCGCGCAGGTCGCGGGCGAGCTTGCGATCGGCCACCGCGCGCTCGGCGAGCGCGCGGACGCGCAGCCGGCGGCGGCTGCGGCCGGAGCCGAGGTACCGCGCGTCCTCCACCAGCTGGAAGGCGGCGAGGACGCTCGCCTGCACCTCGCGTCCCCGCGGGACCGCGGGCCGGGCCGGCTCGGCCGAAGTCATGGAGACCCCCTTCTCCAGGGCCCGCGACCACGCGCCCCGTTCGCCCATGGTGCCCCCGTGCCGGCGGAGCCAACCCCGAACGTGACCGATTGGTGCCGATGAGTCACGTGTGGCACCACGTGACGTTCCCGTGCCCTGACGCGTCCGGAGGCGCTCCGTACGGTGCAGTCCATGGCAGCTGCGCGGCGACCGGTCCGGACGGCGGTGCGTGCGGTCGGCCGGGTGCTCGGGGCGCTGCGGCGGGCTCCCCGCGCCGGTGCCGTCGTGCGCCGGACGTCGTCCGCCCCGCCCGCCCCCGACGTCAGCTACCGGCCGCACGCCGACGACCGCCCCGACCCCGGCGAGGTGGTGTGGGCCTGGGTGCCGTACGAGGAGGACGACGGCCGGGGCAAGGACCGCCCGGTGCTGGTGATCGGCCGGCGCGGCGACCAGCTGCTGGGCCTGATGCTCAGCAGCCGGGACCACGACCGGGACGCCGCCGACGAGGCCCGCCACGGCCGGCGGTGGACCGACGTGGGGACGGGCGCCTGGGATCCGCGCGGGCGCCCCAGCGAGGTGCGCCTGGACCGGCTGCTGGTGCTGGACCCGGCGACGGTCCGCCGGGAGGGCGCCGCGCTGGACCGCACCCGGTTCGACCGCGTGGTCGGCGAGGCGCGCCGCGTGCAGGGCTGGTGAGCGCCGCGGTCAGTCCGCGGCCGACTCGTCCCGGGCCGGCCGGCGGGCCTGCGGGCGCAGGTTGTAGACGCCGACGCCGTCGCTGAGCGGCTCCAGGTCGTACCGGTGCACGACCTTCGGCCCGCCGTGCAGGTGCACGTGGGTCACCGTCGGCAGCGGATCGCCGTGCCGGGCCTCGCGGATCTCGACCCGCCCGTCGAGGGGACCGCCGACGTACAGCAGCACCGAGTCGTCGGTGCCGGCCTCCGCTGCGGCTGGCTTCTGCTCGGACAGCTGGGTCTCCTCCCCCTCGTGCGCCGGTCCACGAGAGTAGGCGCGCCACGGCCGTCCGTCAGGCTCGGCCGGCCCACGGGTCAGCTCCCGGGCCGCCTCACGCGGGGTGCGACCGCCGGAGCCAGCGCGCCACCAGCGGGGCGCTGAAGAGCATGACGAACAGCCGCAGCACCTGGACCGCCAGCACGAACGTCGTGTCGGCGCCCGAGCCGCGCGCGGTGGCCAGCACCGCGTACAGGCCGCCCGGCGTGGTGGCGAGGTACCCGTCCAGCGCCGTCGCCCCGGTGAGCGCGGCGAGCAGGCTCCCGAGGCCGGCGCAGGCGACCACCAGGACCAGGATGATCGCCAGCGCGAGCGGCAGGGCCCGGCCGATCCCCCGGAGGCTGTCGCGGGTGAAGCTCACCCCCACCTGCAGCCCGATCACCAGGAACGCCGCGCTCTCCACGACGGCGGGCACCTCCGCCCCGCGGGAGAGCCCGGTGAGGTCGGCGACCGCGGCGGCGACCAGCGGACCCAGCAGCGCGGCGACGGGCACCCGCAGCAGCCGCCCTCCGGCCAGCCCGGCGACCGCGCAGGCGACCGTGAACAGCAGGCCGGCGGGCCAGCCCGCACCGCTCTCCCCGGGCACCAGCCCCGGGCCGGCGGTGGCGCCGTAGGCGGTGGCGGCGACGACGGGCATCAGCAGCACGATGAGCAGCACCCGCAGGTACTGCATGACCGCCACCATGCGCTCGTCGGCGCCGAGGTCCCGGGCCATCACCACGATCCCGGAGGCGCCGCCGGCGATCATCGCGAACGCACCGGTGACCGGGCTGATGCCGCGCTGCAGCCGCAGCGCCACCCCGGCCAGCAGGCTGAGCAGCAGCGTCGCGACGGTGACCAGCAGGACGGGCAGCCAGTCGGCGGCCAGCGCCCGCAGCGTGCCGAGGTCGACCAGCGCGCCCAGGGCGACCCCGATGACCGCCTGCCCCGCCGTGGTGGCGCGCTCGGGCACGCGCGCCGGGGACCGCACGGCCAGCGCGCGGACCAGGCCGGCGACCAGCCCGCCGAACAGGGCCGGCGACGGCAGCCGGGCGAGCTCCAGCAGCAGGCCCAGCCCCACCGCACCGGCGACGACGAGGGCCGCGTCCAGCACCCTCGCGCCCCGTCCGCCCCGCACCCGTCCCCCGTTCCGTCCGCCGGCGCACACTCTGCCGGTGCGCCGGGCACGCCGCGCGGGGGGTCAGCCCCCGGTGATCCGGCGCAGCTCGGCGACGTGCGCGTCGAAGGCCCGCCGGCCCTCGGCGGTGAGCGCGAGGCTGGTGCGCACGCGGGAGGCGCGGGTGGCCTTGCGCACCTGCACGTAACCGGCCTCCTCCAGCTGGCGCACGTGCTTGGAGAGCACCGAGTCGCTCACGCCGACCTGGTCGCGCACCGTCGCGAAGTCCATCGCGTCGACGACGGCGAGCAGCCCGCACACCTGGAGGCGGGGCGGCGCATGGATCACCGGGTCGAACCGCGGCGCGACGGCGGTCACAGCTCGCCGCGGAGCTCGGCGACGTAGATCCGCGTCCACCAGCGGCTGACCAGCGCGACGCCGACGCCGCAGGCCGCCGACACCCCGAGCACCAGCCACGGCAGGTCGAGGAAGGCGTCGAGCAACGCGGCGACGACCCAGCTGACGCAGCACCAGAACCACACCGTCGTCGCCCGCTGGGTCGGACCGGGCCGCAGGCCGTTGACCCACATGCCGGTGAGCCGCCGGTAGACGGTCACCAGCCCCCAGCAGCCGGCCAGGAACACCAGCCCGGCGCCGCCGATCAGCCACCAGTTGTGGGTCGCGTAGCTGCCCAGGAAGGCGAAGACGAGGACTCCGAGGAGCACGTCGTACCACCACGGCTGGACCACGCGTCCGGCCAGCGCCGCCCGGTCGGCCCGCAGGGCGTCCAGCTGGCTGCGGGCGTCGACCTCGTCGCTTTCCATGTCGGAAAGAGTGGCCCCGGCTTTCCGGTTCGTCAAGTCACGCCACACGCCTGTTACACGCCCGTGGTCGAATGGCCGGACGAGCGACGACCGCGAAGAGGAGACGTGACGGATCTGCGGCACCACGGGGACGCCGAGCTGGCCCCCGGCCTGATCGACCTCGCCGTCAACGTGCGGGCCGGTACGCCGCCGCCGTGGCTCCGGGCGGTTCTCCACGACGCGGTGGACCGCAGCGCCGGCTACCCCGACGCCGGTCCGGCGCGGGCCGCGGTCGCCGCGGCCCACGGGCGCGACCCGGCCGAGGTGCTGCTCACCGCGGGTGCCGCCGAGGCGTTCGTGCTGCTCGCCCGCGCGCTGCGCCCCCGGCGGGCCGTCGTCGTCCACCCGTCCTTCACCGAGCCGGAGGCCGCGCTCCGGACCGCCGGGCACCCGGTCACCCGGCTGCTGCTCTCCCCCGCCGACGGCTACCGGCTCGACCCCGCCGCCGTCCCCGACGACGCCGACCTCGTCGTCCTGGGGAACCCGACCAACCCCACCTCGGTGCTGCACCCGGCCGCCCAGGTGGCGGCCCTGGCCCGCCCGGGCCGGGTGGTCCTGGTGGACGAGGCGTTCGCCGACACCGTCCCCGGCGAGCCCGGGTCGCTCGCCGGCCGGTCCGACCTGCCCGGGCTGCTCGTGGTGCGCAGCCTGACCAAGACGTGGGGCCTGGCCGGGTTGCGGGTGGGCTACGCCCTCGGCCCGCCGGAGCTCGTCGCGGCCATGGCCGACCAGCAGCCGCCGTGGCCGGTCAGCACGCCCGCCCTCGCCGCGCTGGTGGCGTGCAGCACCCCCGCCGCCCGCGCCGAGGCGCACGAGGCGGCCGTCGCGCTGTCCGCGGACCGGGCGGCCCTGCTCGCCGCCCTCCCGCCGGACGTGGTGGCGCTCGGCGAGCCGCGCTCCTCGTTCGTCCTGCTCCACCTGCCCGACGGTGCGCGGGTGCGCGCCGCGCTGCGGGACGCGGGCTGGGCCGTGCGCCGGGGCGACTCCTTCCCGGGCCTCACCACCGACCACCTGCGGGTCGCGGTGCGGGATCCCGGCACCTCCCGTGCGTTCGCCCGGACCCTCGCTGAGATCCTGTCGGGGACGCACGGGCCCGGCTCCGCACGGGAGTCCGCCCCCGTCGTCACCGAGGAGTTCCGCTGAACGCCACCCCGGTGCCCCCCGGATCGGGCACGGTCTACCCGGTCGGGCTGCGCCTGCGCGACCGGCTGGTCGTGGTGGTGGGCGGCGGCCGGGTGGCCCACCGGCGCGTCGCCGGCCTGCTGGAGGCGCGCGCCCGCGTGACCGTCGTCAGCCCGGAGGTGACGCCGGCGCTCGAGTCGCTCGCCACCGCCGGGGGCGCGACCTGGCACCGGCGGACCTACCGGCCCGGCGACCTCGACGGGGCCTGGTACGCCGTCGCCGCGACCGACGACCCCACGGTCAACGCGGCCGTGGCGGAGGAGGCCGAGCGGGCACGCATCTTCTGCGCCCGGGCCGACGACCGCGCGGCGTCCAGCGTCTGGACGCCGGCCGTCGGGCGGCAGGGTGACCTGGTCATCGGCGTCCACGGCGGCGGCGACCCCCAGCGGGCCATCGGCGTGCGGGACGCGATCGTCGCCGGGCTGACCGACGGCAGCGTGGGCGACCGGGTGGCCCGTCCCGCCGTGGGCGGCAGCGTGGTCCTCGTCGGCGGTGGCCCCGGCGACCCGGGGCTGATCACGGTGCGCGGCCGGCAGGCGCTGGCGCACGCCGACGTCGTCGTCGCCGACCACCTGGGCCCCCAGTCGCTGCTCGCCTCGCTGCCCCCCGAGGTGGAGGTCGTCGACGCCTCGAAGCTGCCCCGCGGCCGGTCGATGGCACAGGAGCGGATCAACGCGCTGCTGGTGGAGCACGCGCGGGCCGGCAAGCGGGTGGTGCGGCTCAAGGGCGGGGACCCGTTCGTCTTCGGCCGCGGCTTCGAGGAGCTGCAGGCGTGCACCGCCGCCGGCATCCCGGTCGAGGTGGTCCCCGGCATCACCAGCGCCGTCGCCGTCCCCGCGCTGGCCGGCATCCCGGTCACCCACCGCGGGCTGACCCACGAGTTCGTCGTCGTCTCCGGCCATCTGCCGCCCGGGCATCCGCAGTCCCTGGTCGACTGGGCGGCGCTGGGCCGGTTGCGCGGCACGCTGGTCGTGCTCATGGGCGTGGAGACCGCCCCGGCCATCGCCGCCGCGCTGGTCGAGCACGGCCGGGCACCGGAGACCCCGGTCGCGGTGGTCAGCGACGGCTCCACGGCCGCCCAGCGCACGGTCCGCACCACGCTGGCCGAGCTGCCGCGCACCATCGCGGCCGAGGGCGTCCGCCCGCCGGCGGTATGGGTCGTCGGCGAGGTGGCCGGCCTCGCCGGCGACGGCTGAACCGCCCCCCGTCAGCCGCCCGCGGTCACGGTCGCGAAGACGACGGTGTTGTCGGTGCTGGTCCCGGCGGCGTCGTCGTACTCGCCACCGCAGGTGACCAGCGCGAGGTCCGCCCCCTCCGGGTGCCCGTTGAGGGCGTCGGCGAGCGCGCTGGTCGACTTGTCCAGACCGGTCAGCGGATCGCCCAGGACCGCCAGCCGGAGCACCGCGCCGGCACTGTCGCGCAGCAGCACCTCGTCGCCGGGACGCAGCTCGTGCAGCCGGTTGAAGACCCCGGGCCCACCGTCCTGCTGGTGGCCGAGGACCACCGCCATCTGCCCTGACCCCGGGGCCGGCCCGTCGGACCACCACGACGTCGTCCCCATCGACTCGGGCACGCCGTACCCCTCGACGGTCCGCCCGGTGAACGGGTTCTCGTAGGTCACCGTGCCGCGCGACTCCACGACGGTGTCCACGCCGATCGCCGGGATCACCAGGCCGGCCGGGACGATCGGCCCGGCGGCCGCTACCTCCGAGACCGCCGGGGCGGCTACGGCGTCGCCGGCACCGGCCGGGCCCGGGCGGGCGGTCACGACCCAGAGCACCGCCAGGCCGGCCGCCAGGACGACGAGGAAGGCGCCGGCGGTCCGCAGGTCAGCGCTGCGGATCGGCCGCACGCCACTGCCTCCGGTACGCGGCCACGCCGGCGCCCGTGCCGGCCGCGAGCAGCAGCGCGCCGCCGAGCCCGACCGGGAGCGCGTCGGCGCCGTCGTCCTCGACGCCCGTCGGCGCGTAGCCGGGGTAGACGACGGGGTGGGCGACCGGTTCCGCCGCCGGCGGGGCCGGGGCGGCCGGCGCCGCCGGGACGTGCGGCGGCTCGGGGCTCGCCGGAGGGGCCTCCTCCGCCGGGAGCGCCGGCACGCAGGCCGGGAGCGTCTCCGCGAGCAGCGTCAGCCCCTCGACGATCGACGACTCCTGCAGGGTCGCCGGGTCGAGCGCGCCCTGCAGCTGCTCACCCAGGCCAAGGAGCCCGTCCAGACCCCCACCCGCCAGCCCCTCGAGCGCCTCCTGCAGCTCCCCGGCCAGCGCCTCGAGCTCGGCGGGGAGCTCGGCCAGGCCGCCGACGACGAGCTCCAGGCTCTGCGTGACGCCGTCGACGCAGTCCTGCGGGAGGTGCAGCGCCGCGGCGAGCTGCTGCAGCGCCGACTCGAACCCGGCGGGCAGCTGCAGGGGCACCCCGGAACCCGTGCCGGGGTCGACCGCCCCCTCGCCGGCGCCGGGAACCCCCGGCAGCAGGCCGGTGTCCCCGCCGGGCGCTCCCGGCAGGGGGCCGGCGTCGCCGCCGGGCACGCCCGGCAGCAGGCCCGCGTCCCCGCCGCCGGTCAGGCCCTCGAGCAGGTCGGTCAGCGGCTGCAGCGGCTCCGGCGCGGCCGGCTCCTCGGCCCGCGCGAGGCCCGGGACGACCACGAGCGCTGCGGCCATGCCGGAGACGATCAGCGCCCGGCGGCCGTGCGGCCTCGGCGAGCGGGGATGGAACTGCGACGACATGGCGGACCTCCGGCAACAGGGCGTGCGTGCATCACTGCCGGGCGGAACGACGTGCGGACCCGACCGGTCACGCACGCCCCTGACCCGCCCCGAGTGTCATGACTACCCGTTGTCATTTGTTTACCGATACCGCATGCAGACAGGTAGTCGGTGCCGCACGGCGCGGCGGCGGCGAGCCGGGGCGACGATCCCGCGCCTGAGTACTTGTACTGCCGATGTAGCACTCCTACTATCACCGCGTCCGAGCAGGGAACCCCGTCCAGGTGGTGTCGCGATGAGTCCAGCCCCCGAGCACGGCGCAGCGGTCGAGCCGGCGATCTCTGTCCGCGGGTTGCGGATGACCTACGGGGAGCACGCCGTCCTCAGCGGCGTGGACCTCGACGTGCACGCCGGGGAGGTCGTCTGCCTGCTCGGCCCCAACGGCGCCGGCAAGACGACGACCATCGAGATCCTCGAGGGGTTCCGGCTGCCCTCCGCCGGCGAGGTGCGCGTCCTCGGCGAGGACCCGGCCGAGGGCGGGGACGCCTGGCGCGCCCGCGTCGGCGTGGTCCTCCAGTCGTGGCGCGACCACGCGCGCTGGACGCCGCGCCGGCTCCTGGAGCAGCTCGGCGGCTACTTCTCCCCCTACGCCACGGCGGACCGGCCGCGGCCCTACGAGGTCGACTGGCTGTTGCGCACCGTCGGCCTCACCGAGAACGCCGACCGGAAGATCGGCACGCTCTCCGGCGGCCAGCGGCGCCGGCTCGACGTCGCGGTGGGCATCATCGGCCGGCCGGAGATGCTCTTCCTCGACGAGCCGACCGCGGGCCTGGACCCGCAGGCGCGCCGCGACTTCCACGACCTCGTGCACCGGCTGGCCGACCTCGAGGGCACCAGCATCCTGCTCACGACGCACGACCTGGCCGAGGCCGAGCGGCTGGCCGACCGGATCCTCATCCTGGTCAACGGCCGGATCGTCGCCGACGGCAGCGCCGATGCCCTCACCCGCCAGGTGGCGGGCAACGCGGAGGTCCGCTGGGCCTGCGACGGCGAACGGTTCGTGCACGCCACGGCCGACCCGACCCGGTTCGTCCGCGACCTGTTCCGGCAGCACGGGGACCGGATCGCCGACCTGGAGGTCCGCCGGGCGAACCTCGAGGACACCTACATCGCCATGGTCCAGCGGTTCGAGTCCGGCGACCGCACCGCACCGCAGCTCGCGGAGGTCTCCCGATGAACCCCACCCGGAACGCCGTCTCCCTCGGCCTGCGGCGCGGCTGGACGGAATTCGTGCTCAGCCTGCGCAGCCCCCAGGACCAGGGCTTCTACCTCTTCATGGGGGTCGGCACCCTGTCCTACCTGTGGTTCAGCCGCGACACCGAGCTCGAGGGCACCGGGCTGCTGCTGCCCACGTTCGCCCTGCCCAGCATCCTCGGTGCGCTGATCGCGTTCGGCGTGGTCATCGGCCCCGCGTACGCGCTCGCCATGGAGCGGGAGGACGGCACGCTGCTGCGGCACAAGGCGCTGCCGCACGGGATGCAGGGGTACGTGACGGGGCAGCTGCTGTACCACTCGCTCGGGCTGGTCCCCCTGCTGCTGGTCATCCTGGTGCCGAGCTTCCTGCTGTTCGACGACGTCATGAGCAACGGGGCCGCCGGCTGGGCCACCGTCGTCTGGGTGGTCGTGCTCGGCCTGCTGGCCACCCTGCCGCTCGGCATGATCATCGGCTCGGTCGTCCCGAGCGTCCAGAAGGTCGGCACCTGGGGGATGCTGCCGATCATCGTGCTGAGCGCGATCTCGGGGATCTTCTTCCCGATCCAGGCGATGTGGGGCTGGCTGCAGACCGTGGCCCAGGTCTTCCCGATCTACTGGATCGGCCTCGGCATGCGCTCGGCCTTCCTGCCCGACGCCGCGGTCACCGTCGAGCTGGGGGACTCCTGGCGCACCGGCATGACCGTGCTGGTGCTCTCCGCCTGGGCGGTGTTCGGCATGCTGGTCACGCCGCGGGTGCTGCGGCGGATGGCCCGGCGGCAGTCGGGCTCCCAGGTCCAGCAGGCCAAGGAGGCCGCGCTCCAGTGGGTCAAGTGACCGGGGAACGCCCCGGGGACGCCGTCTACAACCGGATCGCGCTGCTGCGGGCCGAGCACGGGGTGTCCCGGCGGGAGCTGGCCGACGCCCTGGGGGTCCACTACCAGACGGTCGGCTACCTGGAGCGCGGCGAGTACAACCCCAGCCTGCACCTGGCGCTCCGCCTCGCGGAGTTCTTCGACCTGCCGGTGGAGACGATCTTCTCCACCCGCCCGTTCCCGCGCATCACCGACGCCCACCGCCCCGCCGCCACCGGCTGAGGGCCGCCGGTCCCCCGCTCAGATGTTGGCGCCGTCCGGCGGTGGCCCCTCCGGCAGGGCCGCCGCGACGCCGGACCCCGACAGCTCGGGGGCATCCATGCCCACGGTGTAGGAGGTCATCGACAGCGAGCCGTAGGCGTAGCCGTCGACCAGCACGTCGACGGGGGCGTCGGTGGCCCCCGCCATGCCGGCCACGTAGAGCAGCGGCAGGAAGTGGTCCGGCGTCGGGACGGCGAGGTCGAAGTCGCGGTGCCCGTCGAGGCGACCGGCGTCGGTCGGGTCGGTGAGCATGCACTCCTTGGCCGCCTCGTCGAACCGCTGCGCCCAGTCGAACCCGGCGTCGGGCAGCGCCCGGCTCACCCCGCCGAGGTTGTGCACCACGTTCCCGCTGCCGATCACCAGCACACCGTCCTCGCGCAACGGAGCCAGGGCCGCGCCCAGCTGGAGGTGGTAGTCGAACGACTTGAGCGCGTTGATCGACAGCTGCACGACCGGGATGTCGGCGTCCGGGAACGCGTGGGCCAGCACCGACCAGGCGCCGTGGTCGATGCCCCAGCTGTCGCGGTCGGCCCCCACCCAGGTGGGGTGCACGATGTCGGCCACCTCCTCGTACAGCTCCGGCAGCCCCGGCGGCTCGTACCGGACGTCGAAGAGCTCGCGCGGGAAGCCGAAGAAGTCGTGGATGGTGCGCGGCCGCGGCATCGCGGTGACCGCCGTCGCCTGCACGTACCAGTGCGCGGAGACGACCAGGATCGCCCGCGGCCGGGGCACCGACCGGCCGAACGCGCGCCAGGCCTCGGTGTACCGGTTGCTCTCCAGCGCGTTCATCGGGTTGCCGTGGCCGAGGAACGCGGCAGGCATCACGGGCATCGCTGACCTCCCTCGGGATCGCCGGGTCCCTCGATCATCTCCCGCACGCTGCCGCGCGGCGAGACGCACCCCGCCCTGCTCAGCGCAGCAGGCGGGTCGCGGCGTCCTCGAGCAGCACCCGGCGCTCCGCCGGCGGCCGGCGCGGGCAGGACGCGCAGGTGGGGCCGTAGGGCAGCCGGTCCACCAGGCAGCAGGACACCCGGGCGGTGAACCGCGCGCCCGCGACGTCGACGTAGCGGGGCCCCGGGAGGGGGAACCCGACGGCGGCGGCCAGCGGCGCGGCCAGCGCGGTGACCGCCGGGACGTCGCCCAGCGCACGGCCGAGCGCCAGCAGCCCGTTGGCCAGCGAGTCCGCCGCGATGCCCCACAGCGGCCGCTGCCGCATCCGGCCCGCCTCGGCCAGCGCCGGGACGAACACCTCGAGGCACTCCCGCACACCGGCCGCGGGATCACCGCCCGCCGCCGCCGACACCGCCGCCACCGGCAGCCCGCCGGGGCCTAGGTGCACGGTCGTGTCCGCGGGACGGGCCGACAGCGGACGCCCCGCGGCCAGGCCCGCCAGCACCGGGGCGAGGAGCACCGCCGAGGCCGAGTACCACCACACCGTCGCGTGCACCCGGAGGTCGCCGGCCCGCTGGCGGGCGGCCCGGGCGGCCAGCAGCTCGCCGAGCCGGCGGGGGTCGGCCAGCTGCTCCGCCGGCACGGCCACGGCGCCCGCCGGGGCGACCAGGCCCAGGCCTGCGGCGCCCGGGATGCGGGCGGCGACCTGCGCCTGCGGACCGCTCACCGGGTCAGTGTGGCCGGTCGTCGCTCCGCACGTCGCGTGGGGCAGACGACCGGGCGCTACGGCCATACGGTGTGTCGTGGCACACGCTGCACCGCCGCAGACGGCACGCGGCGCCGGACTCGGGAGGGACCCCATGAGCGAGACGACCCAGGTGCACGGCCGGAGCTTCGACCCGCCCGAGGCCCTCGCGGCCCAGGCGAACGTCGGCCCCGACGTCTACGACGAGGCCGCTCGCGACCGGCTGGCGTTCTGGGAGTCCGCGGCGCGCCGGCTGACCTGGGAGCAGGAGTGGGACACGGTCCTGGACTGGAGCAACCCACCCTTCGCCAAGTGGTTCGTCGGCGGCAAGCTCAACGTGGCCTACAACTGCGTCGACCGGCACGTCGAGGACGGGCACGGCGACCAGGTCGCCTACCACTGGGAGGGCGAGCCCGGCGACACCCGGACGATCACCTACGCGCAGCTGAAGGACGAGGTCTGCCGGGCCGCGAACGCCCTCACCGAGCTCGGCGTCACCGCCGGTGACCGCGTCGCCATCTACATGCCGATGATCCCCGAGGCGATCATCGCGATGCTGGCCTGCGCCCGCATCGGCGCCGTCCACATGGTCGTCTTCGGCGGCTTCTCCGCCGACGCCCTCGCCAGCCGGCTCGACGACGCCGGCGCCGTCCTGGTCATCACCTCCGACGGCGGGTACCGCCGGGGCGCGCCCAGCGCGCTCAAGCCGGCGGTCGACGAGGCGGTCGACCGCAGCCCGGGCGTCCGCAACGTCCTGGTCGTCAAGCGGACCGAGCAGGAGGTGGCGTGGACCGACGGCCGCGACCTCTGGTGGGACGACGCCGTGGGCCGGCAGTCCACCGAGCACGAGTGCGACTTCTTCGACGCCGAGCACCCGCTCTACATCATGTACACCTCGGGGACGACGGCGAAGCCGAAGGGCATCCTGCACACCAGCGGCGGCTACCTCACCCAGGTCGCCTACACCCACTGGGCGACCTTCGACCTCAAGCCCGACACCGACGTCTTCTGGACCGCCGCCGACGTCGGCTGGGTCACCGGGCACAGCTACATCGTCTACGGCCCGCTGGCCAACCGGGCCACCTCGGTCATGTACGAGGGGACGCCGGAGACCCCGCACCGCGGCCGCTGGTTCGAGCTGATCCAGAAGTACGGCGTCACGATCCTGTACACCGCGCCGACGGTCATCCGCACGTTCATGAAGTGGGGCGAGGACGTCCCGGCCGGCTTCGACCTCTCCTCGCTGCGGCTGCTCGGCTCGGTCGGCGAGCCGATCAACCCCGAGGCCTGGCTCTGGTACCACGAGCACATCGGGGGCGGCCGCTGCCCGATCATGGACACCTGGTGGCAGACCGAGACCGGCGGGCACATGCTCACCCCGCTGCCGGGGGTCACCAGCCTGACCCCGGGCTCGGCGCAGCACCCCTTCCCGGGCATCTCGGCGAAGGTGGTCGACGACGAGGGCACCGAGCTCACCGACGACTCCACCGGTCTGCTCGTGCTCACCGAGCCGTGGCCGGCGATGCTCCGCACCATCTGGGGGGACGACGACCGGTACGTCGACACCTACTGGTCCCGCTTCGGGAAGAACGTCTACTTCGCCGGCGACGGCGCCAAGAAGGACGCCGAGGGCAACATCTGGCTGCTCGGCCGGGTCGACGACGTCATGAACGTGTCCGGCCACCGCATCTCCACCACCGAGGTGGAGTCCTCGCTGGTCGGGCACCCGACGGTCGCCGAGGCCGCCGTCGTCGGCGCCAGCGATCCGACCACCGGGCAGGGCATCGTCGCCTTCGTCATCCTCCGCGGGAACGCCGAGGACTCCGGCGAGGAGCTGGTGCAGACCCTGCGCACGCACGTCGCCCGCGACATCGGCCCGATCGCCAAGCCGCGCCAGATCATGGTGGTGCAGGAGCTGCCCAAGACCCGGTCCGGGAAGATCATGCGCCGGCTGCTGCGCGACATCGCCGAGAACCGCGAGCTGGGCGACGTCACCACGCTCACCGACTCCTCGGTGATGAACATGATCAAGGACAAGCTGCCGGCCGCTCCGGCCGAGTAGCCGGCCTCCGGCCCGGCTCCCCGCCCGCGCGGGGAGCCGGGCACGAGGGCGCCCACGCCCCCGTCGGGGGAGCCGGGAGGGCGGGACCGGCCGTCGTGGGGCACGATTCCGGTGACCAGGAGTGCATCCGCCGTACGCGTCGGGAGCCCCGAACGCAGGACCGAAGGAGGAGCCACCCGTGGCCCACAGTGTGTCGTCGACCCGCCCCGACGGAGCCAGCGCAGCCGTCGAGCCCTCCATCGGCACGCTCGTGCAGAGTGCGATGGCCGACGTCTCGACGCTGGTGCGCAACGAGATCGAGCTCGCCAAGGCCGAGATCGGGGCGTCGGCGAAGAAGGGTGGCATCGGCGCCGCCTCGTTCGCCGCGGCCGGCGTCTTCGCCGCCTTCGCCGGCATCTTCTTCTTCATCGCCCTGGCCGAGTTCCTCACCTGGCTGGGCCTGGCCCGGTGGATCTCCTACGCCATCGTCTTCCTGCTGCTGATCGCGCTGGCCGGCATCGCGGCGCTGGTGGGCAAGAAGATGATCAAGAAGATCGAGAAGCCCGAGCGGACGATGGAGTCGCTGCGCGAGCTGCCCGACGTCATGCACCGCGAGGCCCCCGGTGCCCGGCACCGCGAGGTCCCGGTCGTCAGCGGCGGCAAGGTCGAGCTGCGCACCAACGAGCCCTACCGGGTCTGAGGCCGGTGACCGTCCCCCCGGACGGCCGTCCCGACGCCACGAGCGTCCTGCTCCCGGGCCCCTGGACCCACCGCGACATCTCCGCCAACGGCGTGCGCCTGCACGCGGCGGAGGCCGGCGAGGGGCCGCTGGTCCTGCTGCTGCACGGCTTCCCGCAGTTCTGGTGGACGTGGCGCGCGCAGCTGACCGCCCTGGCCGACGCCGGCTTCCACGCGGTGGCGCCGGACCTGCGCGGCTACGGGGCCAGCGACAAGCCGCCCCGCGGGTACGACCTGCCCACCCTCTCCGCCGACGTCGCAGCGCTGGTGCGGGCGCTCGGGGAGCGCGAGGCCGTGGTGGTCGGCCACGACTGGGGCGGTCTGCTGGGCTGGACGATGGCCGCCCTCCACCCCCGGGTGGTGCGGCGGCTCGTCGTCGTCTCGATGGCCCACCCCCGGCTGCTGCGCGCCGGGATGGCCCGGCGCCGGCAGCGCCGGGCGCTGCGGCACGCCCTCGGCTTCCAGGTGCCGCGGCTGCCCGAGCGCCGGCTGACCCGCCCGGACGACGACCCGGTGGCCGACCTGATGCAGCGCTGGGCCGGCCCGGACTGGGCCCGCACCGCCGACTTCGCCGCCGCCGTGGACCGGTACCGCTCGGCGGCGCGCATCCCGCAGGCCGCCTACGGCGCGATGGAGTACTACCGGTGGGCCGGCCGGTCGCAGGTGCGGCCCGACGGCCTCCGTTACGCACGCCGGATGGCGGCGCCGATCACCGCGCCGACGCTGCAGCTGCACGGCGCGCTGGACCCGTACGTGCTGCCGGAGACGGCCCGGGGGTCCGGCCGGTACGTCGCAGGCGCCTACGAGTGGCGCGAGCTGCCCGGGATCGGCCACTTCCCGCAGGAGGAGGTCCCGGCCACGGTCAGCCGGGCCGTCGCGGACTGGGCCGGCCGCTAGCCGACGTGCCGGCCCGGCCCGGCTACTCGCAGGGGCCGGTACCGACCTCGGCCAGGGACCGGCTGCCCTGCGCCGCCGCCTCGGCCACCTGCGGGCCGGTGAGCGCGTAGCCGGTGTCCGGGTCGTCGATCGCCGAGGCGAAGACGACGCCGAGGACGCTGCCGTCGGGCGCGAACAGCGGGCCACCGGAGTTGCCGGCGCGCACCTGGCCGTAGAGGGCGTACACGTCGCGGACGACGGTCTGCGTGTTCCGGAAGTCGGGTCCGCTGATCTCGCCGCGGTCCCGGACGCGGGCCGGGCCGACGTAGAAGGGGCCACCCCCGGGGTAGCCCATGATGATCGCGTCGTCGCCCGAGTCGGCCGGCAGCGACGTGAAGCGCAGCGGCACCTGCGGCAGGCCCGGCACCGCGAGCACCGCCACGTCGATCTCCTCGTCGACCAGGACGGGGACGGCGTCGTACTCCTCGCCCTCCGCGAGGACGACCGGGTCGGTGACGCCGGCCAGCACGTGGGCGTTGGTCATGACCCGCTCCGGGGCGTAGACGAAGCCCGACCCGTCGATCTGCCGGGAGCAGGACGGGGCGACGCCACGGATCTTGACCACCGATCCCTCGACCGAGGTGACCACCTCGCTGTTCCGCAGCTCCGGGTCCGGCGCCGGGACGGCACGGGCATCGGTCGGGGTCAGCGGACCGAGGACGTCGGGCAGCCCGCGCCGGTCGATGGCCTCGCGGAGGTCCTCGTAGACGGCGCGGACCGCGTCGGGCACCGCCCGGTCGACGGCCTGAACCAGCGCCGACTGCCGGACCTGGCTGGCCACCTGCGGGAACGGCGAGCTGGCCAGGGGCGAGGCCACCATCCAGGCGACCAGCAGCACCGACGCCGCCGACACCACCGCACCGGCGACCGAGTCGACCATCTTGGCCGGCTCCCAGGTGACCCGGGAGCGCACCGCCCGCCCCACCGCGCCGGCCAGGATCTGGCCCAGGAGCGCCGCGGCCAGCACCACGACCAGCGCGGCGAAGACCCGCGTGACGCTGGACCCGTCGATCCGGTCGGCCACCGGCCCCGCCAGCTGCGCGCCGAGCACGGCGCCGCCCAGGAAGCCGAGGATCGAGGTGGCCGAGACGAGCAGCCCCTGGCGGAAACCGGAGAGCGCGAACAGCAGGGCGAGGACGATCAGGACCAGGTCGACGATGGACACCGCCGGCTACTCGCGGACCGTCATCGTGCCCACCTGCCCGAGCTGCAGGTGGAAGGTGCAGGCGAACGGGTACTCCCCCGGCGTCGTCACCTCGAACTCGATGGTCTCCTCCTGCCCGGGGGCGAGGAAAGCGATGCCGGCGTCGATCGGGGCCGGCAGCTCGTCGTCGGTGTACTCGAGGTTGTGGGTCATCTGCTCGGCGGCGTTGACCACCGTGAGCCGCACCTGCCCGGGGTCGACGGTGAACCGGTCGGGGTAGAACTCGTAGTCGTCCCTGGTCTCGACGGTGACCTCCTGGACGCCGTCGGCCGCGACGGTCACCTCACCCAGGCCCTCGGTGGACGGTGCCGTCGGCGCCGCTTCCTCGGTGCCCCCGCAGCCGGTCAGCACGCCGGCGACCAGGGCGGCCCCGACGCCGACCGCGGCGGCCCGCTGCCACATCCACGCGCTCATCGGGGCCGAACCGTACGCGTCGGGGCGCCGTCGGGCGCGGGATCGGCCACCGTCGGCGCGGCGGCGTCCCCTGCCTCGTCGCCGTCCCCGGAACCCGGCAGGGTGTAGGGCCGCAGCATCGACGCGGGGATCGGCCGGACGTCACGCTCGTCCCAGGGGCGGGCGAGGCCGGCCGCCTCGAGGATCGCCTCCAGCAGCCCGGCCGTGAAGCCCCAGACCAGCATGTCCGCGACCGCGAAGGCCGGCCCGACGTAGCCCGACGGGTGCCGCACCCGGAACCGGTTGCCCGGGTCGGCCAGCTCGGCGAGGGGCACCCGCGCCACGCGGGCGACCTCGTGCGGATCGCCGACGCTCACGTCGCGCGGGTCGTCCCACCAGCCCACCACCGGTACGACCAGCCGGTCCGACGGCGGCAGGTAGAGCTCCTGCAGGGTCGCGAGCACCCGCACGCCGTCCGGGTCGATCCCGGCCTCCTCGTGCGCCTCGCGCAACGCCGTCCCCACCGGGTAGTCGTCCCCGGGATCGGCCCCGCCGCCCGGGAAGGCCGGCTGGCCGGCGTGGCTGCGCAGGTGCGCGGACTTCTCGATGAGCAGCACGTCGGGGCCGGCCGGGCCCTCGCCGAACAGGATCAGCACCGCCGACCGCCGGGCGGTCGCGGTGGCCGCCGGCATGCGGTGCCGCAGCGGCAGGTCGGCGGCGGCGTCCAGCAGCCGGTGGAGGTACTCCGGGAGCCCGTCGACGTCCGGCCCGGCGGTCACAGCTGCACGCCGAGGTGCTCGGCGACCAGGCCCCGGAGCTCGTCGAGCGAGGAGACCGGGCCCGCCTCGGTGTGCACCAGCGCGCCGTCGGCGTCGACGAAGTAGGTGAACGGCAGCACGTTGACGCCGAGCTCCGCCATCAGCTCCCCCGTGCCGTCGAAGGCGCTGGGGAACGTCACCCCGGCGTCCTCGGCGAACGACGCCGCCTGCGGCAGCCCGTCCTTGCTGATGACGCCGACCACCCGCACCCGGTCACCGGCGACCTCGGCGAACTCCTGCAGGATCGGCATCTCCTCGCGGCACGGCGGGCACCAGCTGCCCCACAGGTTGACGACCATCGGGGTGCCCGGCGCCCGGGCCAGGTCGAGCGAACCGCCGCCGGGGCAGTCGAAGGCGAGCGCGGGCAACCGCTCGGCGCCCGCGGCCTCGGCGTCGGGCTGCTCGGGGCAGGCGACCAGCGCGGCGCCCGGCGCGGCGGTGGACGGCGCCGCGGCGGTGCCGTCGTCGCCCGCGGTCCCCTCGTCGCCGGCGGTGCAGCCGCCGAGCAGGACGGCGGCGACCAGGCCGAGCAGCGGCAGGACCCGACGCATCACAGGGTGTCCGACGCGGACGGGGTCTTCACGAGCGCCAGCGCGACCTCCGGGTCGACCGGGCCGATGCCGAACGACGGGCACCACTGCGCCAGCCCGCACGCGCCGCAGGCGGCCTTCTTGGCGTGGCACACCCGCCGCCCGTGGAAGATCACCCGGTGGCTGAAGTCGGTCCACTCCTTCTTCGGCACCAGCTGCGCGACCTCGGCCTCGACCTTGACCGGGTCCTCCTCCGCGGTCCAGCCGAACCGGCGCACGAGCCGGCCGAAGTGGGTGTCGACCGTCAGCCCCGGGACGCCGAAGGCGTTGCCGAGGACGACGTTCGCCGTCTTGCGGCCGACCCCCGGCAGGGTGACCAGGTCGGCCATCCGGGCCGGCACCTCGCCGTCGAAGCGCTCGACCAGTGCCTGGCTCAGGCCCAGCACCGAGTTCGCCTTGGCCCGGAAGAAGCCGGTGGGCTTGAGGACGGCCTCGAGCTCCTCGCGGTCCGCACCGGCGAGGGCGACCGCGTCCGGGTACCTCGCGAAGAGCGTCGGCGTCACCTTGTTGACCATCTTGTCGGTGGTCTGCGCCGAGAGGACGGTGGCGACCAGCAGCTCGAAGGCGTTGGTGAAGTCCAGCTCGCAGTGGGCGTCGGGGTGGATCACCGCCAGCTCGCGGGCCATCCGCCGCGCGCGGCGGGTCCGGCCCAGCGGCGTCTCGCCCGGGTCGAACGGAGAGGCGCCGGTGAGCGCCGCGCGGGTGGGGCGGCGGGCCCGGGTGGGGCGCGCGTAGGCCGGTGGGGACGCGGGTGCGGACACGCGGTCGAGGGTAGGCGGCCCTGCCGACCCTCTTCTGCCGTGCCACCATGGAGGCCGGACCGCTCCCCCCGGTTCCGCCGACGACGCAGAGGAGGTCGGGATGGTCGCCCTCAGTGTCATCCTGTTCCCACCGCTGCTGATCGCGTTCCTGCTGGTCATGGAGCGGGTCGAGGAACCCCTCCGCCGTCCGGCGTCCCCCCGCGAGGTCAGCGAGTTCCTGAACACGGCGACGCCGGGCGAGGTGAGCACCCTCGCCAGCTCGGGTCTCCGGCGGGCGCTGTCCCGCTGGCGCCGCCGCCGCAGCGGTGGCCGTCGGCGGTCCGAGAACCCCCCGATGGTCTGAGCCCGCGACGCGCCGTGAGCGCCGTCTATCGCTCCGACGGGGGAGCTCCCGGCCCACCGAACGGGTGACCGACCGCACAGACGCCTAGACTCGCTCCGGGCGCGGGCATCCCTGCGTCCTGCAGACAGTGTGAGAGGACGTGCAGTGGACGAGGTGCTGGCTCAGTCGGGGCTCTTCCAGGGGCTCTCCGAGGACGCGGTGGACCCCGTCATCAGCCGACTCGAGACGACCACGCTCCCCCGGGGCCGGGTGGTCTTCAACGAGGGTGAGCCGGGCGACAGCCTCTACATCGTCATGACCGGCAAGATCAAGCTCTCCCGCCGCTCGCCCGACGGGCGGGAGAACGTGCTCGCGGTCATGGGCCCGTCCGACCAGTTCGGCGAGCTGTCGGTCTTCGACCCGGGCCCGCGCACCGCCACCGCGACCGCGGTCACCGACGTGAAGCTGGCCCGCATGCCGCAGTCGGTGCTGCTGCCGTGGATCGAGGCGCACCCGGAGATCGGCGAGCAGCTGCTGCGCGTGCTGGCCCGCCGCCTGCGCCGTACCAACGACTCCGTCGCCGACCTGATCTTCACCGACGTCCCCGGCCGCGTGGCCAAGGCGCTGCTGCAGATGGCCGACCGCTTCGGCAGCCGCGACTCCGACGGGCTGCGGGTCAAGCACGACCTCACCCAGGAGGAGCTGGCCCAGCTGGTCGGTGCCTCGCGCGAGACGGTGAACAAGGCGCTGGCCGACTTCGTGCACCGCGGCTGGATCCAGCTGCAGGGCAAGTCCGTCGTCGTCCTCGACGAGGAGCGCCTGCGCCGCCGCGCGCGCTGACGTCGCACGCACGTCGAACCCGAGAGGCCCGGAACCGTTGCGGTTCCGGGCCTCTCGGGTTCGACGGCTGCGTCCGCCCCGCTCGGCGCAGCCGGGACGGCGCCTGGCCGCGGTGTCGTGCCGAGTGGGCCCGGAGGGTCCGCGCAGGCACGACTCAACGGCTCAGCGGCAGCCGGGACGGCACCTGGCCGCGGTGTGATCCGGAGGATCACGAAGGGAGCGGCACCGCCAGGCGGATGCGGGTGCCGTCGGGGAGGACGGCCCAGCGGCCCTCGGGGGTCTCCTCGAACCGCGGGCTGATCGGGTGCAACGGGTCCGGCGGGGAGCCGGCCAGGGCGGCGGCGACGTCCGGGAAGGCGATCAGCTGGCCGAGGGTGTGCGACGTCGGCGGCAGCATCGGCCGGGTGCCGGCGTCCAGCTCGGCCAGCGCCGCGGCCGGGGGCAGCCAGGCGGCCTCGTCGGCCTCGCCGGAGACGTCCCGCGCCTCCTGGCCGACCGGCAGCGCCGCGGCGAAGAACTTGGTGTCGTAGCGCCGGGGCTCCACCGGCGGGGTGATCCAGTGCGCGAAGGGGCGCAGCAGGTCCGACCGGAGCACGAGGCCGCGATCGGCCAGCAGCCCGGCCAGGGAGAGCTGCCGGCTGAGCAGCGCCTGGCGCTGCTCCTCCCAGTCGTTCCCGGAGACGTCCGGGACGACGGTCCCGTCGGGCAGCCCGGCCAGCAGCACGCCGGCCTCCTCGAACGTCTCGCGCACCGCGGCGCACACCAGCTCGCGGGCCGTGCGCTCGTCGCACCCGAACGCCGTCGCCCACTGCTCGGGCGCCGGACCGGTCCAGCCGATCTCGGTGTCCCCGTCCCGGGGGTCGACGCCGCCGCCGGGGTAGGCGGTCATCCCGCCGGCGAAGGGCATGCCCTTGGTCCGGCGGAGCAGGTAGACCTCGAGCCCGGGCGCCCCGTCCCGCAGCAACAGGACCGTGGCCGCCTGCTTCGGCTCAGCACTCACCGCAGTTCGACGGTGAGCTCGACCTCCACGGGGGCGCCCAGCGGCAGCTCGGCCACCCCCACCGCGCTGCGGGCGTGCTTCCCCGCCTCGCCGAAGATCCGGCCCAGCAGCTCGCTGGCGCCGTTGACCACCCGCGGCTGACCGGTGAAGCCCTCGACGCTGGCCACGTAGCCCACGACGCGCACGACGCGGGCGACCGAGTCCAGCCCGACGAGGTCGTCGACGGCGGCGAGCGCGTTGAGGGCGCAGACCTTGGCGTCCGCCGCGGCCGCCTCGGCGTCGACGGAGCCGCCCACCTTGCCGGTGCGGCGCAGCCCGCCGTCGACGAAGGGCAGCTGGCCGGAGGTGAACACCAGCGAGCCGGCGCGCACCGCCGGGACGTAGGCGGCGACCGGCGCGGCCACCGGCGGCAGGCGGATGCCGAGCTCGGCGAGCCGGGCGTGCCAGCTCGGGGCCGGATCGGGGGCGGCGGTCATACCGGGCGCTTGAGGTAGGCGACCAGCTGCTCGGCCCCGCCGGGACCCGGGAGCACCGTCACGAGCTCCCACCCGTCGACGCCCCAGGAGTCGAGGATCGCCTTGGTGTTGTGGACCAGCAGGGGGATGGTCGCGTACTCCCACTTCTGGCGGGCGGCTTCGCTCATGGGCGCGACGCTACTGCAGCCGCGGGCCGCGGTGGGCATCACCGCCGTCGTCCGCCGGCTCCGCACCGGGCCGACCTGCTGTTCAGCTCCTACGCTGGGCCCGTGCCCTCCGAACTGTCGCCCGCGCGCCTGCACGTGGTCACCGGCAAGGGAGGCACGGGCAAGACCACCGTCGCCGCCGCCCTCGCCCTGGCCCTGGCCGCCGACGGGCGCTCGGTGCTGCTGGTGGAGACCGAGGGCCGGCAGGGCGTCGCCCAGCTGTTCGACACCGCACCGCTGCCGTACGAGGAGCGCCGGGTCGCCGTCGCGCGCGGCGGCGGCGAGGTGAAGGCGCTGGCGATCGACGTCGAGGAGGCCCTCCTCGACTACCTCGACATGTTCTACAACCTCCGTCGCGCCGGCCGGGCGCTGCGCAAGATGGGCGCCATCGACTTCGCCACCGCGATCGCCCCGGGGCTGCGCGACGTGCTGATCACCGGGAAGATCAAGGAGGCGGTCACCCGCCGCAAGGACGGCCGGCAGGTCTACGACGCCGTCGTCGTCGACGCGCCGCCCACCGGGCGGATCACCCGGTTCCTCGGCGTCACCGGAGAGATGTCCCAGCTGGCCCGGTCGGGCCCGATCAAGACCCAGAGCGACGGGGTCATGGCGGTGCTGCGCTCCCCGCAGACGGCCGTCCACCTGGTGACCATCCTGGAGGACATGCCGGTGCAGGAGACCGCCGACGCCATCGCCGAGCTGCAGGCCGCCGGGCTGCCGATCGGCTCCGTCATCGTCAACATGGCCGCCGAGCCGGTACTGCCGGCCCCGGCGCTCGCCCGGGCGGCCGCCGGCGAGCTGACCGGCGCGGACCTCGCCCCCGCCCTGGCCACGGCGCAGCTCCGCGGCGGGCCGGACCTCGCCGACGCCCTGGCCGCTGAGGTGGTGGAGCACGCCCGCCGCTGGACCTCGCAGGACGCGCTGCGCCACCAGGTCTCCGCGCTGGAGCGCCCCACCGTGGAGCTGCCGCTGCTGACCGGCCCGGTGGACCTGGGCTGCCTGTTCGAGCTGGCCGGCCGGCTCGAGGAGCACCTGCGCGCGGAGGTCACCCGCTGATGGCCGCCGACACGAGCACGGAGCCGCGCACCCGCGCGACGCGGCAGGCACCGGCGATGGACCTCGACGCCCTCATCGCCGACCGGGAGACCCGCATCATCGTCTGCTGCGGCGCCGGCGGGGTGGGCAAGACGACGACGTCGGCAGCCCTCGCGCTCGCCGCGGCCGAGGCCGGGCGCACCGTCGTCGTGCTCACGATCGACCCCGCCCGGCGGCTCGCGCAGTCGCTCGGCCTGGTGGAGCTGGACAACGAGCCACGGCGGGTCGACGTCCCCGGTGCACCGGGCGAGCTGCACGCCATGATGCTGGACATGAAGCGGACCTTCGACGACATCGTCGCCGCTCACTCCACGCCCGAGCGGGCGCAGGCGATCCTGGACAACCCCTTCTACCAGGCGCTCTCCTCCTCCTTCGCCGGCACGCAGGAGTACATGGCGATGGAGAAGCTGGGCCAGCTGCGGGCCAGCGAGCAGTGGGACCTGGTCATCGTCGACACGCCCCCGTCGCGCTCGGCGCTGGACTTCCTCGACGCCCCCAACCGCATGAGCCGCTTCCTCGACGGCACGATGATCCGGCTGCTCATGGCGCCGAGCCGGGCCGGCTTCAAGTTCGCCAGCGCCGGATTCCTGCTGTTCAGCCGGATCGTCAGCAAGATCCTGGGCGGCCAGCTGCTACGCGACATCTCCGCGTTCGTCGCCGCGCTGGACACCATGTTCGGCGGCTTCCGCGAGCGGGCGACGGCGACCTACGAGCTGCTGCGCCGTCCGGGCACCTCGTTCGTGGTGGTCGCCGCCCCCGAGCCGGACGCGCTGCGCGAGGCGTCCTACTTCGTCGACCGGCTCTCCGCCGAGGGCATGCCGCTGGCCGGGCTGGTCCTCAACCGCACCCACCCCCCGGCGACGACATCGCTCTCCGCGACCCGCGCGGAGGGCGCCGCGGAGACGGTCGCGGAGACCGGTGGCGAGGCGGCCGCGCTGGGGGCGGCGGCGCTGCGGGTGCACGCCGAGCGCATGCAGCAGGCGGGGCGGGAGCAGCACCTGGCGGACCGGTTCACCAGCGCCCACCCCGACGTCGCGGTGCGGACGGTCCCGGCCGCGGCCGGGGACGTGCACGACCTGGCCGGGCTGCGGGTGATGGCCGAGGCGCTCACCGGCGCCGACGGCGACACGCCGACAGGCACGCCGAGGACACGCGTCCTCCCCGCGCGCCGCGGCTGAGCGCCACTCCCCCGCACCGTCACCCGACGTACCCTGGCCGCGATGTCGGAGAACGCGCGCGCCCAGACCCGTCTGCTCGCCAAGCTCGCCGGGACGATCGTCGTCGCCGGCGCGCTCCTGGCGGGCCTCATGCTGCCCTGGATCGGCGGGACCGGGCTGGCGGCACGCAACTCCGTATCGCTGCTGGACGCGCTGCCGGTGGAGCTCACCGACGAGACGCCCGCCGGCGTCACCCGGGTGCTGGCCGCCGACGGGCAGCTGATCACGAACTTCTACGAGAACAACCGCATGCCGGTGACGTCGGACCAGATCGCCGAGGTCATGAAGCAGGCGCTGGTCGACATCGAGGACTCGCGGTTCTACGACCACAACGGCGTCGACGTCCAGGGCACCGTCCGCGCGCTGATGAAGAACCTCGCCGCGGGCGAGGTGCAGGAGGGTGGCTCGACGCTCACCCAGCAGCTGGTGAAGCAGACCCTGCTGCAGACGGCGACCACGCCCGAGGCCCGGGAGGCCGCCGACGCGGAGAACGTGGGCCGCAAGCTGCGCGAGGCGCGCCTCGCCCTCGCCCTGGAGGAGACGTACTCCAAGGACGAGATCCTCACCCGCTACCTGAACCTGGTCTACTTCGGCCAGGGCGCCTACGGCATCGAGGCCGCGGCCCAGCGCTACTTCAGCGTCAGCGCCGCCGACCTCACCCTCCCGCAGGCGGCCATGCTCGCCGGCCTGGTGCAGAGCCCGTTCTACGACGAGCCGATCAACAACCCGGAGAACGCGCAGATCCGGCGCAACCAGGTGCTGCAGCGCATGTACGACCTCGGCCACATCACCGAGCAGGAACTGGCCGACATCTCGGCCCAGCCGGTCCAGGTCGCCCCCGGCCAGGCGCCGGCCAACGGCTGCATCGACGCGTCGATCGGCGGGTTCTTCTGCGCCTACGTCCAGCAGTACCTGATCGGCACGCTGGGCCTGACCCAGGCCGACCTGAACAAGGGCGGGCTGACCATCCAGACCACCCTGCGCCCGGACATGCAGGTCGCCGGCGACCAGGCCGTGCTGGACACCGTGGCCATGGGCGCCGAGACCGTCGGCGTCTTCGACGCGATCGAGCCGGGGACCGGGCACGTGCTCGCGATGAGCGTGAACCGCCGCTACGGCTGCGACGCCCCCGAGTGCGAGTCGGTGAACTTCGCCGTCGTCCCGACCAAGGGCTCCGGCTCGACCTTCAAGACCTTCGTCGCCGCCGCCGCCCTGGAGAAGGGGCTCCCGGCCAGCCACACCATCACCACGAGCGAGCCGTACACCTCCCGGGTCTACGAGACCTACAACCCGGAGACGAGGAAGATCGAGCCCTACTCGATCGGCAACGTGGGCAGCTCCTACCCGCGGACCCTCACCATGACCCAGGCCCTGTACATGTCCTCCAACACCTACTTCCTGGCGCTGGAGGACGCGCTCGGGTCCATCGAGCCGGCCGTCGAGATGGCGCAGCGGCTGGGCATGACCTTCGACTACTCGGTGACCCAGACCCCGGCCCAGACGATCATCGACGAGAACCGCCCGTCGTTCGCCTACGGCACCGACGGCGTCAGCCCGCTGGACCTGGCCAACGCCTACGCGACGATCGCATCCGGGGGCGTGCGGTGCGACCCGACGCCGGTCGTGGCGATCACCACCCCGAACGGGGAGCCCTTCACCGGTGAGGACGGCGAGCCGGTCGTCACGGAGAACACCTGCGAGCAGGTGCTCGAGCCCGGCCTCGCCCACACGCTCAACCAGATGCTGCGTAAGGACGTCGAGCCGGGGAACCGGCTGCAGACCGCCCCGCGCGCCTACATCCCCGGCCACCAGATCGCCGGCAAGACCGGCACGGTGAACGAGCGCGACTCGGTGACCTTCGTCGGGTCGACCCCCGAGTACACCGCCAGCGTCATGGTGTTCCGCCCGCAGGACACCAACGACGTGGGCAGCTACGGCGGTGGCCTGCCGGCGGGCATCTGGCGCGCCGCGATGCTGCCGATCCTCGACGGCCAGCCGACCGCCGAGTTCCCGCCGGCCGACCCGCAGTACGCCGGCCGCGGCGTCGACGCCGCTCCCCAGGGCACCGCCACCCGGTCGAACGACTCCCGTCGCACCTCGACCGCCGGGACGACCGCCTCGCGGAACACCCCCACGCCCCCGGCCGCGACGAACACGCCGGCCCCGGAGCCGGCGCCCGAGACCGCGACGGGCACGGAGCCCACGCCGGGCACGATCGACGAGACCGACCCGGTGACTCCCCCGCCGGTCGACTAGGGACCGGGGGCGAGCCGCCGTCAGGCCAGCTGGCGGCGCACCTCGGCGGCGACGCGGGACCCCTCGGCCCGCCCGGCCACGATCCCGTTGGCCGCACCCATGACCTTGCCCATGTCCTTCATGCCCGAGGCGCCGGTGCGGGTGACGACGTCGGCGACGATCGCGGTCAGGTCGGCGTCCGCCAGCTGCGCCGGCAGGTAGTCCGCGAGCACCTCGCCCTCCGCCTGCTCGCGCGCGGCCTGCTCGGCACGGCCGGCCGAGCCGAACGCCTCGGCGGCCTCCCGGCGCTTCTTGGCCTCCCGGCGCAGCACCGCCTGCACCTCGTCGTCGCTGAGCTCGCGGGCCTCCTTGCCCGACACCTCCTCCGCGCTGACGGCGGCGAGCACCATGCGCAGCGTGGCGGTGCGCAGCTCGTCGCGGGCCTTCATGGCGGTGGTCAGGTCGGCGCGCAGCTGTTCCTTGAGGTCGGGCACGGGTCCAGCCTGACATGACGCCGTCCCGGCGTGCGCCCGTAGGCTCGCACGTGTGCGCTGGTACACCGCCGTCCCCACCGCCGCCGTCGCCTCGGGCGCGGCGGCGACCGCCTACGCGAGCCTCTACGAACGCACCCGCTGGACGCTGCGCCGCTTCGACGTCCCGGTGCTGGCACCCGGCTCCGCGCCGCTGACGATCCTGCAGCTGTCGGACCTGCACATGACCGCCGGTCAGCGGAGCAAGCAGGAATGGATCGCCGGCCTGGCCGCGCTCGGTCCCGACCTGGTGATCAACACCGGGGACAACCTCGCCGGGTTCGACGCCGTGCCGCCCACGCTGCGCGCGCTCGGCCCGCTGATGGACCGGCCGGGTGCCTTCGTGCTGGCCAGCAACGACTACTACGCGCCGCGGCCGAAGAACCCGCTGAAGTACTTCAAGCGCGACCACAAGCGGGTGCACGGCGACGAGCTGCCCTGGCGCGAGCTGCGCGACGGCATGCGCGACCGGGGCTGGCTGGACCTCACCAACAACCGTGGCGAGCTGACCGTCGGCGGACGGCGGATCGTCTTCGCCGGCGTCGACGACTCGCACCTGAAGCTGGACCGCTACGACCTCGTCGCCGGTCCGGCCGACCCGGCCGCCGACGTGCGGATCGGGCTGGCCCACTCCCCCGAGCCGCGGGTGCTCGACCGGTTCGCCGCGGACGGCTACGACCTGCTGCTCTGCGGGCACACGCACGGCGGCCAGCTGCGGGTGCCGTTCTACGGGGCGCTGGTGACCAACTGCGGGATCGACCGGGACCGGGTGCGCTGGCTGCACCGCTGGGCGCCGCCGTCGGCCGCGCACCCGGCCGGCACCTGGCTGCACGTGTCGGCCGGCCTGGGCACCAGCCCGTACGCCCCGGTGCGCTTCGCCTGCCCGCCCGAGGCCACCCTGCTGACCCTCACCGCGCGCCCGGCCTGAGCCGCGGTCCCCCGCCGCCGAGCCGTTCGGCGGCTAGCGCTAGACTCGACGGCGCACCTCGGGGTGTGGCGCAGCTTGGTAGCGCGCGTCGTTCGGGACGACGAGGCCGCAGGTTCAAATCCTGTCACCCCGACCCTCAGCTCAGGGGCCGCCGGAAGGCGGCCCCTGAGTCGTTCCGGCCACGTTCCGGTTGGACCGCCGCGGCGAGGGGCACCGGTGCCGCGATGACCGAATGGCTGCTCCTCCTCGCCGCCGTCCTCCTGACGGCGCTCACCGGCTTCTTCGTCGCAGCCGAGTTCTCCCTCACCACCGTCGACCGGGGCCGGGCCGAGGAGGCCGCCGCCGCCGGTGACCGCCGCGGGCACGGCGTCGTCCGCGCGCTGCGGTCGCTGTCCACCCAGCTCTCGGCCGCCCAGCTGGGCATCACGCTCACCACGCTGCTGGTCGGCTACCTGGCCGAGCCCGCGATCGGCCAGCTGCTGCGCGGGCCGCTGGAGTCCGTGGGCCTGACCGGCGCGTCGACCACCGCGGTGTCGGTCGGCCTGGCCATCGCGCTGGCGACCACGCTGCAGATGCTGCTGGGCGAGCTGGGACCCAAGAACCTGGCCATCGCCAACCCGCTGCAGGTCGCCGGCTTCATCGCCCCGGGCATGCGCGCGTTCACCCTCGTCACCGGCCCTGTCGTCCACACGCTGCAGCGGGTGTCGAACGCCATCGTCCGGCGGCTGGGGTTCGAGCCGCGGGAGGAGCTGGACACCGCCCGGGACGCCGACGAGCTGGCCGCGGTGGCCCGCCGCTCCGCTGCCGACGGCGACCTCTCCCCCGTCGCGGCGCGGCTGCTGGAGCGGTCCCTCCAGCTCGGCGGCAAGTTCGCCACCGACGTGATGACCCCCCGGACGCAGCTGTGGACGCTACGGGCCAGCGCCACCGCCGCCGACGTCATCTCCGCCGCGGTCAGCTCCGGGAACTCGCGCTTCCCGGTCTACGGCTCCGACCTCGACGAGGTGACCGGCGTGGTGCACGTGAAGCACGCCGTCGCGGTGCCCGAGGCCGAGCGCGGCCACCGCACCGCCGGTGAGCTCGCCGTCCCGGTGCTGGCCGTCCCCTCCTCCATGCACCTGGAGCGGCTGCTGGACCTGCTGCGCGACCAGGGGCTCCAGCTGGCCCTCGTCGTCGACGAGTGGGGCGCCACGCACGGGGTGGTGACGCTGGAGGACATCGTGGAGGAGCTGGTCGGGGAGATCACCGACGAGACCGACCGCCCGCTGCGCACGCTGCGCCGCATCGACGACGACACCTGGCTCCTCTCGGGCCTGCTGCGCCCCGACGAGGTGCTCGAGCGCACCGGCATCGCCGTGCCGGAGGGCCGGTACGAGACCCTGGCCGGCTTCCTCACCGACGAGCTGCAGCGCCTCCCCGAGGCAGGCGACTGCGTGACCGTGGACGGCGTCCGGCTGCGGGTGGAGACCCTGGAGGGACGCCGGGTGGCGCGGGTGCGGGCCGAGCGGAGCGAGCCGGCCGACCCGCCGGCGCCCGACGTCGGTGGCGCCACGGCGTCCCGGGTCCGCGAGGAGGTGCCGGCATGACCGCCGTGAGCCTGCTGGTCCTGGTCGCCCTGCTGCTCGGCAACGCCTTCTTCGTCGCCGCCGAGTTCGCGCTGGTGTCCACCCGCGCCGACCAGATCGAGCCCCGTGCGGCCGCCGGTTCGGCCCGCGCGGTGAAGACCCTCGCCGCCATGCGCAACGTGTCGCAGATGATGGCCGGCGCCCAGCTGGGCATCACGCTGTGCTCGCTGGGCCTGGGCGCGGTCGGGGAGCCGGCGGTGGCGCACCTGATCGAGGTCCCGCTGGAGGCCGCCGGCATCCCGGAGGCGCTGCTGCACCCGATCGCGCTGGTGATCGCCCTGTCGATCGTGACCGTCCTGCACATGGTCATCGGCGAGATGGTGCCAAAGAACATCACCATCGCCGGGCCGGACCGGGCGGCGCTGGTGCTCGGGCCCCCGCTGGCGGTCATGGTGCGCCTGCTCAAGCCGTTCATCTGGTTCTTCAACACGATCGCCAACGCGTTCGTGCGGCTCTTCGGCGTCCAGCCCACCGACGAGGTCGCCGCCAGCTTCGACTCGGCGCAGATCCGCTCCATGGTCAACCAGTCCCAGCAGGAGGGGCACCTGGGCACGGAGATGGGTGAGCTGGCCGCCGGCGCGCTCACCTTCGAGCACACCGACCTGGCCGCGGTGGTGCTGCCGCTGGACCGGCTGGTCACCGTGCCCCGCAGCACGACCCCCCGGGAGCTGGAGGACGTCGTCGCCCAGCACGGCTTCAGCCGGTACCCGGTCCAGGGCGCCGACGGCGAGCTGGTCGGGTTCGTGCACGTGAAGGACGTGCTCGACGTGCCAACCGAGCGCCGCGACGACCCGATGCCCGACCGCGACGTGCTGCCCTTCGTGGAGCTGCGGGCCGACGAACCGCTGCCCGAGGTGCTGGCTGCCATGCGGAAGGCCGGCGCCCACCTCGGCCGGGTGGTCGACGACGGCCGCACCACCGGCGTCGTGGCGCTGGAGGACGTGCTGGAGCAGCTGATCGGCGACGTGCGCGACGCCGCCGCCGAGCGGCGCCGCGTCGAGGAGCGGCAGGCGGCGGAGCCCGACGGGGCCGCCCCGATGGCGGGGGCGGGCGCCGGGGGAAGATGAGCCCCGTGACCGCCGATCCCACCGTTCCCGCCCTCTCCCCCGAGGTCACCGCCCGCTGGCAGGCCCGGTTCCGCGCGCCCCGCGTCTCCCTGCCGGACTGGGCCGAGGAGGCCCCGCACCGCAACCTCTACTCCTCCGACGTCAGCGGTGTGGTCGAGCAGTACGCGTGGGACCGGGAGACCGGCACCCACCGTCAGGTGACCGACCGGCCCAACGGCACGCTGATCGCCACCCTCAGCCCCGACGGCGGGACGATCTGGTGGTTCGCCGACGACGACGGCGACGAGTTCGGCGTGTGGATGACCCAGCCGTTCGAGGGCGGCGAGGACGCCGTCGCGGTCGCCGAGGTGGGCCCGGCCTACCCGGCGGGGCTGGAGATCGGGCGGTCGCTGGTCGCGATCGGCCGCAGCACCGACGACGGCAGCGAGCTGTGGCTGGCCCCCACCGGCGGCACGCCGCGGGTGGTCTACCGGCACCCCGATCCGGCGTCGGTGGACGCGCTCACCCGCGACGACGAGCTGCTGGTCATCTCCCACTCCGAGCACGGCGACCCGCGCTACCCCGCGCTGCGCGTGCTGCGGACCGCCGACGATTCCGTGGTGAGCGAGAAGTGGGACGGCGAGGGCCGGGGGCTGCACGCCCTGGAGTTCGCCCCGCTGCCCGGCGACCGGCGGCTGCTGGTCGGGCACGAGCGGCGCGGCCGCGAGGAGCTGCTCCTCTGGGACGTCGTCGCCGGCACCGAGACCGAGATCGTGCTCGACCTGCCCGGTGACGTCACCGCCGGCTGGTACCCCGACGGGTCCGCGCTGCTGGTCGGGCACGACCACGCCGCCCGGAGCGAGCTGTACCGCTACGACCTCGGCTCCGGTGCGCTGGAGCAGCTGGAGACGCCGCCGGGCGTCGTCCGCGGGGCCACCGCCCGCCCCGACGGCACGGTGGAGCTGGCGTGGTCCAACTCGGCGCAGCCGCCGGTGATCCGCCGGGCCGACGGGCCGGTCGTGCTCTCGGTGAGCGACGACGAGCCGCCGGCGGCCTACCCGGTGGAGGACCGCTGGGTCCCCGGACCGGGCGGGGACGTGCACGCGCTGCTGGTGCGCCCCGCCGGGCCGGGGCCGTACGCCACCGCGTTCCTGGTGCACGGCGGCCCGGAGGCCGCCGACGACGACTCCTACCGCGCCCGCCGCGCCGCCTACGTCGACGCCGGGTACGCGGTCGTGCACGTGAACTACCGCGGGTCCACCGGCTACGGCTCGGCCTGGCGGGACGCGCTCACCGGGCGTCCGGGGCTGACCGAGTTGGAGGACATCGGCGCGGTCTACGACGCGCTGGTCGCCGAGGGCGTGATCGACCCGCAGCGGGTGCTGCTGACCGGCGGCTCGTGGGGCGGCTTCCTCACGCTGCTGGGGCTGGGCACCCAGCCGGAGCGGTGGGCGGCGGGGATCGCCGAGGTGCCGGTGGCCGACTACCTGGCCGCCTACGAGGACGAGATGGAGGGGCTGCGGGCCTACGACCGGGCGCTGTTCGGCGGGTCACCGGAGGAGGTCCGGGACGTGTACGTGCGCTCCTCGCCGCTGACCTACGTCGACGCCGTGGCCGCACCGGTGCTCGTGGTGGCCGGCGCGAACGACCCGCGCTGCCCGATCCGGCAGATCGACAACTACCTGGGCCGGCTCGAGGAGCTGGGCAAGGAGCACGAGGTGTACCGGTTCGACGCCGGGCACGGCTCGCTGGTCATCGAGGAGACCATCCGGCAGGTGGAAGTCGCCCTGGCCTTCGCGCTGCGGCACGTGCGGCCCTGACGGTCCCGGCCGGCGCGGCTCAGCGGTCGCGCCGGCCGGCCACCCGGTGGCGGCGGGGTTCCAGCAGCGCCCGGCGGGCGTTCCGCGCCCGCCGCTGGACCGCCCGCTGGAACGCGCGCCGGCCCCCCTGCGGGTCGTCCGGCGAGAACGCCGACCACACGAGGTGGGTGTCCGGCGGCTCGGGCGCCTCGTCGTCCGCCCCCATCCGCTCGTGCAGCGCGGCCAGCACCCGCTCGGTGAGGGCGTCGTCGTCCAGCAGGACGCCGAGCTCCTGCGGGTCGCGCCCTTCCGCGGCCAGCGCATCGGCCACCCAGCCGTACATCCCGGGGCCGAACGCGTGCACGATCCCGTCGCTCAGCACCGCGTGCGCGGCATCGAGGCGGGCACCGCCCTCGAGCGCCACTTCGAGCTCGACCCAGGCCAGCAGGGTGTACCGGTCGGGGCCCGGCCACGGCCGCGGCTCCGGCGCGAACACCGGCCCCCCGTCGGCCGAGGCGTCCTCGTCGGAGACGTCGTCGGGCACGGGTCTCAGCGGCCGCGGGCGGCGATGAGCTCGGCGATCTGGACGGTGTTGAGGGCGGCGCCCTTGCGCAGGTTGTCGTTGCTCACGAACAGCGCGAGACCGCGGCGGTCGTCGACGCCGGGGTCCTGCCGGATGCGGCCGACGTAGCTCGGGTCGCGGCCGGCGGCCAGCAGCGGGTTCGGGACGTCGGAGAGCTCGACCCCGGGCGCCGCGGACAGCAGCTCGGTGGCCCGCTCCACCGTGAGCGGCCGGGCGAACTCGACGTTGAGCGAGAGCGAGTGCCCGGTGAAGACCGGCACGCGCACGCAGGTGCCCGAGACCCGCAGCTCGGGGAGGCCGAGGATCTTGCGGCTCTCGTTGCGGAGCTTCTGCTCCTCGTCGGTCTCGAAGCTGCCGTCGTCGACGACCGAGCCGGCCATCGGCAGCACGTTGAACGCGATCGGCCGCACGTACTTCTGCGGCTCCGGGAAGGAGACGGCCGACCCGTCGTGGGTCAGCTCCGCGGCCTTGTCGACGACGGCCTTGACCTGGCAGTCGAGCTCGTCGACGCCGGCCACCCCGCTGCCGGAGACCGCCTGGTAGGTGCTGGCGACGATGCGGACCAGGCCGGCCTCGTCGTGCAGCGGCTTGAGCACCGGCATCGCGGCCATGGTGGTGCAGTTCGGGTTGGCGATGATCCGGCCGTGCGCCTTCGCGATGTCACCCGGGTTGACCTCGCTGACGACCAGCGGGATCTCCGGGTCGCGCCGGAAGGCCGAGCTGTTGTCGATCACCGTGACGCCGGCGGCGGCGAACCGGGGCGCCTGGGCGCGCGAGGTGGTCGCACCCGCGGAGAAGATCGCGATGTCCAGGCCGGTCGGGTCGGCGGTCGCGGCGTCCTCGACGGTGATCTCGCCGCCGGCCCACGGCAGCGTGGAGCCGGCCGAGCGCGCAGAGGCGAAGAAGCGGAGCTCGGCCAGCGGGAAGTCCCGCTCGGCCAGGATGTCGCGCACGACCCGGCCCACCTGGCCGGTCGCGCCCACGATGCCGACCCGCAGGCCGCTGTCGCTGAACGAGGTCATCGTCCGGTACCTCCGTAGACCACGGCCTCGACGTCGGAGCCGAGGTCGAACGCGTCGTGCACCGCGCGGACGGCGATGTCGACGTCGGTGTCGCGGCAGACCACGGAGATGCGGATCTCCGAGGTGCTGATCAGCTCCAGGTTCACGCCGGCGTCGGCGAGCGCGCCGAAGAACTTGGCGGAGACACCGGGGTGCGAGCGCATGCCGGCGCCGACCAGGCTGACCTTGCCGATGTGCTGGTCGAAGCTCACGTCGGTGTAGCCGACGGTGTGCTTCACCCGCTCCAGGGCGGCGAGGGCCGCGGGGCCGTCGCTCTTGGGCAGCGTGAAGGAGATGTCGGCCAGCTTGCTCGCCTCGGCCGACACGTTCTGCACGATCATGTCGATGTTGATCTCGGCGTCGGCGAGGACCCGGAAGAGCTGCGCGGCCTCACCCGGCCGGTCGGGCACACCGAAGACGGTGATCTTGCCCTCGGAGCGGTCGTGCGCGACGCCCGTGATGATCGCCTGTTCCACCGGGAGGTCCTCCATCGAGCCGGCCACGATCGTGCCGGGGAGCTGTGAGTAGGAGCTGCGGACGTGCACGGGGATGCCGTAGCGGCGGGCGTACTCGACGCAGCGCAGCATGAGCACCTTGGCGCCGGAGGCCGCCAGCTCGAGCATCTCCTCGTAGGTGATGGTCTCGAGCCGCTTGGCGTTCGGGACGATCCGCGGGTCGGCGGTGAAGACGCCGTCGACGTCGGTGTAGATCTCGCAGACGTCGGCGTTCAGCGCCGCCGCCACGGCGACGGCGGTGGTGTCGGAACCGCCGCGGCCCAGGGTGGTGATGTCCTTGGTGTCCTGGCTGACGCCCTGGAAGCCGGCCACGATGACGACCGAGCCCTCGTCGAGCGCCGAGCGCAGCCGGCCCGGGGTGACGTCGATGATCCGGGCCTTGCCGTGGCTGCCGGTGGTGATGACGCCGGCCTGCGACCCGGTGAAGGACCGCGCCTCGTAGCCGTGCTGCGAGATGGCGATGGCCAGCAGCGCCATGGAGATCCGCTCGCCCGCGGTGAGCAGCATGTCGAGCTCGCGACCGGGCGGGTCGTCGGTGATCTGGCTCGCCATGTCGAGCAGCTCGTCGGTCGTGTCGCCCATCGCGGAGACGACCACGACGACGTCGTCGCCGTTCTTCTTCGCGGCGACGATCCGCTCGGCGACACGCTTCATGTGCTCTGCGGAGGCGACGGAGGAGCCGCCGTACTTCTGGACGACGAGGGCCACGGGTCCACAGGCTACCGACGATGCATGCGGGACCGGTGGTTGCGTCCGCCGGTTCCCGCAGTATGAGATCACCGGGTGGATGATCCGTCGGACTGGCTGCTGACCGCTGAGGAGCGCGGCAACCCCGCGTCCGACCTGTCCGCGTGGACCGAGGGGAACCTGGCCGAGCCCCTCGTCCACGGCGCCGCCTACTTCGACCGGCTGGTCGACGTGGTGGACGGCATGGGCGCCGGCGACCACCTGTACTTCACCGACTGGCGCGGCGACCCCGACGAGCAGCTCCGCGACGGCGGCCCCACCGTCGCCGAGCTCTTCGCCCGGGCGCTGGACCGCGGGGTGTGCGTCCGCGGGCTGGTGTGGCGCTCGCACATGGACCGGATGCAGTTCAGCAAGGAGCAGAACCGCGCACTGGACCGCGAGGTCGAGCAGGCCGGTGGCCGGGTGGTGCTCGACCAGCGGGTGCGCTGGATGGGCTCCCACCACCAGAAGTTCGTGGTCGCCCGGCACCCCCGGGACCCGGCCCGCGACGTCGCGTTCGTCGGCGGCATCGACCTGTGCCACGGCCGACGGGACGACGCCGAGCACGCCGGCGACCCGCAGCCGGTGCCCATGGCCGGCCTGTACGGGGACCGGCCCGCGTGGCACGACGTCCAGCTGCAGATCCGCGGGCCGGCGGTGGCCGCGATCGAGACCGTCTTCCGGGAGCGCTGGGACGATCCCACGAACCCGCTGGCCCACAACCCGATCGCCTGGGTGCGCGGCAAGCTGAACAGTGCCCGGCTGCAGCCGGAGAAGCTGCCGGACCCGCTCCCCCCGCCGCCGCCCTGCGGGCCGCACCTGGTGCAGCCGCTCCGGACCTACCCCACGATCCGCGCGTCCTACGACTTCGCACCCGAGGGCGAGCGCTCGGTCGCCCGCGGCTACCGCAAAGCCGTGAACCGGGCCCGGCGGCTGGTCTACATCGAGGACCAGTACCTGTGGTCGGCCGACGTCGCCCGGCTGTTCTGCGACGCGCTGACCGACTCGCCCGACCTGCACCTGGTCGTGATCGTCCCCCGCGCGCCGGACCACGAGGGCCGGTTCTCCGAGGTGCCGCAGTACATCGGGCACCGGCAGGCGATCCAGCGGTGCAAGGAGGCCGGGCCGGGTCGGGTGCACGTCTTCGACGTGGAGAACCCCGCCGGTATGCCGGTGTACGTGCACGCCAAGGTCTGCGTCATCGACGACACGTGGGCCGCGGTCGGCAGCGACAACTTCAACCGGCGCTCCTGGACCCACGACAGCGAGCTGTCCGCGGCGGTCCTCGACACCACCCTGGACGCGCGGGAACCCCGCGATCCGGCGGGTACCGGTGACGGCGCCCGGACCTTCGCGCGCGACCTGCGACTCCGGCTCGCCCGCGAGCACCTGGGCCTCCCCGACGACGGCAGCGAGGACGAGCTCGCGATCGACCCCGCGGCATTCGTGGCCACCCTCGAGGCGCGTGCCGCCGCCCTCGACGGCTGGCACCTCGGCGGGCAGCGGGGCCCACGGCCGCCGGGCCGGCTCCGCCCGCACCGCGCCGAGCCGCTCCCGCTGCTCACCCGCCTGTGGGCGACGCCGCTCTACCGGCTGGTCGTCGACCCCGACGGCCGGCCGCTGCGCATGCGCCTGGCCAAGAGCTTCTGAGTCCACCCCGAGCGAGCAACGCTGCCCCTCGCCGCCAGCTGGTCTTCCCGGACAGTCCGACTCTGCCCAGCCGGTGTGGGCAGAGACAGAAGGCCACCAGGACACCACCCCGGCACAGTCCGACTCTGCCCAGCCGGTGTGGGCAGAGACAGAAGGCCACCAGGACACCACCCCGGCACAGTCCGACTCTGCCCAGCTGATGTGGGCAGAGTCGGACTGTCCACAGATCACGGACGAGACTCACGACCGACCCACAACGGGGCCACGCTCGTCCGGTGGCCGACGCCTCCCCCGTACCGGACTTCGATCTGCGCGGCCTGCTCCGGCGGATCCGCCGCCGAGCCGATCTGTCGCAGCGTGAGCTCGCGACCGAACTCCACGTCTCGAAGTCCACGGTCGCCGCCGTGGAGGCGGGCACCACGGGCATGGACGCACGCCTGCTGGCGGCCGCCGCGGGACTGGCCGGGCTGCGGCTCGGACTGCTCGACGGCCACGGACGCGAGGTCTGCGGGATGGCCGGCGACACCGTTCGCGACGCGGCCGGACGGCAGTTCCCCGCCCACCTGGACACGGTGCTGAGCGACGAGCGGTCCTCGCGGTGGGAGGACCGGCGCGACCGGTCCCGGCCGATCTACACGTTCGGCCGCCGCTCCCCGTGGGGTCTCCCGGGGAGCCGCACGGAGAACCGGCCCGACGACCACCTGCGCCCGCAACCCGGCGACTCGCCCGAGGAGCGCGCGGAGGCACGCCGGGCGGCGCGGTGGCGCCGGTCCCGGGAGGAGCTCGAACGGCGGTTACTCGCCGGCGAGCTGGCCGGGCTGCCCGACCCGTTCACCTGCACCTGCCCGCCCGCCTGCGACGAGCTCGACGACCGGGACGGGCCTCCCGTCCACGCCGACGGCTGCCCGTGCCGCTGCGATCTGGGCTGACCCGCTGCTACCGTGGGCGGCGTGCGCGGCAGCCTCCTGCTTACCCGCCGCGGCGAGGCCCTCTCCTAGGTCGGCTTCCTCGCCGCGGGGTTCAGGCGTTCCCGACGCCCGCTGACCGTCTACGGAGCCGTGCGCACTCCGCGCACGAGCAGCCCGCACCAGGAGCCTCCCCATGAGCGACACCCACCCGCACGCCCGCCATCCGCAGCAGCCCTCCCGGATGCCGGTCCACCGCTACGCGCCCTTCACCCCCGTGGTGCTGCCCGACCGCACCTGGCCCGACACGGTCACCACCGCAGCCCCGCGCTGGTGCGCGGTCGACCTGCGCGACGGCAACCAGGCGCTGATCGACCCGATGACGCCCGACCGCAAGCGGCGCATGTTCGACCTGCTCGTCCGCATGGGTTACAAGGAGATCGAGGTCGGCTTCCCGGCGGCCAGCCAGACCGACTACGACTTCGTCCGCCAGCTGATCGAGGACGACCTGATCCCGGGCGACGTGACGATCCAGGTGCTCACCCAGGCCCGGGACGAGCTGATCGAGCGCACCTTCGAGTCCCTGCGCGGCGCCGAGCAGGCGATCGTGCACCTCTACAACTCGACGTCGACGCTGCAGCGGCGGGTCGTGTTCGGCTCCGACCGCTCCGGCATCGTCGACATCGCCGTCCACGGCGCCCGGCTGGTGCGCAAGCTGGCGGAGCAGATGCCCGAGACCGACATCCGCTTCGAGTACTCCCCCGAGTCCTTCACCGGCACCGAGCTCGACTTCGCCGTCGAGATCTGCAACGCCGTCACCGACGTCTGGGAGCCCACCCCCGACCGGCCGACCATCCTCAACCTGCCGGCGACCGTCGAGATGGCCGAGCCGACCGTCTACGCCGACCAGATCGAGTGGATGCACCGCAACCTCGGCCGGCGCGACTCGGTCGTGCTGAGCCTGCACCCGCACAACGACCGGGGCACCGCCGTCGCCGCCGCGGAGCTCGGCTACCGCGCCGGGGCCGACCGCATCGAGGGCTGCCTGTTCGGCAACGGCGAGCGCACCGGCAACGTCGACCTGGTGACCCTGGGCCTGAACCTCTTCAGCCAGGGCATCGACCCGCAGATCGACTTTTCCGACATCGACGAGATCCGCCGCACCGTCGAGTACTGCAACCAGCTGGGCGTGCACGAGCGGCACCCGTACGGCGGCGACCTGGTCTACACCGCCTTCTCCGGCTCCCACCAGGACGCCATCAACAAGGGCTTCAAGGCGCTGGAGGCCGACGCGCGGGCCGCCGGCGTCCCGGTCGAGCAGCAGGCGTGGGCGGTCCCCTACCTGCCGATCGACCCCAAGGACGTCGGGCGCAGCTACGAGGCCGTCATCCGGGTGAACAGCCAGTCCGGCAAGGGCGGCGTCGCCTACATCATGAAGACCGAGAACCACCTGGACCTGCCGCGCCGGCTGCAGATCGAGTTCAGCGCGGTCATCCAGCGGCACACCGACGACGAGGGCGGCGAGGTCACCGCCGCGCAGATGTGGACCGCGTTCAGCAACGAGTACCTGCCGGACGCGGCCGCACCGTGGGGCCGCTTCTCGCTGGCCGGCCACCGGCACACCGCGCACGGCGACTCCCTCGACGAGATGGTCGTGGAGCTCGTCGACCAGGGCGTACCGGTGACGGTGGAGGGCCGCGGCAACGGCCCGATCGCCGCGTTCGTGGACGCGCTGAAGACGCTCGACGTCGACGTCCGCGTCCTCGACTACGCCGAGCACGCCATGTCCGCCGGCGGCGACGCCCGCGCGGCGGCCTACGTCGAGTGCGCCGTCGGCGACCGGGTGCTGTGGGGCGTGGGCATCGACCCGAACATCGTCACCGCCTCGCTGCGCGCCGTCGTCTCCGCGGTCAACCGGGACCAGCGCTAGGACCGCACCGCCGCGGAGGGCGGGGTCAGCCGGGCTGCTCCCGGTGGGCCTCGTCCTCCCGGCGGCTCTGCTCCAGGGCCCGGCCCGGCTCCTCCGGCGGCGCGTCGGCCGGCTCGTCCCCGCGGTACACGCTGTCCCGCGCCTCGCCGCTGCGCAGGTCGTCGACCAGCAGCAGGTCCCGCCGGACGTGTCGCCGCCGGTAGGCCACCCGGCTGATCATGTGCGCGCTCACCGGCGCGGTGAGCATCTGGAACGCCGCGACCAGCAGCAGCATCCAGGTCGTCGACCAGCCCTGCAGCCGGATGGCGCCCCCGAGCATGACCAGCAGGAAGCCCAGGACCTGCGGCTTGGTCCCGGCGTGCATCCGGGTCAGGACGTCGGGGAACCGCAGCAGCCCCAGGCCGGCGGTGAGGCACAGGAACGACCCGATGAGCAGCAGCCCGACGGCGACGACGTCACCGGCGGTGGAGATGTCGTTCACCGCGGCACCTCCCCCGCCGCCCGGTCCGCCGGTTCCTGCTGCGGCGAGCGCAGCATCATGCCGCCGATGTAGCGCGCCACCGACACCGAGCCGACGAACGCCAGCAGCGACACCACGACCAGCACGGGGACCACGGTCGGGTCCCGCTCCAGCGCCGCGTGCACGGCCAGCCCCGCCGCGATGACGACCAGCAGGGTGTCGGTGGCCACCACCCGGTCCAGCAGCGACGGACCGCGGGCGAGCCGGACCAGCGCGAGCAGCGCCCCGATGCCGAGCATCCCGTAGGCCAGCCAGTAGACGACGGTCACGGCGTCCGCCTCCCCGGGGTCTCGGCCCGCTCACCCGGCGACAGGCCCAGTGCGGCGATCTCGGCGGCGGACCCGAAGGCGCGCACCACCCGCTCCTCCTGGGCCAGGACCGACTCCCTCTGGCGCAGCACGTCGCTCTCGTCCTCCACGTGCAGGATGTGCACCGCCAGCGTCCGCCGCTCGCGGTCCATGTCGACCACCATCGAGCCCGGCACCAGGGTGAGCGACTCGGCCAGGATCGTCAGCAGCAGGTCGGAGTCGGTGCGCAGCTGCACCCGGATGATGGCGCTGCGACCGATCCCCCGCGGCCGGACGGTCTGCCACGCGACCTCCGCGCCCGACGTCACCAGGTCGACGAGGAAGTAGCCGACGAAGCGCAGGAAGCCCAGCGGACGCACGCGGGTGCCGCCCACGACCGGTGGCAGCGGCAGCAGCACGGTCACCAGCAGGGCGACCGCGATCCCGCCGAGCAGGTTGGCCCACGACCACGTGCCCCACAGGAAGTTCCAGACGAGCACCAGCCAGACCAGCAGCGGCAGCTGGTGCCGCAGCTGGTGGGCGACGCCCGACGGCTCGTCGGTCACGGCGCCTCCTCCACCCCGATGACGGCCCCGACGTAGGGATCCCGGTCGCGGAGGTCCTCGGCCGCGCGCTCGGCGACGCCGTAGAGCGGCCCGGCGATCGCGGTGAGCCCGACGGTCACCACCACCATCGCCGTCGTCGCCCCCACCATCACCCGTGGCAGCGGCCGCGCGGATGCCAGCCCGTCCTCCGGATCCCCGCCGAACCCGTCGGTGGGTGGGGTGGCTGCGGTCGCCACCGCGGTGTGCCGCGCCCAGGCCGCGCGCCGGGCCGCCGCCCGCCGGGGGGTGCCGGTCAGCAGGGATGCGGCGTCGTCGTCCGCCGCGGTCTCCTTCTCGCCGGCGGGCTGGTGCTCGTCGGCGGGCCCGGGCAGCGGCGCGGGGCCGAGTTCCGGCCCGGCGTCGGCCGCGGCCGCGGCGTCGGTGTCGGCGCCCGGCGGCTGGGCCGGCGGGCGCCAGAAGGCCCGGGACCAGACCCGGGAGATGGCCAGCAGGGTGAGCAGGCTGGCCACCACACCGGCGCCGACCACGGCGACCGGCAGCCCGCCGCCGTCGGCGATCCCGGCCTCGAGCAGCCCCAGCTTGCCGATGAAGCCGGAGAACGGCGGGATGCCCGCCAGGTTCATCGCGGGCACGAAGAAGAGCACGGCCAGCAGCGGGGACGCGGTGGCCAGCCCGCCGAGGCGGTCGACGGACGTCGACCCGCCCTGCCGTTCGATCAGCCCGGCGACGAGGAACAGCGTGGTCTGGATGGCGATGTGGTGGACGACGTAGAAGACCGCGCCGGCCAGGCCCGCCTCCGAGGCCAGGGAGATCCCGAAGATCATGTAGCCGATGTGGCTGACCAGCGTGAACGACAGGATCCGCCGGATGTCGGTCTGCGCCACCGCGCCCAGGATGCCGATCAGCATCGTGGCCAGCGCCGCCCACATCAGCACCCGGTCCAGCCCGCCCCCGGGGAACAGCAGCGTCTGGGTGCGGATGACCGCGTAGACGCCGACCTTGGTGAGCAGCCCGGCGAAGACCGCGGTGACCGGTGCCGGGGCGGTCGGGTAGCTGTCGGGCAGCCACGCCGACAGCGGGAAGACCGCCGCCTTGATGCAGAACGCGATGAGCAGCATCGACTGCAGCAGCAGCTGGGTGCCCTCCGGCAGGTCCGCCAGCCGCCCGGCCAGCTGCGCCATGTTGACCGTGCCGGTCGAGGCGTAGACCAGCGCGATCGCCGCCAGGAACAGCAGCGAGCTGAGCAGGCTGACCACGATGTAGGTGATCCCGGCGCGGATGCGCGCGGCCGAGCCGCCGAGGGTCAGCAGCACGTAGCTGGCGGTCAGCAGGATCTCGAAACCGACGTAGAGGTTGAACAGGTCGCCGGCCAGGAAGGCGTTGGCCACGCCGGCGATGAGCACGAGGAACGTCGGGTGGAAGATCGAGATCGGCGTCTCCTCGTCGCCGTCGGCCGCGCCCTGCCCCACGGCGAAGAACAGCACCCCCAGCGCCACCGTCGCCGCCACCACGAGCATCAGCGCCGAGAGCCGGTCGACGACCAGCACGATGCCCAGCGGCACCGGCCAGCCACCCAGCGACACCGCCACCGCGCCCTCCGCGTCGGCGAGCACCAGGAGGGCCACCGAGACGGCGAGCACCGAGCTCAGCACCAGCACGCTCAGCATCCGCTGCACGTACGGGTGCCGTCCGCCGACGATCAGGGCGACGGCGGCCCCGAGCAGCGGCAGCAGGACGGGGAGCGGGGCGAGGACGCCGGTCACCGGCGCCTCCGCCGGGTCGGGGGCAGGTCGACGTCGTCGGAGGGGATCCCGGCGTAGTCCCGCTCGAGCCGCGCCGCGACGTCCTCGTCGCTCACCCCGGTGTCGGCGTGCGCCGCCGAGCGGTCCTCGGGCGCGAGGTCGTCGGGGTCGATCTCGTCGGCGTCGGTGCCCGACCGGCGGGCGACCCGCCGGTCCTCCTCGTCCACCTGCACGACCTCCTGCCGGACCAGCCGCCAGGACCGGTAGATGATCGCCAGCACGAACGAGGCGATGCCGAACGTGATCACGATGGCGGTCAGGATCAGCGCCTGCGGCAGCGGATCGCTCATCTCCTCCGGTTCGGCGTACCCGACGATCGGCGCGAGCCCGGCCGGGCCGCCGGTGGACAGCAGCAGCAGGTTGGTGGCGTTGCCCAGCACCAGGAAGCCCAGCAGCACCCGGGTGAGGCTGCGGTCGAGCAGCAGGTAGACCCCCGCGGCGTAGAGCGCGCCGATCACCACCGGCAGGACGACGGTCGGCGTCATCGGGCGATCACCTCGCCGGGCGCGGCGTCGATCGGGTCGTGCTCGTCGGCCTGGCGGTCCAGCTCGGCGCCCAGGCTGCGGAGGATGTCGAGCACCAGGCCCACCACGATCAGGTAGACGCCGACGTCGAAGAACAGCGAGGTCACCAGCTTGACGTCGCCCAGCACGGGCAGCGCCGTCTCCAGGATCGCCGTCTCCAGGACCTCCGCCCCGAGCAGCAGCCCGGTGACGCCGGTGCCGCCGGCCAGCAGCAGGCCCGCGCCCAGGAGCAGCCCCGGGTCCACAGGCGCGGCCTCGCCCAGCTCGTAGCGGCCACCGGCCAGGTACCGCAGAACGAGCGCGAGCCCGGCGACCAGGCCGCCGGCGAAGCCGCCGCCGGGCTGGTTGTGCCCGCTGAACAGCAGGAACACCGAGAAGACGACGATCGAGTGGAACAGGATCCGGGTGACCACCTCGAGCACCACCGAGCGCCGCTCGGGCGAGAGCGCGGCGGAGGCCGAGAGCCACTGACGCCGCGGGGCCCGGCGGGACCGCTTCTCCTGGCGGGCCAGGCGCACGGGGTCGAGCCGGTCGACGCTCCCGGTGCGCCGGCGCAGGAACACGAGGCTGGCGATGCCGGTCGCGGCGACGACGAGCAGGGAGATCTCCCCCAGGGTGTCCCACGCCCGGATGTCGACCAGGGTCACGTTGACGACGTTCTGCCCGCCGCCGAGCTCGTAGGCGGCATCCGGGTAGGCGAGGGACACCGGCTCGGCGTCGCGGGCGCCGAGCGCCACCGCCCCGGCTCCGGCCATCACCAGCCCGACGGCGACGGCGACGGCACCGCGCACCGCGCGTTCGCGGGGCCGGTGCCGCTCGGTGATGTCCTTGGGCAGCTTGCGCAGGACCAGCACGAAGACCACCAGCGTGAGCGTCTCGACCAGGAACTGGGTGAGCGCCAGGTCGGGCGCCCCGTGCAGGGCGAACAGCACCGCGAGCCCGTAGCCGGAGACGCCCACGACGAGCACGGCGGACAGCCGCTGGCGGATGCTGAGGGCCAGCACGGCGGCGATGACGACGACCGCCCCGACGAGCGCCTGGATCGGGCTGTCCCACGCCCGCCACTCCGCCGGCCACGGCGCGAGGAACAGCAGCACCGAGCCGGGCAGGGCCAGCACGACGACCAGGATCGTCCCCAGGTAGGCCGGCAGGGAGCCGCGCTGCGTGGTCCCGGTGACGAGGACGGCGACGCGGTCGAGCGCCTGCATCGTGTTCCAGTAGCCCTCGTCGGCCGAGGCCCCGACCGCCAGCCGCCGCTGCAGGCGGAACACCGGGCGCCGGGCGGCGAACAGCGCGGCACCCCCGAGCAGGGTGAGCGCGGACAGCCCCAGCGCGGGCTGGACGCCGTGCCACAGCGCGAGCTCCTCCGCCTCGGGGGCGATCAGCGGCATGCGGTCGGCGTAGCCGGCGACGAGCGGCTCGAGCAGCGGGCTGGCCGGGCCGGCGACCAGCCCGGTCAGGGCCAGGACCACCGGCGCGGCGAGGAACAGCGGCCCCGGCGGGTGGATGAGCTCGGCCGGCGCGGTGGGCGGCAGGCCGCCCTTGCGGGCGAACGCACCCCACAGGAAGCGGGCCGTGTAGCCGGCGGTGAGCGCCGACCCGGCGACCAGCCCGGTCAGCACCAGCACGGCGGCGGTGCGGTCGGGCAGGCCGCCCTCCCACAGCGCGGTGAACGCCGCCTCCTTGCCCACGAAACCGAGCAGCGGCGGCAGCCCCGCCATGGAGGCCCCGGCCAGGCCGCCGACGACCGCCAGCACGGGCAGCCGGCGGCCGAGCCCGGAGAGCTGGCGCAGGTCGCGGACGCCCGTGGCGTGGTCGATGACGCCGACGGTCAGGAAGAGGGTGGACTTGAACAGCGCGTGCGCCAGCGTCATCGCCAGCCCGGCGGCGGCCAGCTCCCTGGTCCCCGCACCCACCAGGACCATGAGGAAGCCGAGCTGGCTGACCGTGCCGAAGGCCAGCAGCAGCTTGAGGTCGTTCTGCCGGAGCGCCCGGTAGCCGCCGACGAGCATGGTCGCCACGCCCAGCCCGAGCACCACGGGCCGCCAGCCCGGCACCTCGGCGAAGCCGGGGGCGAAGCGGGCGACCAGGTAGATGCCGGCCTTCACCATGGCGGCGGCGTGCAGGTAGGCGCTGACCGGGGTCGGCGCCTCCATGGCGGCCGGCAGCCAGAAGTGGAACGGGACCATCGCCGACTTCGTGACCGCCCCGGCGAGGACGAGCATCGTCCCGGCGACCAGGAACGGCCCGCTGCCGGGGTCGGCGACGACCTCCGACAGCAGGTAGCTGCCGCTGGTCTCGCCGATCATGATCAGCCCCACCAGCATGGCCAGGCCGCCGGCCGTGGTGAGGATCAGCGCCTGGCTCGCCGCCCGCCGGGCAGCGAGCTTGGTGCCCGTGCCGCCGATGAGCAGGAAGGAGAAGACGGTCGTGAGCTCCCAGAACACGTAGAGCAGGAGCAGGTCGTCGGCGAGGACCAGACCGAGCATGGAGCCGGCGAAGGCGGTGAGGTGCCCGGCGAAGCGGCCGGCCCCGTCGTCGTCGGGCTCGAAGTAGCGGGAGCAGTAGAGCAGCACGAGGGCGCCGACCCCGGTGACCAGCAGGGCGAACAGCAGCGCGAGCGCGTCCAGCCGCAGGGCGATGCCCAGGTCGAGCGCCGGCACCCACGGGGCGGTCTCGGTGACCGCGCCGCCGCCGGTCACCACGGGCAGGCGGGTCAGGACCCAGCCGAAGCCCGCCGCCGGCACGAGCGCCAGCACGAGGAACGCCTGCCGGCCCCACGACCGGACGAGCACGGGCGCCAGCAGGGCGGCCAGCACGTGGAGCGCCAGGACAGCGAGCACGGGTCTCCGGGAGTCTCGAGGGGCTCGGGGACGACCACAGACGTCCGGGGACAGCCGGCGGTGGTCGCCCCAGATTACGGGCGGACGTCAGCGTCCGCCCGGCGTGACCAGGCCGCTCTCGTAGGCGAACGCCACCGCCTGCACCCGGTCGCGCAGCCCCAGCTCGAGCAGCAGCCGGCTGACGTGGGTCTTGACCGTCGCCTCCCCCAGGTACAGCCGGGCGGCGATCTCGGCGTTGGACAGACCGGTGGCGACGAGCGCCCGGCTGCTCGCCCCGGCGGTCGCCTCGCTGGCCCTGGCCATGGCGCTGACCTTCTCGCCGCTGCTCTTCGCCGGGATCATGCTGCTCGGCGCCGTCCCGGCCTTCGTGGTCGGCGGGCGACTCGTCCAGCGCAACCGCGCGGAGGCGGCCGCCGCCTGACATTGATCAGGTCACCTGATCAACAAGGGTCCTGGGGGGGGGGGGGGGGGGGGGGGGGGGGGGGGGGGGGGGGGGGGGGGGGGGGGGGGGGGGGGGGGGGGGGGGGGGGGGGGGGGGGGGGGGGGCGGGGCGGCGGGGGCGCGC